>DJXD01000015.1 GCA_002449585.1 Ruminococcus sp. UBA7013
CTTTTCCCCGCATGAGCGGGGGTGATCCTCCTTATTGATGGAACTTTTCAGAGCCTGCCAGCTTTTCCCCGCATGAGCGGGGGTGATCCCTACATTTCAGCTTGACAGCGAGAAATAAGAGCCTTTTCCCCGCATGAGCGGGGGTGATCCCTGAATAATGCCGTTTGAATGGCATTCCACAGACTTTTCCCCGCATGAGCGGGGGTGATCCTGACATCGGCGAAAGCCAGATACAGGATTTTGTCTTTTCCCCGCATGAGCGGGGGTGATCCTTCCGCAAGTTCGGACATTGCACGCTTACAGGGCTTTTCCCCGCATGAGCGGGGGTGATCCTCAGCCGGAAGTTTTTCAATAATGCTGATACGGTCTTTTCCCCGCATGAGCGGGGGTGATCCCTATCTCGACCGCCCTCCTGATTGCCCTGCATACTTTTCCCCGCATGAGCGGGGGTGATCCTCCTCATAACGGCACAACCCCTTTTTTTGAAAATGACTTTTCCCCGCATGAGCGGGGGTGATCCTTATTAAAATTGCAAATGAAATGCAGCCTGTAGCTTTTCCCCGCATGAGCGGGGGTGATCCTCGCCCCAGATTCTACACGAAAATAGGACTGTACTTTTCCCCGCATGAGCGGGGGTGATCCTTCGCATTGTTGTAAATTCACGGCAATTTTCACCTTTTCCCCGCATGAGCGGGGGTGATCCGAGTGTAGCACTCATCACAACCCAGTGCAACAGCTTTTCCCCGCATGAGCGGGGGTGATCCTTTTCAGCCGGAATTTGTCCTTGTTTTGCAAGGCTTTTCCCCGCATGAGCGGGGGTGATCCTGAGTGGATTTGTCATATAAATGAGTTGTTGTTCTTTTCCCCGCATGAGCGGGGGTGATCCTGGTCAAGTCGGACTGAAATTTTAGATATTACCCTTTTCCCCGCATGAGCGGGGGTGATCCTTTCAGGAAAATATCAAAGTCCACATCTGTAAGCTTTTCCCCGCATGAGCGGGGGTGATCCCAGCCCTGCCGGCGATGTAAAAGATCTGATTAACTTTTCCCCGCATGAGCGGGGGTGATCCTCCGCAAACGGTTGGTTCATCATCTGGATTTGGCTTTTCCCCGCATGAGCGGGAGTGATCCTTATTCGATCTGAAATACAAAAAGATGACTATACTTTTCCCCGCATGAGCGGGGGTGATCCTCATGGCACATGATTCATCTTCATCCTTGGTGACTTTTCCCCACATGAGCGGGGGTGATCCTGCCGATTCCGAGAAATTCCAGTTCGAGCCGTTCTTTTCCCCGCATGAGCGGGGGTGATCCTAGAACGCAGAGTTTTGAGGTGTTAAGGCTTTTATCCGTCGTTTTTAATTTTTTGTAAAAAATTTTCAAAAAGTACTTGACAAATCTTTTTTTTTCGTGTATAATATCTATTGTAAGCGGTATTGCAGGAAACAGCTACTTCATCAGAAATATTTTATGAAAATTATTCTGTTTTCGTTTTTATCCGTTTACGCCAAAAATTAGGAAAAGCGGCATTGTACAGTAAAGATACTTCGTTTGGAATGGAATAGTTTGATTGTGCAGATTTCGGTTTGAATCCGGAATGGATCAGCATTGTGGCTGCGAGTGGCTTCGAGTCACCAGCTAAAGGGTTTTTGCCTTCTCTAAAGGCAGCTGATAATTAGCTTAATTCAAATCACGCAATTTTCCACTGCATGTGGGTGGGTGGTTCTCAAAGCGGCACAGTCGTTTTTAATTTTTTTAGTTTTCTTGCTGAATTTTATCCGCTTTTCCATTTTTATTTTCTTGATTCAGAAAGGAAGGGAATTATGTCAAAATTTAATATGTCAGCGTCAGAACTTACACAGAATCAGGAAGGCCATGCTGCTTATCGTATGACCGATAAAGCCAAACTCCTGACACAGGTTCTGACTTCTTTTTTCCGTGAAGCCAAATTTTATGGTGACAATTCTGATGAATTAGAAAAGACGCTTCAATCTGTGATCAAAAGCGATCCTGAATTTGTGTCAAAGCTTGCCGTATTTGCAAGGCGAGAATTTAACATGAGATCTGTTTCTCATTTTCTGACGGCATATCTTGCGCATGAACCGCAGGGGAAGCCATTTGTGCGGAAAACAGTCCGGGGGGTATCTCTCCGGGGGGATGATGTTGTTGAGATTATGGCAGTTTATCTTGAAACATTCGGAAAGCCCGTTCCCAATTCTCTTAAAAAAGGAATTAATGATGTATTAGTGACATTTGATGAATATACTCTTGCAAAATATAAATCTTCAAAGAAAAAGGTAAAAATGCGTGATTTGCTCTGTATCTGCCGCCCTTCTCCCTTGAATGATGAACAATCGGCCATGTGGAAACGTTGTATTGAGAATAAGCTTTCTATTCCTATGACATGGGAAACAGAACTTTCTGCAAATGGAAATAATGCTGAAACATGGGAAAAATTAATTGATAGTGGAAAAGTAGGCTATATGGCACAGCTTCGGAATCTCAGAAATATCATTCAGGCAAAGCCGTCTAATATTGAAGCAGTTTATAAATACATAGAAGATCCGGAACATGTCCGGAAATCCAAGCAATTGCCATTCCGATTTTTATCAGCATATAAATCTATCATGGATATTGCCGGAAGCCGTGCGCTGACAGTGCTTGAAAATGCAGTGAATGCATCTGTTGCAAATATGCAGATTTTCCCAGGAACAACGGTGATTGCTATTGATACATCAGGATCTATGTCATGGGAGATTTCTGAAAATTCACAGGTATCCTGTTATGAAATTGCGATTCTTCTGGGAATGCTTGGGAATCGGATCTGTGAAAATAGTATTTGCTTTACGTTTGATACGTTTTTGAAAAAAATTCCTGTGTCTAAGAATGCCAATATTTTGCATACAGTTGTCCATAGCCGTGGGGCAGGTGGTGGGACAAATATGCATCTTCCCTTTGAGGCAATGTTGAAAAATAAAATAAAAGCGGACAGAATCATCATTCTTTCTGATAATGAATGTAATAGTAGTTATCACTCTCCTGTGCAGAAAATTGCAGATGAATATCGAAAGAAATCGGGGTGTGATATTTGGGTACATGCCATTGATTTACAGGGATATGGCACACAACAATTTCATGGCCAAAAAACAAACATCATTGCAGGCTGGTCTGAAAAAGTGTTTGATTTTATCAATCTGGCTGAACAGGGTATTTCTTCACTTGAAACCAGAATTGAAAATTATGTTTGGGAGTGAAACAAGCCGTTCTGCATTTGCAGGACGGCTTAATTTCTAAAAAATTAAAAATATTCCCGTCTAATGGTATCAGCACCCAAAGAAATGACTTCGGAACAAGTGGGTCTTTCGATAGGATAATGAAATTGTTTCTGCATCAATTCCGGAGAATTAGCATAAGCACGTTCCAATGCGCTTCGGATATTACGCTCCACACACAAACGATCAATCGGATTTTGGGCTTTATTATAAAATTCTGCGATTTCTGGATAGAGTGAACCTGTATAAGAATCCATTAATTCAGGGCGAGTCACGCACATGCAAATAGCAGTGATCAGAAACTGATAGCCTTTCAGATTGGTTTGCACACCAAGGGCTTTTACAAAATTTGTAGCAGCAAATTCAATTTGCTTTGTAATATTTCGTTTCATCACAAAAACAATGAAAATATAAATGCTTTCTATATCATGAGAAACCGGAAGTATATACTGATGATCCATTTCTGAAATCTGGGAAGCCGTGATACTGAATACAAATGTACATTCTTTTTCATCTTTCACAGCAACCAACATATCCGGATTTGTTTCACTCACATGGGCATGGATATTTTCCATAGCCAATTTATCAATAAGATAGGCTATCATTTCATCAGGTTTTTGTTTTGCGTTTTTAGATGACATTATAACACTTCTTTCATGCTTTATAATAAAAAAATTTATTACAATATACTTTAAGTTATGCAGATCTGCACACCTTTTTTATTATCGCATACTTTTCAGAATTTGTCAAGTATATTTTTGATTTTATGTGATATAAATTTGTGCAAATTTTTTAGAATTTTCCTAGCATTCTGTTGTGAAAATATCTATAAAAAATATTGTTGAAAATTGTTGCTTTTCACAAAATCCTGTCGAATTCTTGACGATAACGAAAAAATATGATAAAATAAGAAAGTAAAAACTTTTGAAAGAAGTGATTCCCATGAATGAAGTCAATCCGAAAATTCCGTTTATCACCAAGGAACAGGCTGAAAAAATTGCTGAAACCTACCCCACGCCGTTCCATATCTATGACGAAAAAGGCATCCGGGAAAATGCTCGGCTGGTAAAGCAGGCATTTGCATGGAATCCGGGCTTTAAAGAGTATTTTGCCGTGAAGGCTACTCCTAATCCGTTCTTGCTGAAAATCTTTCAGGAAGAAGGCTGCGGCGTGGATTGTTCCAGTTTTACAGAATTAGAACTGTCAGAGGCCTGTGGATTTTCTGGTCATGAAATTATGTTCTCCTCCAATGTTACCCCTGCACAGGATTATCAGCTTGCATATCAGTTAGGGGCTTATATTAATCTTGATGATATTACACATATTGATTATCTGGATCAGCTGACAGGCATTCCTGAAACGATTTGTTGCCGATTCAATGCAGGCGGAAAATTCAAGATTTCAACAGAAATCATGGACAGTCCGGAAGACGCAAAATATGGTTTCACCCGTGAACAGATGTTTGAAGGCTTTAAAATGCTGATGGCCAAAGGCGCAAAGCATTTCGGCATTCATGCATTTCTAGCATCCAGCACCCTCACAAATGAATATTATCCGACACTTGCAAAGCAGTTGTTTGAATTAGCTGTGGATCTGCATAAAGAAACCGGGGCAGATATTAAATTTATCAATCTGTCTGGGGGTGTTGGTGTGGCCTATCGACCGGATCAGACGCCGAATGATATTCTTAAAATTGGCGAAGGGGTTCACAAAGTTTTTGATGAAATTCTTGTTCCTGCTGGTCTGGGGGATGTGGCAATTTTCACAGAGATGGGTCGTTTTATGGCTGCGCCTTATGGTCATCTTGTGACACGTGTCTTACATAAAAAGCATATTTATAAAGAATATGTTGGTGTGGATGCCTGTGCCGCAAATCTCATGCGTCCGGCAATATATGGCGCATATCATCATATCACTGTACTGGGAAAAGAAGATCAGCCCTGTACTTATCAGTGTGATGTTACCGGCGGTCTGTGTGAAAATAATGATAAATTTGCTATTGATAGAATGCTTCCGCCTGTTGAAATCGGGGATCTGCTTGTGATTCATGATACTGGTGCACATGGCTTTTCCATGGGGTATAATTATAATGGCCGTCTGCGCTCTGCGGAATTATTGCTTTGTGAGGATGGGTCTGTAAAAATGATCCGTCGTGCAGAAACGCCGGCAGATTATTTTGCTACTTTTGATTTCTGCCATATTTTAGATAAGTATTTAAACAAATGAGATCAGGGGACTGCTGTCCCCTTTTGTCATTTCCACGGGAATTTTCCTGAATCATCTTAGAATTTCTGGAAAAATGACAAATTTTCATTTTTCCGGGATAAGCATTGACAAACAGCCCGAATCATGTTATAATTTTTTAGTGAGGTATATTTATGAATATCTGGCATAATATCAGCCCCAAACGCATCAGCCCGGATAATTTTGTCGCAGTGATCGAAATCCCAAAGGGAAGCAAGATCAAGTATGAACTGGATAAAGAAACGGGTCTGATCAAACTTGACAGAATTTTGCATACATCAACGCATTACCCGGCTAATTATGGTTTGATTCCCCGTACTTATGCGGATGACTCTGACCCGCTGGATGTGCTGGTGCTATGCTCTGAAACGCTGTATCCTATGACATTAGTACAGTGTTACCCGATTGGTGTCATGCGCATGATCGACAGCGGCCGACATGATGATAAAATTATTGCCATCCCGTTTGATGATCCAAATTATAATTGCTATCATAGCATTGATGAGCTTCCTGTACATATTTTTGAAGAAATGAAACATTTCTTTCAGGTCTATAAAGCTCTGGAAAATAAAACAACTGCTGTCAATGAAGTAGAAGGCGCAGACACCGCAAAACAGATTATTTCCGAAGATATCGACAGATATATCGAGAAATTCTGCAAATAATTTTTAAATTGTGAGGTAATTCTGATGAACCAGAACAAAAGCAATGAAATCCTGTTCAATCATGAAAACAATGTTGCCCCCCTGGGTATGATTGTGATGAAAAGTGCCACAGAACTTGGCCAGAAAATCAATGATTATCTTGTCAAGTGGGCTGTCAAAGGCGGTTTTAATACAGATTCTTTCCTGATTGAAAGCGAATGCCCTCGCTTCTCTTCCGGTGATGGAAAAGGGCTGATTAAATCCACTGTCCGTGGCAAAGATCTGTTTATTATTACTGATGTTGGAAATTATAGCTGCACTTATGATTATTTTGGCAGAGAAAATGCAATGTCCCCTGATGATCATTATCAGGATTTGAAACGCATTATTCAGGCAACGGGCGGCAAAGCGCATAGAATCAATGTGATCATGCCCATTCTGTATGGCGGCCGTCAGCATAGAAGAAACTACAGAGAATCTCTGGATTGCGCTGTTGCATTGCAGGAACTTGAAAGCATGGGTGTTTCTAATATTGTTGCTTTTGATGCGCATGATCCCAGAGTGCAGAATGCTGTGCCACTGATGGGTTTTGATAATGTTATTCCGTCATATCAGGTACTGAAAACCATGTTTCATAGCATTAAAGATTTCCATATTACAAAAGAAAAATTTATGGTAGTCAGCCCTGATGAAGGTGCGCTTAATCGAAATATGTTCTATGCTTCTGAGCTGGGTGTTGATCTTGGCATGTTCTATAAACGGCGTGATTATTCTCGGATTGTAAACGGCAGAAATCCGATCACAGCACATGAATATCTTGGAAATTCCGTAGAGGGAAAAGATGTATTTATTGCGGATGATATTATTTCTTCAGGGGAATCTGTGCTTGACATTGCCTATGAACTGAAAAAGCGGAATGCACGGAGAATTTTTGCATATGCAACATATTCTATTTTTACAAATGGCCTTGAAAGGTTTGATAAAGCCTATGAAGATGGATATATCAGCGGTGTATTTGGGACAAATCTGACATATCGTTCTCCGGAACTTCTCCAGCGTGAATGGTTCAATGAAGTAGATGTTTCCAAATATGTTGCTTATTTCATCGCTTCTATCAATCATGATGTTTCTATCAGTACAGTGCTTGATCCTCATGAGAAAGTGCGTCAGCTGCTTGAAAAATATAACTAAGAGAATAAAAACAGTCCACCTTTTTCAGGTGGACTTATTTTTTTAATTTTCAGCAGGGAAAGTATCTATTTTATTTTCAGAGGGCATAGCATTTTTTTCATCTTCCAGCCATGTATGATAAGCATCAAGAAGCTGCTGCCGGAATTCTTCTGGTGTTTTTGACAGAAATTTTGTCATCCGGAAAGCATAGCTTGCATCTGTATTTTCTCCTTCCGGAATAATTTTAATTCCAAAAGGCGTATCATATTCTTGATTAAATTCTTGTAAAATTTTTTCATATTCTGAAATATCATATTCGCCGGAATAATCAATCTGGATTTCATTCAATTCGCCGTTTTCATCTTCTTCATAGACAACGGCCGCAGGAACAAATAAATTCTGAATTTCATTGACAAGTTCCGTGGCTTCATAGATATATGTTTTTTCATCTTCTTCCCAGCTGATATATCCCTCAAGATAAAATTTGATCTGCTTCCATGATTCGCCATGATTCAGATAAAGTGAAAAGAATTGACCATAATCATGATTTTTGTTGATGATTTCATAATCAAACTGATTCAACAAATCCGCAAGCTGTGATTTCTGTTCTTCTGTAGGGATCACATAACAAGGCGCATATTCTGGAAAAATCAGTGTTACATCTGCCTGTGAAACATCCCCGAAGGGAGCAGATTTTTCAGGGAACATCTGATTCATAAGCTCCTCTTCAATGCCGGGTTGCCGCCGCAAAGTTTCAGGATTCTGATAATCTGTATCAAAATACTGATCCGGTTCGAGATAAGAACAAAGCTCATCCATCACAGCGGCATCTACTTTTGAGAGACAGCAGCCGCCGGAACTATAGGGCAGATTTGTAATCACGATATTGCCACGGCCATCAGGATCACGATACACTGTAAAATAGCAATGATTGCTCAGGAACATTTGAAAAGTATCATGTCCCCCTGTGAGGTAATCAAACTGAATGTTATAGACATTAGAAATCAGAGTATGCATCAGGAGCTTGCTGAATTTTTGCATATTTTCATCTGAAATATTAAAATACTGTGTACCGGAATCTGGAGTAATGAAATAAGCATCTGACATGATTTCATCAATTTCCGCCAAGCCGCTCATCAGTGATTTTTGAGGATCAAACATATCAGAAATGATCTGATCCAAACCGCCATACATGATATCACCATAAGACATATTGATCGTATAATAGAAAAGTCCATTTTCATCAAGCAGTGTTTTCACTTCTTCATAAAAAGCATCATCTGCCTGCACAGCGATCGTATACCCCAGACAATCCCCCGAAGTGATACATATCCATAATACATAAACTTGTCCATCATCTGCTTTTGTGGTTTTGACATCATAATACACATGATCATATTCGAAAATCATATGAAATTCATTTCCATAATCATGTGAAAAGCTATATTGTGTAATACGATGCTCCCAATCAAGAGAGCTGTATAATTCTGCAATCTGGTTTTGTGTTTCTTTGCTGATGCTGAAATATTCAAAAGAATCTGGAAAGAATGTTTCCGCATTTTCGCCGGAAAATCCCCATGCACGGGAATTCATTTCTTGATTATCTTTAAATACATGATTCAAATCCGAAGCATTGCCATCAAGAACAGGTTCATAGATATAATATGTCCGCTGATCCCCCAGATGTGCAAATACCTCTGATGCACTGGCCTGCATTTCTTCAAAAGAAATAGATCGCATTTCAATCGCAGAACCGGGATTAAAATCTTTCTGCATGGCAATATTATATAATCCGGCAGTACTCACAGCGATCACGGCGCAAGCCGCCAATGCTGTAAATAGATAGCGTATCACGGGCACATGTCCCGGCTCAACATCAAATACATATTCTTCCGTATTGATTTTTTCCAGATTCTGAATCATCTTTTCTTTAGATGCTTCCGGAAGCTGGATATGATCCAGACAATTTTTCAGATCATGTTCATTCATGGCAGATACTCCTTTCTATAAAGATCCGCTAATAATTTCCTTCCTTTGGATAAACGCATTTTCACAGCACTGGCACTTGTTCCGATCATCTTAGCAATCTCATTAATTTTATAGCCGTAAATATAATACAGCATCAGAACCGTTCTGAATTTTTCAGGTATTTTCAGTAACGCATCCAGCACGGCATGATTTTCAGCCGGATCATCGGGAGGATGCAATAATTCCGGATCAGTCGGAATCAGTTTTTGACTTCTGAGCATATTTCTGCATTGATTCACGGTGACAGTAATCAGCCAGGCTTTTTCATGATCAGGGCTTGAAAAAGCGGGCGCACGTGTCAGATATTTAAGAAATATTTCTTGAGTGGCATCTTCTGCATCAGCGTGATTTTTCAGGGACACAAGACAAATTCTATAAATCATATCGCCGTAAGTATTCACAAGTTCTCGTGCCGTCATGGGAATCCCTTCTTTCTGATGAAATCTTTCATTAATAATACACATGAAAAATCAGAAAGGTCAATTTTGAAAATTTTTTTAAAATTTATTGCAATTTACTTGCAAATGTGGTATAATAAACATGATAATAAAAATTTGGCAGGAGGGGTATTTTTATGCTTATTCATTTAATTATTGAAATCTTGCTGGGTGCGCTTGCGGGTGCGGTTGCAGGGAAGATCATGGGAACAGCAGACAAAGGATTTCTTGTCAATCTGATATTGGGTATTGTCGGCGGAGCGGTTGGCGGATATCTTGGCGGCTTGCTTGGAATCGGCGGCGGATGGCTTTCCGGTTTGGTAATGGCAGTAATCGGCGCATGTCTTGTGATTTTTATTTTCCGCAAACTCAAAAGCTAATGAAAGAATGAAAGGATTGTTGATTTTGAATGATAAATTAAGATTGATTGCGTTTCTGACGGCAATTTCTCTCTATGCGGCTGGTATGCCGGTTTTAAATGCTTCTGCTGAGGATTTATCCTATGGGGATGAATTCGTGGAATCTACTGAATTTACTGCGGCAGATATTTATTATTTTGATGATGAAGAAGAAAAAACATCTGGTTTGCATCTCAAACAGGATATGCCTGTTTCTTACTATGCACAAGCGGATGCAGAAGCAAAGGAGCTCCCAGCTTCTTATGATCTGCGTGAGGAAGGACTTGTTACCTCTGTTAAGAATCAGGGGAATACAGAAACTTGTTGGGCACATGCTTCTCTTGCGGCGGCAGAATCCAGTTTGCTGAAAAATGATCCTGATTATAGTAAAACCACAGCCAGTGTCAACGAAGGAGTGCTTGACTTTTCAGAAGCGCATCTTGTTTGGTTCGGCCAATGTACTTATAGTGAAGATCAAAATGATCCGCTTTATCATAAAGGGAACAATTTGGGGATTGATGGATATATGCAGCCAGCAAGCCTCCTAAGAGCCGCTGGCTTGTTTTCTTCTTGGGTTGGGCCAGCAATTCCTTCTTATTCTAATCTGCCGGATGTCACTGAAAAATCCAGTATCAAAGAAAGCTTTCGTTATATACATAGTGCAAATCTTGCCAATGCGGAGTTTGTGAGCCCTTCTGAAATCACTTCTATCAAAAAAAGCCTTATGAAAAATGGCGCAGTGGCTTCCTCTTATTATCATAATGAAGATTATTATGCTACCAATCATGTTAATTATTATTATCCAGAATCACACAATGCAAGTCATGCTATCACAATTGTTGGCTGGGATGATAATTATTCAAAAAATAATTTTGTTGTGAAACCGTCTCAAGATGGTGCTTGGCTCTGTAAAAACAGCTGGGGCACGGAGTGGGGCGATAATGGCTATTTCTGGCTTTCTTACTATGATAATTCTATTGGTATCATGGCTTCTTTCCAGATGGAAACAAATAGTAAATACTATACAAATTATCAATATAACAATGGCGTTGATTATACGGATTTGCTTGGATATAAGTCTTCCGGTGTAGCTACCGCAAATCTCTTTACTGCCAAAAAAAGTGAAAATATCAATGCTGTTTCTTTCTGGACATATACCGAAGATGCTTCTTATCATGTTTCTGTCTATAAAGATGTAGATACCTCCGCTGGAGATCCCACAAGCGGAACGCTGGTTTTTAATGCAAAAGTAACAAAAGATCATTTGGGTTATTATACACTTCCTCTTGATGAACCATTTTCTGTGGAAAAAGGTTCTGTCTTTTCCGTTGTGGTTGCTTCTGATTCCGTTGGACAGGCAGCATTTTCTTATGATAGTGCGCCTGCTCAGGCAAATGACTGCTATTTTACTGCTTATGATGTAAAAAATGCTACCTATGGAGACTGGAGCAAGGCCGTTTATGAAAATGAACCGCAGGCTTTTGCCATTAAGGCATTTGGTGTTGATGGTATTAGTATCAATAAAGAAAATTTCCCAAATTATGATCTGGAATTCTATGCAAAAAATTATGCAGACCTCGATCATAATAATGTGCTTGCAATTGATGAAATTGCAAAACAAACCAGTATAACCCTTGGCTATGGTACACCATATAAATATGCAAGGGGTCTTGATTATAAAGGCATTGAACATTTTGCCAGTCTGAAAGAACTCACACTGATAAATATTAATATTGTAGCTCTTGACCTCAGTCAGAATACCAAACTAGAAAAATTGACCTGCACGGATTGTGGTGTATTTAATAGCGAACTCACAAGTGATTATATCGCTTCCCTGCCAATTGATACCTCTAAAATTATTGAAATCTCTGGCGCACAAATCATAGATGGCAGAATCATTCCCACTAGCAATAATATTACTTATACTTATGACTGCGGAAACGGATTTACAGCGCAATTTTCCATCAAAGGGGATACTTTTGTTTCAGAACTTCCGGCAGATATCACCCCTGGTGATGCAAATGGCGATGCAAAAGTGGATATTATGGATGTTATTCTGATTAATAAAGCGATTTATGGAAAAACGATTTTCACAGATCAGCAAATTCAGGCGGCGGATGTCAATCATAGCGGCGCACCTGATTCTACAGATTCGCTGACCATTATGAAATATATTATTAAGCTGATTGATACATTGGGATAATATATCAGCCAAAATATTGATAAAAAAGCAAGGAATCCCTCACTGATATAGGTGAGGGATTTTTTTAGAAAATCAATTTAGCTCTGATATATCGATTGTACTTTTTTCAACATTGATGACAATCAAATATTTATCATAGCATTTAAAACGAACTTCATTTTTAGAGGTATCATTTTCGATAGAATTCTGATCAATATTAGAATTAGGAACATTATGAAGATGATTAAAAACTTCGAGAGCACGATTATTATTATCTTTCTCTTTGAAATTATTAGTTTCAAGGAAATCTTCCAGATCTTTATAAATAGCAGCATATTCGGCATTATCATCGGGGGAGATGGTTTCAGGTTCTGTGGGTGGATCTGTTTCGGGCTCTGTGGGTGGATCTGTTTCGGGTTCTGTGGAGGGATCTGTTTCGGGTTCTGTGGAGGGATCTGTTTCAGATTCTGTGGATGGATCTGTTTGGGGTGCTTCAACATTGTGATTTTGAATCACACTTTCCACAGCATCCGCATCAAACAGATCTACTTTGTTATAGCTGATGATCATGGTTTTATAACCATCAGGATAATCCCGACTTCCAAGGAATTCAGGATAATATCGGCCTTCTTTTACGCTCATTGCATCATCGCTCAGGTTAATGATCGTATATAATTTATAATCACATTCTTGTATAGAATAGGCATTTCCTTCGGAATCCTTGATTGTTCCGGCAGAATCTTTTGTCAACAAATATCTGTTTCCATTTTGGGAATGATAAAAAATTTCATTGCCATATGTCCAGAAGCCTATTGTTTTTTTGAAATCGGTATTGATGGGCTCTGTTGTGGCTTCTGTGATTTTTTCTGTATGTTCACTGCCGGAAGAAGAGGAATTCCCAGAACTACCGCAGGCAGTCAGAAGCAATGCGCTCATAAATGCCATAATCAGAAAAATATGTTTTTTCATAAATAGGCGGCAGGATACCCCGACTTCTAAAGTAGGGGAGGAATGCCGCTCCCTCCTTTCG
>DJXD01000085.1:0-1337 GCA_002449585.1 Ruminococcus sp. UBA7013
AATATAATCATACTGTGTAAAATCAAACTGTCCGGAAGTATCCGGCATATAAAAGCATTTATAAGTATTGACCTGTATTTCCGGACAAATATCATGAATGCGCTGTTCTGCAACATCCACTTTATATTTTCCGACTGTACTCCGCAGGGCAAAAATCTGACGATTGAGATTTGTCAGACAAATTCTATCATCATCAATCAGATCTAATGTTCCGATACCGCTCCGGGCAAGAGCCTCCACCGCATAACCGCCGACACCTCCGATCCCGAATACAGCAACTCGGCACTGTTTCAGATATTCCATTGCATCATGGCCAAATAAGAGTTCTGTTCTTGAAAACTGATTCAGCATGTTTTTTTCTCCTCTCTGCCTTCACCGGCCTTTGTGCCATGATTTGTGATCTGCTGATCATAATCATCCATAAAATGATGATATTCATTTCCAATATGATAAGAAATAATGGTTTTTAAATTCACATTCTCAACACTGCGGAAAATATTTTTATCAATTGCAGGGCTGATTTTCCGGAGCTGTCTCAATAATTCCTTGATTTCCTGCCGTTTGGAGCTGCCTGCGCCATTCTCATCCGTTTCATAATTTTCTGTAAACCGACAGGCACATTGCAGAAATTCCAGATGATTATAATCTTTCCAGTCAATAATATCATTTTCCCGTACCAGATACATAGGGCGAATCAGTTCCATTCCGGCATAATTTTCACTATGAATTTTCGGCATCATAGTTTGAATCTGTGATCCATAGAGCATTCCCATCAGGATAGTTTCAATTACATCATCAAAATGATGACCAACTGCAATTTTATTGCAGCCAAGATCCTGCGCTGTTTTATACAGATGTCCCCGGCGCATTCTTGCGCATAAATAACAGGGATGCTTATCAATTGTCACGACATAATCAAAAATTCTGGCATCAAACATATGAACCGGAATGCCCAGCAATTCCGCATTTTCAAGAATTTTCAGGCGATTGGCTTCATTATAGCCCGGATTCATCACAATAAATTCCACTTCGAACGGATATTTGCTATAACGCTGTAATCTCTGCATACATTTGGCCATAAGCATAGAATCCTTTCCCCCGGAAATACAGACAGCAATTTTATCACCTTCCTGAATCAGCTGATATTCTTTGATGCCTTTGAGAAATGGCAGCCAGACGGATTTATTAAATTTTCTGACAATAGTTTCTTCAATGGGATTTGCAGTCATATACACACTCTTTTCTGATAGAAATACTAAGCTTATTATAACGTGAACTCTCCCCCGCCTATAGAGACGGGGGCTTCGCAAGGAGTCTGGTATTTAAGTCTCCACCCA
>DJXD01000085.1:1570-4357 GCA_002449585.1 Ruminococcus sp. UBA7013
GGTCAGCACAACCCCATATTTTTACCATTGTCAAGATGCAATTCTAGTATACCATATTTTTCAGTAGTTGTCAAGAGGGGGGACGCAATTCATCCCCCGCTTTAAAAGCGGGGGGATTCTTGCTAATCTTGGATAAATCTGATCAAATGTCAAGAAAAAGCGTCACACTTTTGAGCGTGACGCTTTCCAGATCAGATTTCAGACAATGGAAGAAAGCGGAGCGGCAGGATGTTCTGCGGCTTCTGCTTTTGCGGTTTTCACCAGCTGAACATTGTTATAAATATCCATACCTGTACCCGCCGGAATCAATTTGCCGATGATGACATTTTCTTTCAGACCTTCCAGATAATCAATCTTGCCACGGATGGCCGCATCTGTCAGAGCCTTTGTTGTCTCCTGGAAAGAGGCAGCTGACAAGAAACTGTCAGAGCTGGATGCTGCTTTTGTAATACCCTGAAGAACAGGAGAAATTGTTACCAGCTGTAAATCTGTCTGACCTGCATCGATCAGAGCCTGAATTTTTTCATTGATTTCTGTCACATGCTTGCGTTCCATGAGCGTACCTGGCAGAAGATATTCCACACCAGGAATATCATTGCCGCTCCCTGCATCTTCAATGCGCACTTTCCGGAGCATCTGACGGACAATTACCTCAATATGCTTGTCATTGATTTCAACGCCCTGCAAACGATATACTTTCTGCACTTCAATAATAATATAATCCTGTACGGCAGAAGTATCCAATACTTCCAGAATTCTGGACGGGAAAACATTGCCTTCTGTCAGGCGGTCGCCTTTCTTGACATGAACGCCTTCATGAAGATTATTTTTATATTTATAATTATAGGGAATGGATTCTGTGATTTCTTCGCCAGTTTCTTCATTCCGGATTGTCAGTGTCCGAGTATTCTTGACTTCCTCAAAATGCAATCTGCCATCAATGCTGGCGATAATTGCCGCATTCTTAGGCTTTCTGGCTTCAAATAATTCTTCTACACGAGGAAGACCCTGCGTAATATCACCTTCACCACCAGATGCAATGCCGCCGGTATGGAATGTTCTCATTGTCAGCTGTGTACCGGGCTCACCGATGGATTGCGCCGCAATTGTGCCGACAGCTTCCCCGACAGAAACAAGATTATTATTTGCAAGGTTTGCACCATAGCATTTTGCGCAGACACCTTTTTTAGATCTGCATTTCAAAACAGAACGGATTTTAATGCGCTCAATCCCCAGTTCAATAATCTTATCTGCATCTTTTTCTGTGAGCAGTTTATCTTTGCTGATGATTAATTCACCAGTTTCAGAATCCCGGAGATCTGCACAAAGGAAACGACCTGCCAGACGTTCCTGCATTTTTTCAATCAACTCTGTACCATTGCGGATTTCATATACTTCAATACCATCATCTGTGCCGCAGTCCTGCTCACGGATGATAACATCCTGTGAAACATCTACCAGACGGCGAGTCAGATAACCAGAGTCGGCTGTACGAAGAGCTGTATCCGCAAGGCCTTTCCGAGCACCTCTGGAAGAAATGAAGTATTCCAGAATATTCAGTCCTTCACGATAATTAGCACGAATTGGAATTTCAATTGTTGTACCGGAAGTATTGGCAATCAGGCCACGCATACCAGCCAACTGACGAAGCTGTGCAATAGAACCACGAGCACCAGAATGCGCCATCATCTGAATAGGATTATATGGATTCATGTTAGCCTGCAATGCAGCAGTAACATCATCCGTTGCTTTGTTCCATGTTTGTACAACAAGAGAAGATTTTTCAGAAGAAGAAAGATAACCATAATCATACATCTGATTGATTTCATCAATTTTCTTTTCAGCTGCCTGAATAATATCTTTCTTCTGCGGCGGAATGGTTGCATCACATACGGCGGTAGTAATACCGGATTTTGTAGAATATTTAAAGCCAAGTGCCTTGATTTTATCCAGCACTTCGGAAGTAGTAGTAGTACCATGAATCTTGATGCATCTGTTAATAATTTCAGAAAGCTCCCCTTTTCTGACCAGGAATGAAATTTCAAGATCAAACTGACGATCAGAATTTGTTCTGTCAACATAGCCCAGATTCTGAGGGATGTTTTCATTGAAGATCAGCCGGCCTATTGTGCAATCAATTGTTTTAGAAAGCTTCTTTTCTGCAACATCTTTGGTAATTCTGACTTTGATCGGTGCATGCAGTGTAACATCACCTTCATAATAAGCCATCATTGCCTCATCCACATCACGGAAGCATTTCCCTGCGCCCTTGTCATCAGGTTTGAGCAGTGTCAGATAATAAGAGCCAAGTACCATGTCCTGAGATGGTACAGCAACAGGACGGCCATCTGATGGCTTAAGCAGGTTATTAGCGGCCAGCATCAGGAAACGGGCTTCTGCCTGTGCTTCGGCAGAAAGCGGAAGATGCACAGCCATCTGATCCCCATCGAAATCGGCATTGAATGCAGAGCATACAAGAGGATGCAATTTCAAAGCACGGCCTTCTACCAGAATCGGTTCAAATGCCTGAATTCCAAGGCGATGCAATGTAGGTGCACGGTTCAGGAGTACCGGATGAGATTTGATCACATGTTCCAAAGCATCCCAGACAGCTTTATCTGTTGCCCTGTCAACAATTTTCCGTGCGCTCTTGATATTAGCAATCACTCCGGTATCTACCAGACGTTTCAGAACAAAAGGCTTAAATAATTCAAGAGCCATTTCTTTTGGCAAACCGCACTGATACATTTTCAGTTCAGGGCCTACAACGATAACGGAACGGCCGGA
>DJXD01000085.1:4414-13519 GCA_002449585.1 Ruminococcus sp. UBA7013
AACGGCCGGAATAGTCAACACGCTTTCCAAGCAGATTCTGACGGAAACGTCCCTGTTTACCTTTCAGCATATCAGACAGAGATTTCAGCGCACGATTATTAGGCCCTGTGACAGGTCTGCCATGTCTGCCGTTATCAATCAAGGCATCCACAGCTTCCTGAAGCATTCTTTTTTCATTACGAACAATAATATCTGGGGCTTCCAGTTTCAGCATTCTCTGCAAACGGTTATTTCTATTAATCACACGTCTATACAGATCATTCAGGTCAGAAGTTGCATAACGTCCACCGTCAAGCATCACCATCGGGCGCAGATCCGGAGGAATGACAGGCACAACATTCAGAACCATCCAAGCCGGTTTATTGCCAGATTGGAGAAATGCTTCTACGATTTCCAACCGTTTCAGAATTTTGACTTTTTTCTGACCATTGGGCAGCCCTTTCAGTTCATTCTTGAGATAATCTGCTGTATACTGGAGATCATTGACCCAATGTTCTTTCCGGATTTCTTCATATTCCGGATTAGTCGGATCAAAATTAGCATCAAATAATTCCAGCATATATGCAAATCCTGTTTTGACAACGGCCAGCGGATTGCCATCATCTTCACATTTGCGGTTATAAGGCAGAATCATTTCTTTATAATCTGCATAAGAAACAACAGAACCGGTCTGATAGCCAGATTTTCCGGCATCTTCCAGATAATAAGAAAGCTTATGCAGATATTTATGAATTTCCTGTTCCGGCAGACAAATGACTTTTGCAAACAGTGACAAATGTCTTTCAAAAAACTGGACATAGCTTTCCGGATCATATTCATCAAGAAGCCATTGAATTGCCTCAGCACCCATTTCAGCAATAAATGTATCACCATATTTTTCATGTGCCTTGGTATATTCTTCTTCAGAAATCAGACTGTTTTTCAGCAGGGAAGTTTCTCCCGGTTCGATTACCACATATTTTGTAAAATATAAAACTTCTTCGAGACGTTTCTGTGAAATTTCAAGAACCTGACCGATCCGGGAAGGTGTTCCCTTGAAATACCAGATATGAGAAACTGGTGCAGCCAGTTCAATATGTCCCATACGTTCCCGGCGGACTTTGGCACGGGTAACTTCTACGCCGCAGCGGTCGCAGACTTTGCCTTTAAAACGGATTTTCTTGAATTTTCCGCAATGGCATTCCCAATCTTTTGTTGGGCCAAAGATGCGCTCACAGTACAGACCTCCGGTTTCCGGTTTCTGTGTTCTGTAATTAATCGTTTCTGGACGCTCTACCACGCCATAGGACCATTCTCTGATGCGCTCCGGAGAGGCAAGCCCGATTTGCAGGGATTCAAAAGTGTTAGATTCCAAAATTATTACCTCCTGAAAACTGGATAAGCTGCGGCGGGCGTTCCCGCCGCAGAACGGATATACAAACAGGCATTACATATAATCAGGATCATTGCCGTCTTCGTCATTTCCGGGATCATCGGTTTCTCCGGGAATGTCCAGATACATATCTGTATTTGTATCAGCATCATCATTGAAAAAGCCGTCATCTTCTTCGTCAACATCATGCGTAGAATAGCCATTATTTTCGAGTTCATCCTCATCACTCTGGAAACTGGGCATGAAATCGCCGGAAGGCATAGGAATATCGTCATCTTCTTCAAAATGCTGTTTCAGGTCAATTTCCTGATGATCTGCGTCCAGAACTTTGACATCCAGACCAAGGGACTGCATTTCTTTGATCAATACTTTGAAAGATTCCGGAATACCCGGCTTTGGCACATTCTGGCCTTTTACAATATGTTCATAAGTATTGACACGGCCAATTGTATCATCAGACTTGACTGTCAAGATTTCCTGGAGGGTATATGCTGCGCCATAAGCTTCCAAAGCCCACACTTCCATTTCGCCGAAACGCTGACCGCCAAACTGTGCCTTACCGCCAAGAGGCTGCTGTGTGACAAGAGAATAAGGACCTACAGAACGTGCATGAATTTTATCATCTACTAGATGATGCAGTTTCAGATAATACATATAGCCAACAGTAACACGGTTATCAAATTTTTCGCCGGTGCGTCCGTCATAAAGTGTGAATTTTCCGTCTTCATTCATAGTGATTGCTTTCGGATTGATAACTTTATCCATCTGATTCAGATCAAACGGATCATTTCTGTAAGGCGCATTTTTTTCATTTGCTTCCCGGAAGCAAGCTTTAATATCATTTTCATGTGCACCATCAAAGACAGGGGTCATGATATGCCAGCCAAGTGCTTTGGCACTCATGCCAAGATGTACTTCCAGTACTTGACCGATATTCATTCGGGAAGGTACACCCAGAGGATTCAGAACAATATCAAGCGGCGTGCCATCGGGAAGGAATGGCATGTCTTCCTCTGGAAGAATGCGAGAAACAACGCCCTTATTTCCATGACGGCCTGCCATTTTGTCACCAACAGAGATTTTGCGCTTTTGGGCGATATAGCAGCGAACAAGCATATTAACGCCTGTGCCTAATTCAGATACTTCAGCATGTGTATCATCATCATTGATTTTTTCACCCCGTTTGAAGATCTTAACATCAATCACAATACCGCCTTCACCATGGGGCACTTTGAGAGAATTATCACGAACTTCACGGGCTTTTTCACCAAAAATGGCTCTCAAGAGACGTTCTTCCGCTGTCAATTCTGTTTCACCTTTGGGGGTTACTTTGCCAACCAGAATATCACCAGCGGTAACTTCTGCGCCTATTCTGATAATACCATGTTCATCAAGATTTTTCAGAGCATCCTCGCCGACATTGGGAATATCACGAGTGATTTCTTCAGGCCCTAATTTCGTATCACGGCATTCCAATTCATATTCTTCGATATGAATAGAAGTAAAGACATCTTCACGGACAAGGCGTTCATTCAGAAGAACAGCATCCTCATAATTATAGCCTTCCCATGTCATAAAGCCGATCAAGGCATTTTTACCAAGTGCAATTTCACCATCAGCAGTAGCAGGCCCATCAGCTAGCACCTGATCTTTGCGGATGGTATCACCAACATTGACAATAGGTCTCTGATTGACACAGGTATCCTGATTAGAACGCTGAAATTTGATTAATTCATAGACATGATCAATTTTGAATTCATCCTGTACAATAATTTTATCAGCAGACACAAATGTAACCACGCCATCTGTTTCGGACAGAACACAGACACCAGAATCCACGGCGGCTTTATACTCCATACCAGTACCGACAAAAGGTCGTTCTGTTTTCAGAAGCGGCACAGCCTGACGCTGCATGTTTGCGCCCATAAGTGCACGGTTAGCATCATCATTTTCCAAGAACGGAATCATAGCAGTAGCCACAGAAACAACCATCTTAGGAGAAACGTCCATGAAATGCACTTCACTATTATCACATTCAAGAATCTGATCACGATATCTTGCTGTAACTTTCTGACGGGCAAATTTACCGTCTTCTGTCAAAGGTTCATTTGCCTGTGCGACAATATAATTATCTTCTTCATCTGCTGGCATATAAACAACTTCATCTGTTACAACGCCAGTAACGGGATCAACACGTCTATAAGGTGCTTCAATAAAGCCATATTCATTGATTTTTGCAAAAGTTGCAAGATAAGAAATCAGACCGATGTTAGGCCCTTCTGGGGTCTCAATCGGGCACATTCTTCCATAATGGGAATAATGTACGTCACGAACTTCAAATCCTGCACGATCACGGGACAAACCACCAGGCCCAAGCGCAGATAAACGACGCTTATGTGTCAGCTCTGCGAGCGGATTATTCTGATCCATGAACTGTGACAGCGGAGAAGAGCAGAAAAATTCTTTGATCTGGGAAGTAACGGGACGGATATTTACAAGTGCCTGAGGCGTGATCACATCCATATCCTGAGTTTGCAGATTCATTCTTTCCCGGATACCACGTTCCATTCTTGCCATACCGGAACGCATTGTATTTTGCAGAAGTTCACCAACACGGCGGATTCTTCTGTTGCCAAGATGGTCAATATCATCCGTAGTGCCTACGCCTTCGCAAAGATTCAGAAAATAGCTGACAGATGCAAAAATATCATCCAGTGTAATATGATTCGGCACAAGCTCCTCTGCTCTTTTTTTGCAGACAGCTTTCAGATCAGCCTTTTCTGTTGTTTCCAGAATATCATGCAACACACGGATCGAAACTTTTTCTTTGATGCCGATTTCTTTCGGATCAAAATCCACATAACTGGCAAGATCTACCATACCATTACCAAGGACTTTGATTTCTTTTTCCACCATACGGATATTTGTCTGTCCCTGTTCATTCGTTTCATACTGTTTAGATTCTACAGTCAGATAGGCACTGAAAACGCCAGCTTCCTGAATAGCAAGAGCGGCTTCATAAGTCAGCTTTGTGCCAGCTTCTGCCATCACTTCCCCGGTATACTCATTGATTACCGGACGGGACAGAACATGTCCGCTCAGACGGGAAGCAAGGCCAAGCTTTTTATTATATTTATAACGGCCGAACTTACAAAGGTCATATCTTCTGGGATCAAAAAATAACAGATCCAAATGTGTCTGTGCGCTTTCAATTGTCGGAGGTTCACCGGGACGCAGTTTTTTATAAACTTCAATTAAACCGTCTTCTACGCTTTTGGCAATATCTTTTTCTAAAATTGTCTGATACAGACGCTCATCATGTCCAAACATTTCTTCAATGGCTTCATTTGTACCGAGACCGATTGCACGGAGAAACGTTGTCAGCGGAATTTTACGGTTTTTATCAATACGGGCATAAATAATATCATTGGAGTCCATTTCATACTCCAGCCATGCACCACGATTCGGAATAATAGTAGCTTTGAACAGTTCTTTACCCGTTTTATCTTTTTCCATGCCATAATAAACACCGGGAGAACGGACGAGCTGAGAAACGATGACACGTTCCGCCCCATTGATCACAAACGTGCCGCTGTTAGTCATGAGCGGAAAATCTCCCATAAAGAATTCACTTTCTTTAACCTCGCCGGTTTCTTTGTTCCAGAGTTTCGCAGTCACCCGCAACGGGGAAGCGTAAGTAGCCTGATGCTCTTTGGCTTTTTCGATCGTTTTATATTTCAGATGTTCATCATCAAAACGATAGTCCACAAATGTCAGAACCAGATTGCCATTATAATCCGTTGCTGAAAAATCCCGGAAGACTTCCCAAAGTCCTTCTTCTCTGAACCATTTATAAGAATTCTTCTGAATTTCAATCAGATTCGGCATGTCCAGCACTTCCGGAATTTTTCCGAAGCTCATTCTAACATTTTTTCCGAGCTGTTTGGCTGTTACATTTACCATAGGCGGATACCTCCTTTGAAATTTGCATTTTTCTATCCGGGTCAAAAAAAGCACTTGACAAAAGCCGCATAATATGTTATACTATTTTGCAGACATGAAAGCAGACCCATAATAGTGCATTTTAAAATTATACTATATTTTAATCCGTTTGTCAAGCCTTTTGCATTTTTTTGTAAGACTGCATAATTTTTATAATCATATTTTGTTGAATTCGGAGATTTTTTGAAAATTCTGTTAATCTGACAAATAATCATATGAAAAAGTGGATATATTTCAGAAAAACAGAAAAATTTTCAGAAAGCTCTTGACAAATCTGAAAAAATAGTGTATACTAACATGGTATGCCGTTCATATCACTGCATATCAAATTTTTAAAAAAGGAGGAAATCAAATGCCTACGTTTAATCAGCTTGTACGCAAGGGCAGAAAGACTCAGCAGTCAAAATCTACTGCACCGGCTCTCCAGAAAGGCTATAATGCTAAGAAAAAGGTTCAGATCGACCAGAGTGCACCTCAGAAAAGAGGCGTATGTACAGTTGTAAAGACCACAACCCCGAAAAAGCCGAACTCTGCTATGCGTAAAATTGCCAGAGTCAAACTGACAAACGGCTATGAGGTAACGTCTTACATCCCTGGTATTGGCCATAATCTTCAGGAACACAGCGTTGTTCTGATCCGTGGCGGCCGTGTAAAGGATCTGCCTGGTGTACGTTACCACATCATCAGAGGCGCACTTGATGCACAGGGCGTTGCTAATAGAAATCAGGCTCGTTCCAAGTATGGTGCAAAGCGTCCGAAGGCAGGCAAAAAATAATCCTGCCGGATTTTCAGATTGAATCATCAGTTTACCACAGGTTTTTGTATGTGGAATTTATATATATAAATCCTCTGCATGGCCTGACGTGCCGGAACAGTCCGGACGAGTACCTATGAATTCATGAATTTGTGATTTCAGATCACACCAATCAATGTGAAGGAGGGAAGCGAAATGCCAAGAAGAGGTAATGTCGCAAAGCGTGATGTTCTGCCAGATCCTGTCTATCAGTCAAAGCTGGTAACTCGTTTAATCAACAACGTAATGCTGGACGGTAAGAAGGGCGTTGCGCAGAAAATCGTTTATGGTGCATTCCAGATTGTTGAAGAACAGACAGAAAGAAATGCACTGGAGGTTTTTGAAGAGGCTATGGAAAATATCATGCCTCAGCTCGAAGTAAAGGCTCGCCGTCTGGGTGGTGCTACTTATCAAGTTCCTATGGAAGTACGTCCGGAAAGAAAACAGACGCTCGGCCTGAGATGGATTACAAAATATTCCAGAGAGCGCAATGAAAAAACGATGAAAGAAAGACTGGCTGGAGAGATTCTGGACGCTCTCAAGGGCACAGGCGGTGCCTGCAAAAAGCGTGAAGATACTCACAAGATGGCAGAGGCCAATAAGGCGTTTGCTCATTACCGCTGGTAATTTCTTGCGGTAATCAAGGAGGAAACGTTATGGCAAGAGACTGTAGTCTGGAAATGACCAGAAACATCGGCATCATGGCGCATATTGATGCCGGTAAAACAACCACGACTGAACGTATCCTGTTCTATGCCGGTGTGAATCATAAGTTTGGTGAAACCCATGACGGCGCATCTACAATGGACTGGATGGAACAGGAAAAAGAAAGAGGTATCACAATTACCTCCGCCGCTACCACTGCATTCTGGAAACATCACAGAATTAATATTATTGATACTCCCGGACATGTGGATTTTACTGTAGAAGTAGAGAGATCCCTCCGTGTTCTGGATGGCTCTGTCACTGTACTTTGTGCAAAGGGCGGTGTTGAACCCCAGTCTGAAACCGTTTGGAGACAGGCTGATAAATATCAGGTTCCGAGAATGGCATATGTCAACAAGATGGACATCATGGGCGCAGATTTCTACCGTGTTGTTGAAATGATGAAAGAGCGCCTGCACTGCAATGCCGTTCCGATTCAGCTGCCGATCGGCGCAGAAGATACCTTCAAAGGGATCATTGACCTGGTAGAAATGAAAGCTTATGTTTATTATGACGATGAAGGCAAAGACATCCGTCAGGAAGAAATTCCGGATGACATGAAAGAGAAAGCACAGGAATATCATGAATCCTTGCTGGAACATGTCGCTGAAATGGATGAGGAATTAATGGAAAAATATCTTGACAGTGGTGAACTCACTATTGAAGAGATTAAATCCTGCATCAGAAAATCCACACTGGCAAATTCTATGGTTCCTGTTACCTGTGGTACTTCTTATAGAAACAAGGGTGTACAGAAATTACTGGATGCTATTGTTGATTATATGCCTTCTCCTCTGGATGTACCTGCAATCAAGGGTGTCAATCCGGAAACGGGTGAAGAAGAAGAAAGACCTTCTTCTGATGAAGAACCGTTTGCAGCTCTGGCATTCAAAATTGCAACAGATCCATTTGTTGGAAAGCTGACATTCTTCCGTGTATATTCCGGTGTTCTGGATAAAGGCTCTGCTGTCCTGAATTCCACTAAGGACAAGCACGAAAGAATCGGCCGTATTGTGCAGATGCATGCAAATGCCCGCAAAGAACTTGAAAAAGTATATTCCGGTGATATTGCTGCCGCAATCGGTCTGAAACAGACAACAACAGGTGATACACTCTGTAATGAAGATCATCCTATCATTCTGGAATCTATGGAATTCCCAGAACCTGTTATCAACCTGGCTATCGAACCCAAAACAAAAGCCGGTCAGGAAAAAATGGGTATTGCTCTCGCAAAGCTTGCTGAAGAAGATCCGACTTTCAGAACATGGACGGATGAAGAAACAGGTCAAACTATCATCGCTGGTATGGGTGAACTGCATCTTGAGATTATCGTTGATAGACTGCTCCGTGAGTTCAAAGTAGAAGCTGATGTTGGCGCACCTCAGGTATCTTATAAAGAAACCATTAAGGGCAAGGCTGACGTTGATTATAAATATAAAAAGCAGTCCGGTGGTTCTGGTCAGTACGGTCATGTCAAGATCCGTATTGAACCTAATGAATCCGGAAAGGGCTATGAATTTATCAACTCCGTTGTCGGCGGTTCTGTTCCAAAAGAATATATCCCTGCTGTTGATGCTGGTATCAAAGGCGCAATGCAGGCAGGTGTACTTGCTGGCTATCAGGTTGTTGATGTCAAAGTTGAGCTTTATGATGGATCTTATCATGAAGTAGACTCTTCTGAAATGGCATTCAAGATTGCTGGTTCTATGGCCTTCAAAGAAGCCATGAGGAAAGCAGATCCTGCTTTGATGGAGCCTATCATGAAAGTGTCTGTTATCGCTCCGGATGATTATCTTGGCAATATCATCGGCGATCTGAGTTCCCGTCGTGGTGAAATCCTCGGTCAGGAAACAAGACCCGGCACTGTGCAGGTAGATGCACTTGTTCCGCTTTCTGAAATGTTCGGTTATTCTAATACCCTCCGTTCTAATACACAGGGACGTGGTCAGTATTCCATGGAACCGCACAGCTTCAAAGAAGTGCCGAAGAATATCGCAGAAGGTATTATGAATTCCAGAAACAAAGGCTGATTTTTTAGTCAATTTGCATAAATTTGTGAGTGTTTTTCTGGAAGCAAATTTCCGGAAAGCACTTGCAATTTCGCTGGAAATATGTTATAATAAGATTATCTTGATACTGGAAACAGTAAGGTAATACAAAAAGTTCACGCAAGGAGGAAACTTCCAAATGGCAAAACAAAAATTTGAGCGTACCAAGCCCCATGTAAACATTG
>DJXD01000033.1 GCA_002449585.1 Ruminococcus sp. UBA7013
GAAGACTGGGAAGGCTGGAAGAAGATGACTGCTAAAATCGGTCATAAAGTACAGCTGGTTGGTGATGACCTGTTTGTTACCAATACTAAGAGACTCTCCAAAGGTATCGAACTCGGCGCAGGCAATTCCATCCTGATCAAGCTGAATCAGATCGGTTCTGTTTCCGAAACTCTGGAAGCAATCAAGATGGCTCACAAAGCTGGCTACACTGCAATTTCCTCTCATCGTTCCGGTGAAACCGCAGATACCACAATTGCAGATCTGGCCGTTGCTCTGAATACTGCTCAGATCAAGACAGGTGCACCGAGCCGTTCTGAACGTGTTGCAAAATACAATCAGCTGCTCAGAATCGAAGAAGAACTTGGCGCAAGTGCTGTATATCCGGGCATGAAAGCATTCAATGTTAAGAAGTAATTTCTTTCTTTTTACATACATGTGAGCAAAACACACCTTGAAACCGCATCAGCGGCTGAGAGGTGTGCTTTTGCAATAGCTAAAAAGTCCGCCTTTTACAGCGGACTTTTGTGTTTCTGATTACTCGTATTCTACGACATCGACCCATTTCAGAAGCAGGTCTCTTTCTTCTTCATGACCCTTGACAGACTGAGAAGCCGCAACGATAGGAAGCCATCTCTGAACATACTGTTTTTCAGTATGGCTTTTCTGACAGAACAGATTCAGATATTTTTCAGCACGTTCTTTCCCATATGTCAAGCTAAATTTCAGATAAGTCCGGGCGGCATCAGCGGAAGCATTGCCCTGTGTGGCATGTGCCCAGTCAATAATATAATATTTGCCGTCATCTGTGATAATGACATCACCAAGCCCCAGATCACCATGGCAAACTTTGTTATGCTTCGGCATACTATCCAGGCGGACATGCAATTCATAGCGAGTGGTTGCATCCAGATGTGTCTCTGAAATTTTTCTGTTCATCTTATCTTTCAGCTTATTGAGAGTAGCAGGTGCAGTAGTATTATGAATCCCAAGTTGAATATCCACAAACTGATTTAAAATTTCGTCTTCTTTTTCAGGATGTTCCGTGATCATCTGTTTCATTGTCTTGCCTGCAATGTATTCCATCACGATTTCCCATTTCCCGTCTTTCTTGCGGACTTCGACAAGCTTCGGAATCGGGAGACCGGTTTCCTCTACTCTTGCTTGATTGAGAGCTTCATTCAGAACATCAGAAATTGAATAATCGGCATCAAAGCTCTTGACAGCACAATCACCATCACGATAGATAACTTTTTTCGGACGCTTTTCAAGGATTTCCATGAAAAACTCCTCCTTTCACAAATATTTACATGCATTCAATGCAGTAAGTTCGAATTAATATGCTTCTTTCAGCTCTTTTACTTTTTCACGGAGGGCTATTTCTGTTAAGCCAGAAGCTTCAGCGGCGGCAGCAAAACCGTTTTCTGTCAAAGCATCCTCTGTATAGACATTTGCATCACCCATGCTGGCCATAATAACAGCATTTGACAAACGCTCTAATGCATACATATCAGCAGGATTTGCCTGATATACAGGCAGATATGCAAAAATCAGCTGAATTGCCCGGACAGCAAGCCCCTGTGCATAATCAGAAGTAAAGGGAGAGGCAAAGGCACGAACAGAAGAGCGCAGAGCAGAAAGGCTAAGTGTATTCACAGCACGAATATCTTGCATCTGAATCATATCCGTATCAATAATAGCCATATCCGGAAGCAGAGCATAATCTTCTGCACCCATTGCAAAAGGATCTACTTCCGCACCGGAGCAATCAGAAGCGGCGACAGCGATAAAATAGGCATCTGCGCTTGTTTTCAGTGTGCTGATTTCTCTGTCACGAAGATTGGTTCTCTTTTTGAGATCATCCAGTGTCAAGCCTTCATTCTCATACAGAACCCGGATCAGCTTGCCGGCTTCTACACCAGCATTTCCAATTGCAATGATACAATCCGGCTTGATTTTTCTGGCAGTTTCTGCGCCCTTGATGATAGAATCATCTGATTTGCTAATGCAGATATCTGCATAGACAATCTGCAATTCATTCAGCAGATCTGTGACAGATTTAGTGATATTGTCCCGAAAAGCGGTTTCATCTGCAATGATAGCGGCTTTTGTCTTATGATATACATCTTTCAGCTCACGGAGGGCAACTGGCAGACAACCTTTTTTGAAGTAAATTTTTTCCGGTACTCTGAACCATTCTAAATTAGTCATAAATTTTCCTCATTTCTAAGGCCATTCCGGGGAAATTCCCCGGAAACAACCCTTTTGTTTTTACTTGTTCGTTCCGTAATAATTTTTAGTATAGATTTCTTTAATTTCAGAAATGAGCGGATAACGTGGATTTGCACCAGTGCACTGATCATCAAAAGCATCTTCAGACATCTGATCCAGTCTGTCAAAGAAATCTTTCTCATCAACGCCATATTCTTTGATAGAGTGCTTTACGCCAATCGCATCTTTCAGTTCTTCCAGCTTTGCAATGAATTTTTCAAATACTTCTTCATCCGTATCACCAGTTACACCGCAGGCACGGGCGCATTCACAATAGCGAGCAAGGGTATGCGGATACTGATACTGAGAGAATGTTCCCATCTTTCTAGGCTTTTCAACGGCATTGAAACGCATAACATCCGTAATCAGCAAGGCGTTTGCGATACCATGCGGCAGATGATGATAAGCTCCCAGCTTATGCGCCATAGAATGGCATACGCCAAGGAATGCATTTGCAAATGCCATACCAGCCATTGTAGATGCTGTAGCCATTTTTTCACGTGCTTCTACATCATTACCATCTTTATATGCTCTCGGCAGATATTCAAAAATCAGCTGCATTGCTCTAATAGCGATACCATCCGTATAATCTGTAGCCATGACAGAAGCATATGCTTCAAGAGCATGTGTCATGGCATCAATACCGGAAGCAGCTGTTAAGCCTTTCGGTGCAGTCATCATCAAATCAGTATCAACAATTGCCATATTCGGAAGCAGTTCATAATCAGCCAGCGGATATTTTTGACCTGTTTCCTGATCTGTGATAACAGCGAACGGTGTAACTTCTGAACCAGTACCGGAAGAAGTCGGAACAGCGATGAAATACGCTTTTTCGCCCATCTTCGGGAAAGTATAAACTCTCTTTCTGATATCAATAAATCTCATAGCCATGTCGAGGAAGTCAGCTTCCGGATGTTCATAGAGTACCCACATGATTTTGCCGGCATCCATTGCAGAACCGCCGCCGAGTGCAATAATGCAATCCGGCTGGAATCGACGCATTGCTTCCGCACCCTTCTGAGCAGAGGCAAGTGTTGGATCAGGCTGTACATCGCCAAATACTTCATAAGCAATACCCATTTCAGCAAGTTTATCTGTAATAGGCTTCATGAAATTATGCTGATACATAAATTCATCTGTTACGACAAAAGCTCTTTTCTTGCCCATGACATTCTTGAGTTCATCAAGAGCAACCGGCAGACAGCCTTTTTTGAAATATACTTTCTGAGGTGCTCTAAACCAAAGCATATTTTCACGGCGTTCTGCTACTGTTTTCACATTGAGCAGATGCTTCACGCCAACATTTTCAGAAACAGAGTTGCCGCCCCATGAGCCACATCCCAATGTCAGAGAAGGCGCAAATTTGAAATTATACAGATCGCCGATACCACCCAGAGAAGAAGGTGTATTTACCAGAATACGGCAAGTCTTCATTCTTGCGGCAAACTGATTCAGTTTTGCTCTGCCTTCTGCGCTATTATTATCAATCCACAGGGAAGAAGTATGTCCCAAACCGCCGGCATTAAACAGAAGCTGTTCCGCTTTATTCATAGCATCCTCAAAATCTTCTGCCTTGTACATGCCTAAGATAGTTGTTAATTTTTCATGTGCAAATGCTTCTTCCACGCTGGTGCTTTCTGCTTCGCCAACTAAAACTTTGACATCTTCGGAAACTTCAAAACCAGCCAGCTGAGCGATTTTATAAGGTCTCTGACCAACGATTTTAGCATTCAGTGCGCCATTGATCAACATCGTATTTCTGAGCTTGTCTTTTTCTTCATCATTGAGGAAGTAAGCACCTCTCTTGATAAGTTCAGCCTTAACAGCATCATAAATATCCTTATGCGCAATAATTGTTTGTTCTGTTGCGCAGATCATACCATTGTCGAATGTTTTAGAGTGCAAGATAGAGTTAACAGCATTCAGAATATCAGCAGAATTATCAATCACAGCGGATGCATTTCCAGCACCAACACCAAGCGCAGGCGTTCCGGAAGAATAAGCTGCTTTGACCATGCCAGGGCCACCAGTTGCTAAAATAATATCGGCTTCTTTCATGATCGTATTTGTCAGTTCAAGAGATGGCACATCAATCCAGCCAATAATATTTTCTGGTGCGCCGGCCTTAACAGCGGCATCGAGAATAATACGAGCGGCTTCGATGGTGGATTTCTTTGCCCTTGGATGAGGAGAAAAGATAATTGCATTTCTGGTTTTCAGAGCCAGCAGGGACTTAAAAATTGCTGTAGATGTAGGATTTGTTGTCGGAATGACAGCTGCAATCAGGCCGATTGGTTCAGCGATTTTCATCACACCATATGCTTTATCTTCTTCGAAAACGCCGCAGGTCTTTACATTTTTATAAGCATTATAAATATGTTCAGCAGCGTAGTTATTTTTAATTACCTTATCTTCTACGATACCCATGCCCGTTTCTTCTACAGCCATTTTAGCCAACGGAATTCTTGCATGATTAGCGGCCAGAGCGGCGGCCTTGAAAATAGCGTCTACTTGTTCCTGTGTATATTCGGCAAATTTTGCCTGTGCAGTGCGGACATCTTTTATTTTCTGTTCCAGAGTTTCCACACTATCAACCAGGTATTCATTACTCATGATGACCTCTCCTATCTGAATATTTTTCAAACTGTAGATTTTTAAGTCTTGTTTCTACAATTTTATTTTATCACATTGTTATTTTTTTGTCAATGGTTTTTGATAAATTTCTGACAAATAATTTTGACCAGAATTTTTTTAAAATTTTATATATTCTGCACAAAGTCATAAAGATAACGCTCGTAGGCATTAATAATAACCGTATTCTGATATTGATCTATTCTCGGAAAATTGCCATAATTCAGATGTACATGACCATGACAAAATAATTTAGGCTGATATTGATCTAGAAGATCACGAAAACAGGCAAATCCTTGATGCGGAAGATCTGACATATCATTCAGCCCTTTTGCAGGCGCATGTGTCACAAGAATGTCAAACCCATGAGATAATTTCAAATTCAGCCAATGCCGGCGGATACGCTTCTGCATCTGCTTTTCTGTGCATTGAAACGGCAGATCCTGCTGACTGTATTTCATAGAACCGCCCAGCCCCAGAATTCGCACACCCTGATATGTGAATAAAGCATTGTCAATGCAGATGCATCCCTCTGGCGGCTGTTTCTGATATTTCATATCATGATTTCCATGAATATATACTAATGGACAATGCGCAAATGTCGCCAGAAATTCCAGATATTCCGGTTTCAGATCGCCGCATGAAATGATTAAATCCAGATTTTCCAGCTTCGATTTTTCATAATAATCCCAGAGATATTTACTCTCTTCATCTGCAATCAATAATAACTTCATAAATAAGCACCTGCTAACTTCTGACGACAAACATGTGTCCGGATTAGCCGAACACAAGCTGATAGCAATTCCCGATCCATTCACGCACCCAATAAGATGGGACTAAATACCATGATGTTTTCGCAGAAATCGCACTCGTTTTTAATTTAAGATTATGCGCAATCAAAGCCGCCCGGAATTGATGATACCCATCTGTAATAATCGTGATCTCCGGAAGCCATTCCTGTTGCTCTATGATCTCTTTCGCATTTTCCAGATTTTCCAGTGTCGAAGCAGAAATTGCATCCTGATAAATCCGGTTTTCTGCAATGCCGTGTGCAATCAAATATTCCTGCATGCATTGCGCTTCACTGATGCTTTCATCTGCACCCTGTCCACCGCACACAATCACAGGTACATCATGTTGCTGTAAATAAGCAACAGCGGCATCCAGCCGCCTTTGCAGCATAAGACTCGGCGCACCATTCCGGACTTTACAGCCAAGAATAACAACTATATTTTCTTCTTTCGGCTGATCATTGGCGGCTTGAATCATAGCAATACTCAAACTGATCGCTCCGATTATGCCCAAAATCATCAGCCCCATGATGAGACATAATGCAAAATGACCGAATTCTGTTTTCCAGATGCTTTGCAACAAAGAAGAGATCTGCGCATTTGCCACAAAAAATAAAATTCCCAGAATGCAGATCACAGAACCAGCATAGCACCCTGCATGATGAATCCCTACAAAAAAAGGACAGATAAAAAATAGCAGTGCTGCCAGGAACACAGAAGTTCCCAGCAGTCTGATCCATAAAGCAGAAATTTCAAACATCATTCCAGCGGATTTTGCTCTAATCTCGCAACACCAGAATCAATAGCGGCCTGTGCTACGGCTTTAGCCACAGCCAATGCAACGCTTCTATCAAATGCATCCGGAAGAATAAAATCTGCATTGCGCTTTTCTTCACTGACACAGCCAGCAATTGCCTTTGTAGCGGCCGCTTTCATTGCCTGATTAATATCTTTGGCACGAACAGCAAGCGCACCCTTGAATACACCCGGAAATGCTACAACATTATTGATCTGATTAGGGAAATCGCTCCGGCCTGTACCGACAATATAAGCCCCGGCTTTCTTTGCTTCATCGGGCATAATTTCTGGCACAGGGTTGGCCATAGCGAAAATAATAGGCTGATCGCTCATACTCTGAATCATAGCAGGTGTTAAAAGTCCGGGTCTGGAGACACCAATAAATACATCGGCATTCTGAACAGCATCGGCAAGCTTTCCATGCTTATGATATTTATTTGTCATAGCGGCAATTTCCTGATGTGCCGGATTCTGATACACTTCATCATCAGAGAGAATGCCATTAATATCCACCATAATCAAATTTCCGACATGCAGGGAAAGCAAATGCTTGGCAATAGCAATTCCTGCTGATCCTGCACCATTGATCACAATTTCCAGATCTTCCAGATTTTTTCCGGCAACTTTGCAGGCATTCATCAACGCAGCGGCTACTACAATAGCTGTTCCATGCTGATCATCATGAAATACAGGAATATCTAATCTTTCTTTGAGTTTGGCTTCAATTTCAAAGCATCTGGGGGCGGCAATATCCTCCAGATTGATTCCGCCGAAACTAAGGGCAATATTAGCGATCGTATTGACAATTTCATCAGTATCTTTAGAATTCACACAAATCGGGAATGCATCCACATCAGCAAATTCTTTAAATAAAGCGCATTTGCCCTCCATAACAGGCATTGCGGCCAAAGCACCGATGTCGCCCAATCCTAGAACTGCTGTGCCATCTGTAATGACAGCAACTAAATTATGTCTTCTTGTAAGAGTATATGACAAAGACGGATCTTTTTCGATTTCCAGACAAGGCTGTGCAACACCGGGCGTATATGCCAAAGACAGTGACTGTCTGTCATTGATGGACGTGCGGGAAACAACTTCAATTTTTCCGCCCCATTCTTTGTGTTTTTCTAGAGAAGACTGCATAATATCCATAATAAAAACTCCTTCATCCTTATAGATTAACTTATGATTATGTAATAATTACCAGACAAAATCTGAAATTTGTGCGCCATTTCCAGCACCAACTGCGGCACTATAGGCCAGAATGATAGATGCATCAATTGCATCAATAAAGCCATCGCCATTGACATCAGCGGCATCATTAAAATCATGCACAACAGGGAAAGTAATTCCAGCGGCATGGCTTGCGGAATAGGTCAGAATCATACTTGCATCAGAAGCATTTACACCATGAGAACCATCTGCATCTCCTAATCCTCTAGTTGGCTGGTATTGTGTGGGGAATACATACGGCTGGCTACCCTGATAAGAGCCTATCAAGAACATACTCCAGTAATACTCATAGTTATACAAATTTGCTAATTTACTCTCAGCATCTGGATCATCTTTCAAAGATTCTGCGATTCTGTCAAATTCTTCCTGCAATTCGGGGGTATTAGGACGATAAAAATAGCCAATACCAATATGTGTATATTTTTCCCCTAAAATATTTTTTCTATGCCCTGTCGAACCCATCCACTGCTCCACAGTAGAAACCGGATCAGCACGGCCGGCGGCGATATTTTCAGCAATAAGAGAATAACCAATATTAGCATCTTTGACAACACTAAAGCACATTGAACCTCCCGGACGAGTATGTGTAAAAGACTGTGTCAATTCTTCCGCCCGGATACAAGTCACTTCATTCAATTCGGGGAAAGTTTTCAACTCTGTCAAACCACGGGCAACACGTTCATTATTTACCATATTGACAACGATATCACAATATTCTTTGATCATTTTTTCCTCATCTGTCATAGTGCTTTCATCATGCAGATTTACCGCTCCGGCGGTCATAGCAGAAAAAGAAGAAACAGCCATACAAAAAGCCAATAATCCAGATAAAACATGTGTTCGTTTCATAAAAATGCCTTCTTTCTTTTATGATAATTCACTACTTTCAGTATAACATCAAAAATCACGAAAGTCAATAGCATATTTGAAAACTTTTTGTTAATTTTATCTGATTTATGGTACAGAAATATCCTCTGGAAGCGGTTCAGAGATGTCAACAATTTCCGGTTCTGGCGCAGGGGAATAAAGATATGTGAATTTAGGAGATTTCAAATCAAACTGATACCGGAAGGCATCTCCCCTCACTGTCATTTGTCCATCAATGATGACCTGCTTCACATAACCCCCATTGCCTAATATGAGCTGAATCCAGTTTTCTGGATTATCAGAAAGTGTAATATGATAGGCATTCTGAATAATATTTCTGACTTCTTCTATTGTAAAATACACCACATCTCCATAGTGCGGATCATATTGTGCATCATAATCACTGGAAACGCTTCTCAGATAGGGTAGATCCATATCAAAAATATCTCTGCTGTCAGCGGTCAGCCCTCCGCAGGAAGCACCAAACATGGTCATTGCATAATTGCCATTATAATATAACGCTTCTCCCAGCACCGAAGCACACGCATCAATCACATTTTGTGGCGGATCAGGTTTTCCTTTCAGATCATGTGAATCATTATGATAATATTTAATATAGCTGTAAACCGCAACAGCCTGTGCTTTCAAAGCTTCTGTGCTGAATGAGCCGCCCATTTCTCTGTTGACGATTTCAGCCACTTGCTGAAGGGCATTCCCTGGAACATCCTGAACCATAATCATTTCCGTTTCTGCTGTGCCGGTATTCATCAGCACTGTTCCCGGATAATAATGAAACAGAATATCCTGATAATTCCAGCCGCCATAAATTGCATAAAAATTCGAGCCATTTTGACTTAATCCGACACAATGACCCCAGCCGTAAGTAGAGAAGGCAAAACTGCCTTCCGGAACGGCATCTGCACTCACAGCGGAGGGGGTTGGCGCATCTGATATCACAAGATCATTGCGGCTTTGATCTGAAACAAGAACCGCCTTTTTATTTTCTGGATTTTCAACAGTATGATAAGCAATCAATGAAAAATCTTCATACTGATCCAATGTTTTTTTTGGCCGTATTTCTCTATTTTTATCTTTTTCTGTTCCAATCACCTGTACACGGCTGTGACTGGTTTCTGCTATGACAGGCAGAACAGCACAATGTGCGGCAGACAATACCACCGCACAGCAGACAGAAATGAATTTTCTCTTTTGCATTCTCCAGCCTCCTTGCTTAATTCTGGAAAGAATCTTTTGTTTCACCGGGGCGAAGCTTTCGGCCAATCACCAGAAACCGGGAATCATCTTCATCAGAATAGCAAGTGGAAAGTGTGATAAATTTATCACCATATTGCAGATCTACGTTGTCAATTGGCGTGACACTTTTCTGTTTTGCAAAGCTGACATAGCTATCAAAATCAGATTCTAACGGAAACCATTGATAATCCCAGTAACGCCATTCTGCATCTGCGCCGCCGTATGTGATCGGCAAAGCAAAAATCACATATGTGGCATGTTCAAAATTAGAATATAATTCAATAAACTGGTTTTCTTTCCAGTAATTATAATCCTGCCGATATTTCCGGAGAGAGCCAAACATTTCATTATTGGCCATATTATGCCCGTACAGAATCAGATTATCTGACCAGCTTTCCTGACCAAATCCAAAATCATCACGAAAATCAAGAAAAACCGTTCCGGCACGATAGGGCTGATGATTAAATCCGGTAGACAGATAGAACGCATTGTCCTCACACATCACAATAGGATTATCTACTTTTGTACCTGGTACAGTGATCCAGCCGATAGAATCGCCATTATACTGAAGCATTGATTTTGCTCGGCCTGTCATGCGGTTGGTTTTGCCGAAAGTGCCGGATACAACAGGAATATCTTTCATTTCCAATGCGGCAGAAGAAGTAGTTTCCTCCGCATAAGATACCGCTGTCTTTTCTGTATTCCACACGGCGGCACAATTCAGAAGCAATGCCGTGAGCAGTCCGACAGAAAACACTTTTTTTCCGATTCTTTTTAAAATCATAAATGCTTACCTCATTTCTATATTTATCCATAAGGAATGAATTCTGCATCCGGATCATAAGAATTCTTATGCCATCTGTAATAACTATTTGACCATTTTACATTAGGATTTGCAATACTGGTACAGCCTTCATAGAGATCTTCATTTTCTCGGAGCAGACGGCCAAACACAACAAGACGACCATCACTAAATGTGCTATTACATGTGGATAATGTCAGCAACTGATCTCCATATCTGACATCTACATCTGTGAGCCGAATTGTCCTGCGCTTGATTTCATTCACATAATCATAAAATTCTGTTTCATTCTCAAAATCCAGCGTATTCCAATAATCAAATCTAGTTTCTGTATCATCTTCAATATCTACAATAATCATTCCGAATATTTTATATTGATATTTCATGAAATTAGATTCCAGTTCTATAATAGGATGCTCATCATAATATGTTTCATAATTGGTATAAAATTTCAGTGCGCCGAACATGGAATAATCATGCATATTATGCCCGTAGATAATTAAATTCTGAGAATTTTGGAACATGCGATGATACGTACCAGGGGCATCAGGATTTTCTGCCATATCATCAAAATGATTTCTGTAATCCATAAAAATAGATCCGGCACGGGCAGTTTCCAGATTAATATTTTTATCCAGATAATAAGCATTTCCATCCTCTGCATTTTTCCTCTGCAAAACCGGATGAGAAATTCTGTCTTCTCCGGGAATTTTAAGATAACCGATCACATCTCTGTTCAGAGAAAGAAGCCGTTCCGCACTGGGAAGCAGTTCATAAGATTCTTCCGGAACTTCTTCCGGATTTTCATTTGTTTCTTCCGGGAGTGTTTCCACCGGAAGAGGTGCGTCATCATGTACCCGGATAGTATCATCAATTACAAGCTGATTCTGATGATTTTCCCAGAAATATTTTCCAATCAGACACATACAGATCACAAATACAGTAGAAGAAAACAGAAAGACCATTTTCCGAAGAACTTCAAAAATACTGTCTTTGGGCTGTGGGAACAGATCTGCAATTTTCTGAAAGATTGATTTTTTCTTTTTCTTTTTTTTCCGTTTTTTCTGCTTGGGAGCTGATGGCGGAGGGAGTTCTTCTGTTTTCTGTACAGGCGGCGGATTTTCGGGCGGAGGCGGAAGTTCCGGCACAGGTTCTGGAGGAGAGATAATAGGCTCTGGCTCTTTTCGCTTTGGTGATTCCGGCACAGGCGGTTTTTCTATTTTCTTCTCTGATGAATGCTGTACAGATTCCAGAATCTTGAGAAGCTCTGCATCATTCTGATTCATGAACACGCCTGCTGTTCAGATTTGTAAAATTTATATCTTTCATTTTCAATTCTGTGCCGCCCCCTGCCGATAATCTGTTATTCGCTTGCTAACAATTATGTCATGAAAAATATTTTCCTTCGCTGTTCGATGCGATTTTTCCGCATCTACTACAGATGGGAGTAACACGCCCCCTCTACCTCATTTGCAGCAAACTCCTGAGGATACTTTGTTATTATCTGCTATTTATCATATCGCTCTTGTTACATCTTTTTGCTTTGCATGATGTGATTCAGCAGACATTTTTTTGTACTTCATCGCCGCCCTTGATACGTTTATCATATCATATTTTTATCAAAATGTCAATCTGTTTTTTTTATAAATTAATATTATTTTATATCTATCTGCTTTTGTCAATCTTTTATCGCTCCCGTTTTGATTTACTTATTTAGTATAACATAAGATTGCACAAATGTCAAGCTTACAAATCCAGTCTGAAAATTTTCAATTCTGTGCCAGATACTGCTTTTTCAACCAGATCGGCAAAATTTCCTGCTTCCTGTGCATGTTCCACATCTTCCAGATGCGGCCTTATTTTCGGATGTCTGGGCGTGAAAACCGTACAGCAATCTTCATAAGGCTGAATAGAAATATCAAACGTATCAATTTTACGGGCAATTTCTATAATTTCTGTCTTATCCATACCGATCAGCGGACGGAATACCGGCATTTTGCACACGGCATCTGTGCAAACCATGGCTTGTAATGTCTGACTAGCAACCTGACCAACGCTTTCACCAGTGATCAATGCTAGTGCTTCTTCTTTTGCAGCAATCTGCTGAGCGATTTCCATCATCAGCCGGCGCATTAAAATCGTAAAATATTCTTCCGGACAGCGGCGTTTTAATTCTTCCTGAATTTCTGTGAATGGCACACAGTAAAATTTCATATCCCCACAGTAAGGTGTCATTTTCTGACAAAGTTCTTCTACTTTCAATCTTGCTCTATCAGAAGTATACGGCGGACTGATAAAATGAATCGCTGAAACGGCAATTCCTCTTTTCGCCATCATATAACCTGCAACAGGGCTATCAATGCCGCCCGATAAAAGCAATAATGCTTTTCCGCCGCTTCCTAATGGCAGACCCCCAGCACCTTTGATTTTATCAGCATGAATATAGGCATTTGTATCACGAATTTCTACCGTTACTGTGATTTCCGGCTGATGTACATCAACATGCAGATCCGGAAACGCTTCACACAGAATGCCACCCAGTTCCCGGCAGATTTCAGGCGATTTCATAGGGAATTTCTTATCTGCTCGTTTTGCATCGACTTTAAAACTAGAAATATCTTCCAGCGTTTCTTTCAGATAAAGCAATGCTTTTTCCTGAATATCACTGAAATCTTTCTCACATACGCACGCCCGGCAAATGGCTGCAATTCCAAAAATTTTCTGCAATCGGGCAATCACTTCTTCGAGATCAATACTTTCTTCCTGAGGAGCAATATAAATTGTCGACTGTGCAGATTGATACTGAAATTCTCCGAGCGGTTTCAATCTACGCTTGATATTCCGAAAAAGAACATCTTCAAAACTATATTTATTCTGGCCTTTGAGAGCCATTTCACCATATTTTACAAGAATGACTTCTTTCATGATAAATTCCTTTCGTTCATGATTTTAGGTTTTAATTCTGCAATTGCGATATAATGCAGAATTTCAAATGATGGCGGTGCAATCTGATTTAACAATGCTACATGTTCAGATTCCCATGCAGAAATTTCTGTCTCTGATAAAGATGCACCAATTCCCCGACAGGATTTCATGCGGCCGTTCCAAGATTCCCGACTGAAAGAAATAGGAATGTCAAATTCTTCATGTGACAGCAAATCAAAATCATGCAGAACAGATTCTGATAGATAAACTGGCTTCCTGATTTCTCCTGCACCTGTCCAATGTGGATTATATTTTAAAACAAGCGTTTCACTTGCGGCGGCAATTTCATCTTCCAGCGGAAGCCATTCCATCTGGAGAATACATAATTTCCCTTCTGGCTTCAAAATTCGTTTCAGAATCGGCATTAATGCAGGGGTATCAAAATACCAGAAGCATTGACAAGCAGTCACGGCATCAAAGCTATGATCCGGAAAATGTATTTCTTCCGCTGGCATGGTCTGAAAACAGATCTGCATGTGATGTTGCTCTGCTAATGCCTTTGCCTGTCTGATCTGATTTTCAGAAATATCAATACCTGTCCAATCTCCGCCATATGCATATAGATTCCTAGGGAGAACGCCTGTTCCTGTACCCAGATCAAGAATTTTCTGACCTTTCAGGCCGATCCCTCTTTTTAAAAGCATCTGATAGAATACAGGCGGATAAATATCCCGGAATTTTGCATAATCCTGTGAAGTTTTTCCCCAATCAAATGCATTTCCATGATCAATGGCAGGATGTTGTATTTTCATAATAACACCTCGTTTTTATTTTTTCCGAATCAATTCATGAAGCCCGGATTGAATTGCCTGTATCAATGCAGATAATTCCTGTTCTGTTGTATCTTCTGAAAAGCTGACACGAATCGCACAATCTGCAATCTGATCCGGTATTCCATAGGCATGAAGAACACCACTGTTCACACCTTTAGAGCAGGCAGAACCGCTTGAAACATAGATTTCTTTGCTTTCCAGATAATGCAGCATGATTTCTGAACGAATGCCTTTTACAGAAAAATTAAGTATATATGGAGAGCTGAATCTGCTATCTGTATCGCTATTGATTGCAATATCCGGCATAGCAGATAATAGATTCAGCAGATATGTTTTTTTCTGTTCTGTCTGCATGAGACGATCAGAAATTGTTTTCTGCATAAGCTGAACAGCTTCCCCGAAGCCTGCAATCAATGGGACAGCTTCTGTCCCCGGCCGGATAGATTTTTCTTGTTTTCCTCCGGTCATAATGGGCATCAGACGAATGTTTTTTCTGATATATAATGCGCCTGTGCCTTTTGCACCATGGATTTTATGCGCACTCAAAGAAAGCAAATCTGCCTGTAGATTTCTGATATTGATAGGATATTTCATATAAGCCTGTACAGCATCACAATGTGTGATGATAGCAGGATATTTTTTCTTTACAGATCGGAACACATCAGAGACAGGCAAAAGGCGGCCTGTTTCATTTTCCGTATACATCATAGAGATCAGGCAGGTTTGTTCATTAATGGCTTGAATGAAATCCTCTGCATGAAATCGCTGATCTTTACCGGGAAAAATCCGGATGACTTCAAATCCCTGTTCTTCCAGAGCATCCAGTGTGCTTTTTACAGATGCATGTTCTACAGCAGAGGAAATAATTCTTTTTTTTCGTTTTCCATAGCTTCCGGCGATTCCATGGAGTGCCAGATTATTACTTTCTGTTGCTCCGGATGTAAACAGGATTGTTTCTTTTTCTGTCTTGAGAGAATCGGCAATGATTTTTCTTGTCTGATCTATATGAAGCTGTGCCTGAAGGCCTACTCTATGCAATGATGACGGATTCCCATAATCTTCCGTCAGACAGGATATAATTGCCTGCGTTACAGATGCCGCTGGTTTTGTAGTTGCGGCATTATCCAGATAAATCATAAATTCCTCATTCCTTTCTATTATTTTCACGGCATAGATTATATTATAACATATTTCAAAGTATTTTACCAGTAGTTTCAGAAAAAATATTTTTTCAGATTTTTAAATTTTTTTGAAAAAAACACTTGACAAATCAGATCAGATATGATATAATAGATTTCGTTGAGTGACATGAATGAAATAAAATGCGGATATGGCGGAATTGGC
>DJXD01000091.1 GCA_002449585.1 Ruminococcus sp. UBA7013
GGCAATGTCAACTGCCCCACGATGTCGGGTCAGTCCGCCGGACGGCGTTCTAAAGAGGTAGGAGATTTTAAAAATCGTCTGCACTACCGGATACTGACAAGCCCCCACCTCTTAGGCGGTGGGTAGTTGACCAAAAAATAACCTCCAATTGATTAATCAGTAATAACTTGATGGACATGGCAGTCATGTATTTCACAAGGAAGCGTTTCCAAAAGCATGAAATCATAACAAATGCCGATCGTCCGGAATTCCGCAGGAAGCTGATGCAAGTATCTATCATAATAGCCGCCGCCTTGTCCGAGTCGACAGCCATCCGCTGTAAAAGCAAGACCCGGCACAAGAATGACAGCTTTTTTGAAATCAGCCGGATGATCCCTGACGGGTGCAGGGATCTCCCATACCTGCGGAATGATTTCATCAGAAGAAAGTGTTTCAATCTGACTGAAATGCATTTGCCCGTTTTGATTTTCACATACGGGAAGTGCAATTTTCTTTCCTTGTCTGAGCATTTCTTTCATAAATGCGATTGTATCGACTTCCTGCGGCATGGAATAATAGCAATAAATGCCTTCTGCTTCCTGAATCCAGGGATGCTGGAGCAGTTTCTGGAAAATATTCCGGTCAGATTTCTCCTTTGCGGTTTTATCATACTGTTTGAGCCGTAAGCGCATTTCCGCTCGGAGAGCTTTTTTTTGTTCTTTCAGCATCAGTGTTCCGGATAACAGATTGCATCTGAAAGAGCGTTTGCTTTTTCAGCATTTGTGAGCACTTCCACAAGTTTCAGGCCAAATGCGACAGCCGCCCCTGCACCCTGTGCGGTGATAAAATAATCACTCCGGATGACAGAATGTTCTGAAATCACTGCGCCGGTGAGCTGTGTTTCAAATCCGGGATAGGCAATTGCTTCCTGATTTTTTAATAAATCTTTATGCCCTAAAATAGAGGGAGCGGCGCAAATCGCTCCGATCCAGATTTTTCTTTCTGCACAGAAATCAATTGCAGTTTGTACAATTTCTGATTTTTCAAGATTTAATGTTCCGGGCATGCCGCCGGGCAATACAATCATTTCGAGATCTTTTCCCAAAACGATTTCAGAGGCTTCTATATCTGCCTGTACAGGGATTTTATGCGAACCCATAATGATTTTTCCGCTGACACCAACTGTCTGTACAGTTTTGCCGCTTCTTCTGAGAAGATCCACAGGGGTAAGAGCTTCGATCTCTTCAAATCCATCTGCTAAAAATACATAGATCATGATATTATCTTTCCTTTCTTGATTTTGCCTATGCCTTGAAATTTCTGTCAATTTTGCAGGCGTTTCTTCATTTCTGCATATTCTGCCCGGATTTCTGCTGCTTTTCCGCAGGACATTTTTCCCTCTGGACATGATCCGGAACAGCAAGCAGAACCTGCTTTTGCAAATAAAGCTGGTGAGACGGGATAGACTTCCGCAAGCATGGCCTTAGCAAGCGCACGGATCTCCCATTGTGCCCGGTTACAGCATCTAAGCCGGAAAAAATGCAATAATTCTCTTGCATTCATCGTGATGATCATTTTGGTTTCACTTGCATTCGGCAATACAAAGCGAGCATCTTCAATGGCTTTTTTTTCTGCTTTCTTCCGTGCTTCCTGATCAGAAAAGCCTTTTTCCAGAAATTGCGGATAATATCTTTCTTCCAGCATTTCAGAAAGTTTCTGATATGCAGATACACTATTCTGAATGGCATTTTCATAAATTTGAAGTGTATCGGGATCAGCAGAAATTTCCGGCGGTGTGATATATGCAAAATTTGTAAGCTTGACATATCTCTGACTTTGTACAGAAAAGCTTGCCAATCTATGGCGAGTAATCTGCGCCAGCAGTGAACGGGATACCCCCTCGATAGCAAACGTAAAACTTGCATGTTCAATAGGGCTTTCATGGCCGATTGTGCCGAGCATTTCCACAAAGCTTTCTGCTTTTTCATCAGTCATGCCATCCATAAGCTTCATTGCGCCGGATTCTGAATAGCATAATTTTGCAGCAGCAGCTACTACTTTTTCCGGAAATACAGTATTTGCGATTAATTTCACATTCATGCGTCATTCCTCCCTTTTGTCATTATAGCATATTTTCCGGCATTCGTCAAGCATAAAGTTTTCCGGATGAGATATTATAATTTTATAATTTTAGCATAACGAGCCATTAATTTTTTAATACCAACGGTATCAAAAGCAATTTCAAGCAGGTAATCATTGCCCATGGCTTCGGCCTTGATGATCGTACCATCTCCGAATGCTTTTGATCGAATTCTGTCACCGCTATGCAGGATAGGCAAAGGATTTCCTTGAGAAGGCAATGTTTTTTTCATAGCCGTGATCTGATCTCTTGCACCTGTGCGGATTGTTTTGGCATTGGTACGGCGTACGGTATGATCATCAAATTGAATATAAGACTGATGAATTTCGTTAATAAATCGGGAATAGGTATTTTTTTGCTGATAACCATATAGCAATCTTTCATAGACATAGAGAAGATATAATTTCTGTTTGGCTCTTGTAATCGTAACATAGGCAAGCCGGCGTTCTTCTTCGAGTGCTGAGCCTGTCGAGGAGCGATACCCCGGAAATATTTTTTCTTCCATGCCGACTGCAAAAACGGTATCAAATTCAAGACCTTTTGCGGAATGCATACTCATCAGAGATACAACATCTGCATCGGGCTGATTTTTATCTGCATCTGTATAAAGAGACATTTCGGCAAGAAAGCCTTCTAATGAGGGCGATTCTGTTGTTTGCAGATAAGCGATAATATTAGATCTATATTCTTTGACATTCTGGATTCTATCAGCGGCATTTTCTTCTTTGCTATCTTCCAGCATTTGCAGATAGCCGGTCTGATCCAGCATAAAATCAAAGAAATTTTCCAGTGAAAGCTGCTGTAGTTTGGCAGAAAGTTCTTGCATCATGGCTGAAAATGCGAATAATGCTTTGCTTTTTTTGGATAATGCAGGATAGTTCTGACAATTTTGGATCACTTCCAGCAGACTTTGATTTTCTTCCTGTGCTATCTGCAAAATAGCGGCTGTTGTGGCTTCGCCGATGCCACGGGCAGGGAGATTAATGATTCTTTCCAGATGTACAAAATCAAAAGGATTTTGCAATACACAGAGATATGCTGTCACGTCTTTGATTTCTTTTCTATCCTGAAATCGAGTGCCCCCATAGATGCGATAAGGGATTTGATTCCGGATCAATGTTTTTTCAACCGCATTGGATAACGCATTCATGCGATATAGCACAGCAAAATCAGAATAATGCTTACCATTTTGAACGCCTTTTTGAATCATATCGGCAATAAATTGACTTTCAGCGGATTCATTGGCATGTTTGATGGCACTGACGAGTTCCCCATCACCAGCAGAAGACCAGAGTGTTTTAGATTTGCGCATTGTATTTTTAGCGATCACGCTATTAGCGGCATTTAAAATATTTTGCGTGGATCTATAATTCTGTTCCAGACGAATGACTTTGCAATCTGCATAGGCATGATTAAAACTCAGGATATTTTCAACCACTGCCCCCCGGAAGCTATAAATGCTTTGATCATCATCACCGACGACGCATAAATTTTTATATTTTTCAGCAAGCAGATTGACAAGTTGATATTGGGCATGATTTGTATCTTGATATTCATCTACCATGATATATTGATATTTATCCTGATATTTTTCAAGAACATCGGGATGCTGTTGAAAAATCTGAACTGTCAGAAAGATGAGATCATCAAAATCAACGGCATTCGCATTTTTCAATTTTTCCTGATAAGATCTATATAATCTTTCATAGATACGCTGTTTATAATCTTCTCCGAATGTTTTCAGATACTGATCCGGCGCAATCATTTTATCTTTTGCATGGCTGATAGTTGACATCACATCCCGGATCTGAAATTGTTTTTCATCAATATTGCATTCTCTCATGCAGGTTTTCATGATACTCATGCAATCATCTGTATCATAGATCACAAAACTAGGATCATATCCGGCAAGATGAATACAAGTTCTTAATATGCGGACGCAAGCGGCATGAAATGTAGAGGCATGGATCTGTTGAGCGGCATCCCCCAAACGGGAAGCAAGTCTTTCTTTCAGTTCATTAGCGGCCTTATTAGTGAATGTGATCGCCAAAATATTCCATGGATTTATGGGATCAATAGAAAGCAATCTTTGCAATTCTGAAACTGGCAGATTGATTTCTCCCTGTGCATAGGCATTCAGCAATTTTTGTTCTGCATCATTGGGGACAGGAGTCATCACATGGCAGGCATCCCCGAATAAAATCATATTAGCGATTCGATTTACAATCACAGTTGTTTTTCCGCTTCCAGCACCAGCAAGCACCAGGACAGAGCCCTTTACCGTAGTAACAGCATCAAATTGCTGTGCATTCATGCGCTGAAAGAATCGTTTCAAAGCATTCTGCTTGCAAGCTAAAAATTCTTTTTGAGTCATAATACAATTCCTTTCTTAGAAATGATTACTTCTATCATAGCATATTTTCCCGGATTTGTAAATAGCTGACGAAATTTTGTATAAATATTCTGAAATCTATTGCATTTTCTTGAAAAATATGCTATAATATAATAAAAAATCAGAGGAGGCATTTTTATGAAACTACAGTTTATTGGCGCAGCGCATGAAGTAACGGGAAGCTGTACATATCTGGAAATTGGCAACATCCGGCTTCTGGTTGATTTTGGTATGGAACAGGGAAGAGATGCCTTTGAAAATGCACAAATTCCATGTGCTCCCGGAAAAATTGATTATGTTCTGCTGACACATGCGCATATTGATCACTCCGGTTTGCTCCCTCTGCTATATGCAGGCGGCTTTCATGGAGAAATTCATACAACAGATGCTACCGCATCACTATGCAGCATAATGCTTCGTGATAGTGCGCATATTCAAGAATTTGAAGCACAATGGAGAAACCGCAAAGCACAGAGAAACGGGACAGAGCCTTATGTTCCTTTGTATACCATGGAGGATGCTGTTGGCGCAATCGCATTATTACGGCCGCATGCTTATGAAGAAAAATTCCAGCTTTGTGAAGGCATTGCCATCAGATTTATTGATGCAGGTCATCTGTTAGGTTCTGCCAGCATTGAAATCTGGGCGACAGAAGGGGAAGAAACAAGAAAGCTTGTTTTCTCCGGAGATATTGGAAATCTAAATCAGCCGCTGATCCGTGATCCTCAGTATCTGGATGAAGCCGATTATGTGATTATGGAATCTACTTATGGTGATCGAAAGCATGAACGGCCAAAAGATTATACAACGGCCTTAGCGCAGGTGATTCAGAATACATTTGATCGGGGCGGAAGTGTTATTATACCGTCCTTTGCTGTAGGAAGAACGCAGGAAATTTTATATTTTCTCAGGCAGATCAAAGAAAGAAATCTGATCAGGAATTATCCTGATTTTCCCGTATTTATGGATAGTCCGCTTGCGATCGAAGCAACCAGTATTTTTTTAAAAAATCAAAAAAGCTGTTATGATGCAGAAGCATTGCATTATGTAGAGCAAGGCATTAATCCGCTGACATTTCCCGGCCTGATTCTTGCGACAACGCCGGAAGAATCCCGTGCTATTAATTTTGATAATCGCCGGAAAGTGATTATTTCGGCCTCTGGCATGTGTGAAGCCGGAAGAATTAAACATCATCTAAAGCATAATTTATGGCAGGCGCAGAATACCATTTTATTTGTTGGGTATCAAGCATATGGCACATTAGGCCGTTCTTTGATCGAGGGCGCAACTTCTGTGAAATTATTTGGAGAATCAGTACAGGTAGCCGCACAGATCAAGCAATTGCCGGGGATCAGTGGCCATGCGGATATAGATGGCCTGACAACATGGATAGGGCATATTAAAAATCCAAAACGAGTATTTGTGATTCATGGGGAAAGCTCGGTTGCTGATAAATTTGTCATGCATCTTAAAAATGACATGAAACTGAATGCATATGCGCCCTATAGCGGAACAGAATTTGATCTTATCAGAGAGCAGATTATTTTAGAAGCGATTCCCAAGCCTGTTTCCAGAAGCAAGGGCAGCAGTAAAGCAAATACAGTATTCCAGCGTTTGCTTGCGGCTCTGGATCGTCTGACGAATCTGATCAAAATCAGCGAAGGCCGGACAAATAAAGATTTGGCACGTCTGACAGATCAGATCACGGAAATTTGCAATAAATGGGAAAAATAATAATAGCACCGTCTGGAAGTTAATTTCCAGACGGCTTTTTCTCATGAGTTAAGCTTTTCTATCAATTCTGATTCTGACAGGGTCATAATATTTAATTCCTGTGCTTTATTCAGCTTACTGCCGGGATCTTCACCAACAATGACATAATCTGTTTTTTTAGAAACAGAGCCGGAAACTTTACCGCCAAGGGCTTCAATCCGCTGACGGGCTTCACTGCGTTTCATCTGAGAAAGCGTACCTGTCAGAACAAAAATTTTCCCGGTGAAAAAAGCATCAGACTGGATCTGTTTTTTCTCATATTGCATGGCAAGCCCGGCAGATTTCAACTTTGCAAGAAGCTTTTGCACGGAATCATCATGCAGGGCAGTGCAGACATGATCCGCCATAATATCGCCAAAGCCTTCTATCTGAGCGATCTCTTCCCTTGATGCCTGTTCTATCTGCTCCAATGATCCGAAGGATTCGCAAAGAAGCTTTGCGGCCTTCTGGCCAATATTCCGGATTCCAAGCGCAAAAATGACCCGATCTAATGAAGCCGATTTTGATTTTTCAAGCGCATTCAGAAGATTATCCGCTGACTTATTTTTAAAGCCTTCCAATGTCAGAAGCTGTTCTTTTGTCAGCTGATAGAGATCAGCGGCATCCCGAACGAATCCGGCATTTAACAGGGCGGTGATAATGGCTGTTCCCAATCCGTCAATATTCATAGCATCTCTTGATGCAAAATGCACCAGCTGTTTATGAAGCTGTGCGGGACATGAAATATTTGGACATCTGAGCACAGCTTCTCCCTCATCACGAACGGCTTTTGCACCGCATACCGGACAGCATTGGGGCAGGATATAGGGAATGGCATTGTCTGCATGTGCAATGCTTTTGACCACTTCGGGAATAATATCCCCGGCTTTTCTGACAATGATCTTATCACCGATGCAGATCTGTTTTTCTGTGATAAAATCTTGATTATGCAGAATGGCTCTGGATACGCTTGTCCCTGCCAAAGTGATGCGATCAAAAACGGCTACGGGTGTTAATGCGCCTGTTCGTCCAACATTGATTTCAATTTCTCTTAAAATCGTCTCTTTTTCTTCTGGAGGGAATTTATAAGCAATCGCCCATTTCGGCGTTTTAGAATTAGATCCCAGAATTTCCCGTTGTTCCAGATCATTGATTTTAATCACAACGCCATCAATATCATAGGGCAGATCTTTTCTAGAATCGCCAATATTTTGAATCACTTCTATAATTTCTTCGGCTGTATGGCAGAGTTTCCAGCCCGGAATCACTTGGAATCCGGCATGTTCCAGAAATGCAAGTGTTTCAGAATGGGAGCTGAAAATTTTCCCCTGGCATCTTTGCAGATTGAAAATAAAAATAGCAAGCTTTCGTTTGGCAGTGATTTCAGAATATTTCTGCCGGAGTGATCCAGCGGCGGCATTGCGTGGATTTTTAAAAGGCGTTTCTTCATTTTCTTCTTGCTGTGCGATCAGTTTGAGAAACTGTTCTTTTGGCATATATACCTCTCCACGGACTTCGAGCAATGGCAGATTCTCCTGACATCTTAATATCATAGGAATTGTCCGGATGGTTTTCAAATTGGCTGTAACATCCTCTCCAATGAAGCCATCTCCTCTGGTTGATCCTAATATAAATTGATTATCATGATATTCCAGTGAAACAGATAAGCCATCAATTTTAGGCTCAACGCTGAATATAGCATCCGGGAAATCTGTCTGACAGCGTGTCACAAAGCTATTGATCTGTTCAAAATCAAAAACATCCTGTAAACTCTGCATCTGTATTGCATGCGTCACTTTTGCAAACTGATTCGATGCCATGCCGCCAACTCTTTGGGTTGGAGACTGCGGAGAGCGGAGTTCCGGGAATGTTTCTTCCAGATCTGCCAGTTCATGCATGAGTTTATCATAAACATAATCCTCTACACTTGGCCGATCTAATACATAATATTCATAATTATACTGTTCAAGAAGCTTTGAAAGCTCTTGTATTCGCTTTTCAGCCTGCTGTTTTTCCATAAAAAATATCCTCCTGTTGATGTTAAATTATTTTAAATAAAATAAATCCTATCGTATTAATCCCGAAATTTGCGAACATATGCGGCAGCCAGGAAGGCAGGATTGACCCTGATTTCTGATCTAGCTTGTTAAAAAATAATCCTGCCAGAAATAATAATCCCAGCATAAGCAAATAGATAAGAATAGAAAACCAGCCATCCAACATGCCGCCATGATACAGCGCAAATAATCCGGCAGAAAAGAAACAGCTGATCTTTTCAGACATATGATGCCGCAATGTCAGATAGCAATAGCCCCTGAAAAAAATTTCCTCCAGAAAAGAATTGATCAAAGAGATATAAATCGATACATATAGAAAATTTTCTTTTTTGACTGCGATTGTAGAAGTCAATGTTTCCGTAATATGTGAATAATCAATCCAGTTAGCTGTCAGCCGATATGCGCCGATTATGATCCCATAGATCCCGAAAGACAGCAATAAGATTCTGATCAAAGATTTCTTTTCTATGCTAAATAATAAAAGCGTTTCTTTCTGCCGGATTCGATAGAAAATCACACTGCCGCCGAAAATGATTAACTTGATCAAAGATTTTATCATATAGGGCGGTTTCAGAAAGCCATCTACAAACATCATGATCAAAGTACACAAAACGCCTGAAATCAAGATTTGATTTCTTTTCTGATTCATCAATAGGCGGCAGGATAC
>DJXD01000014.1 GCA_002449585.1 Ruminococcus sp. UBA7013
TTATCAGCCGGAGGCCTATGTTCCCAGTACTGACAGCTATATTGAAAAAGATTCTTCCATCAATGATGAAATAGATAAGCTTCGGCATTCGGCAACAACTGCCCTTGCGGAAAGAAATGACGTAATCATCGTTTCCAGTGTATCATGTATCTATTCATTAGGAAGTCCGGAAGAATATAGAAATATGACCGTTTCTATCCGGATGGGAATGGAAAAATCTATGTCAGAGCTGATGCAGGAACTTGTGAAAATTCAGTATGAACGCAATGATATTGATTTTACAAGAAATAAATTCCGTGTCCGGGGAGATATTATTGAAATCTATCCGGCCAATGCTACAGATACTGCTATCAGAGTAGAATTTTTTGATGATGAAATTGATAGAATCAGTGAAATTGATGTTTTGACAGGAAATGTCAAATCCAGATTGCAACATGCTGCCATCTTCCCAGCCTCTCACTATGTTGTGAGTCATGATAAACTAGAATCTGCTATTGCGGAAATTCAGAATGAATTGCAGACAAGAATAGAATATTTTAATGCAAATCATAAGCTGATCGAAGCGCAGAGAATCGCCCAGAGAACAAATTATGATATAGAAATGCTACGTGAAATCGGCTTTTGTTCCGGTATTGAAAATTATTCCAGAATATTGGCCGGACGTGCGCCCGGCAGTGTGCCGTATACGCTTTTAGATCATTTTCCCGAAGATTTTTTATTAATTATTGATGAAAGTCATGTCACCATTCCCCAGATTCGTGCCATGAGTGCCGGAGATCGTGCCCGGAAACAAACTCTTGTTGATTATGGTTTCCGCCTTCCCAGTGCCTTTGATAATAGACCATTGGTATTTTCAGAATTTGAAAATCATATCCATCAGGCTATGTTTGTAAGTGCCACCCCCGGCGAATATGAACATGATCATTCTGATCAGATCATAGAACAGGTAATCCGTCCAACAGGATTAGTTGATCCGGAAATCAGTGTCAGACCTGTAGAAGGTCAGATAGATGATCTGTTATCAGAGATCCATTTCCGGATAGATAAAAATGAACGTGTTCTTGTCACCACACTGACCAAAGCCATGGCTGAAAATCTGACAAATTATTTCAGTCAGATGGGAATTAAAGTACAGTATTTGCATCACGATGTGGATATAATCAAGAGAATGGAAATTATCCGTGATCTGAGAACAGGTGTTTTTGATGTATTAGTTGGAATCAATCTGCTTCGAGAGGGGCTGGATCTGCCGGAAGTTTCTCTTATTGCTATTCTGGATGCGGATAAAGAAGGTTTCCTCCGAAGTGAAACCTCTCTGATCCAGACGATCGGAAGAGCCGCCCGGAATGCGCAAGGAAAAGTAATCATGTACGCAGATACTGTAACAGGATCTATGGAACGTGCGATCAAGGAAACAGAACGCCGCCGAAAATTACAGATCGAACATAATCAAAAATATGGCATTATTCCCCAGACAATTCAAAAAGGGATTCATGATATCATCGAAATCTCTACAAAAGAAAACATTCAGGAAACCATCACACAGAAAAAATTATCAAAGCAGGAACGTGCGGAATTGATTAAGAATCTGACCGATCAGATGAAGGAAGCCGCCAAAATGCTGGAATTTGAACATGCCGCTTATCTTCGTGATGAAATCGCAAAGCTGAAAGGAGAGCTCTAAATCATGAGACGAAAAGACAGAGAAGTCACTGACTTCCCTACAATGCTACAGATTATTGATGCATGTGATATTATCCGGATCGGCCTTTCTGATGGGGATTTTCCGTATATTGTTCCCGTAAATTTCGCTTATACAGTTCATGATCAACAAATTTGTTTCTATATTCATGGGGCAATGGCCGGACGAAAATATGAACTCATGCAGAAAAATCAGAAATGTTCTTTTGAACTGGATATTCCGATTCAAATAGATTGCATCTATGAAAAGAAAGATGTCACAATGAGATATAAATCTGTCATGGGAACGGCTGAGATCACATTTCTGGAAGGCGAAGAAAAACAATCTGCCATTGATGATATTATCATGAATCGCTATGATGAAACCAGAAATTTTGACTATAATAAAAGTGCAGTCAGTCGGACGGCAGTCGCAAGGCTGACCGTTCTTGATTGGACAGCTAAAATCAATCCCATCAAAGGGGGGGCTGACTGATGATATGTCCGAAATGCGGCAAGGAAATGACATTGGGAAAAATTTCAATGATGGCCTATTATGGCTATGGCTCATCACCGTTCTGGGCAGAAAAAAGCTATTTCACAAAGGAAACATTCCCAAATGCAAAAGATGCCGAACAAAAGGGCGTTGGAATACCACTGATCGCAAAACCTGCCATGATTGATGTCGCTTTTTCCAATCTGCCGGATGGCTATGCTTGTAAAGACTGCAAAATTGTTTTGATTGATTGTAATGAGTAAATAAATCAAAGGGGTGCGATTTATGAAAAATGAAATTGTCATCAAGGGCGCAAGGGCGCATAATCTCAAAAATATTGATGTCACTATTCCAAGAGATCAATTCGTCGTCATGACAGGATTATCCGGATCAGGAAAATCTTCACTGGCATTTGATACAATCTATGCAGATGGTCAGCGGCGATATGTAGAAAGTTTATCATCTTATGCAAGGCAGTTCCTCGGACAAATGGAAAAACCCGATGTTGATAGCATTGAGGGCTTATCTCCTGCCATTTCGATTGATCAGAAAACCACTTCCAAAAATCCACGCTCGACAGTCGGCACAGTGACGGAAATTTATGATTATTTAAGATTATTATATGCAAGAATTGGCATTCCGCATTGTCCGGTATGTGGTCGGGTGATTTCTCAGCAGTCAATTGATGAAATCACAGATCAGATCATGTCTTTGCCGGAAGGCACAAGAATTCAACTGCTTGCGCCGATTATCCGGGGAAAAAAAGGCCAGCATCTCAAAGAGCTGGAAAAGGCTAGGAAAAATGGCTTTGTTCGTGTGCGCATTGATGGCATTATCTATGATTTATCAGAAGAAATCAAGCTTGATAAAAATAGCAAGCATGTGATCGAAATCGTTGTTGATAGATTAAAAATCAAAAAAGATATGCTTTCCCGGCTGACGGATAGCCTTGAAACGGTTTCTTCTCTGACAGGCGGGATCATTCATGTTGATGTAATCGGCGGCGAAATGATGAGCTTTTCTCAAAATTATGCCTGCCCGGAGCATAATATTAGCATGGAGGAGCTGACACCAAGATTATTTTCATTTAATAATCCTTATGGAGCATGTCCGAAATGTACAGGATTAGGCATGTTTCAGCGCATTGATCCTGATTTGATTGTACCGAATCCGGATCTTAGCATTGCAGATGGTGCTATTCATGCCTCAGGGTGGAATCATCTGGAAGAAGGTTCTATTGCCATGATGTATTATCAGGCGTTAGCGGATAAATATCAGATTTCGCTTGATACGCCTTTTGGAGATCTGCCACAGGAGGCGGCTCATGCTTTTCTATATGGCACAGATGGCAAAAATTTAATATTAAAAAAAAGCAAGGCCTTGGGCGGCGGAGAATATCATGCTCCATTTGAGGGTGTCATTCCGAATCTGGAAAGGCGTTATCAGGAGACGACAAGCATTTATTCAAGAGCGGATCTTGAAAATTATATGAGTGAAGTGACTTGTCAGGCCTGTCATGGCGCAAGGTTAAAGCCGGAAGTATTAGCTGTAACAGTCGGAGGACTGAATATTTTTGAACTGACACAGCTCCCTGTGAAAAAAGCACTGGAATTTTTCAAAGATCTGCAATTATCGGAACATGAAAAAATGATTGGTGATAGAATTATCAAAGAAATCTGCGATAGATTAGGATTTCTATCAAGTGTTGGCCTGGAATATCTGACATTATCCAGAGCATCCGGAACGCTTTCCGGCGGAGAAAGTCAAAGAATCCGGCTTGCAACACAAATAGGATCATCATTGATGGGTGTGCTGTATATTCTGGATGAGCCAAGTATTGGACTGCATCAGCGTGATAATGCCATGCTGATCCAAACAATGAAGCATCTGAAAGATCTGGGAAATACGCTGATTGTTGTGGAACATGATGATGATACAATTCTAGCCGCAGATCATGTAATTGATATCGGTGCAGGTGCAGGCATTCATGGTGGAAATGTGATTTTTTCCGGAACACCTGAAAAGCTTCTGACTTGTCAGGAATCCATCACGGGGCAATATCTCAGCGGAAAGAAAAAAATTCCTGTTCCTCAGACCAGAAGACCCGGCACAGGACAATATCTGACTGTTATCGGCGCAGCAGAGCATAATTTACAAAATCTGACAGTTAAATTTCCTTTAGGAAAATTCATCTGTGTGACAGGGGTATCCGGATCAGGAAAATCCTCTCTGATCAATGGCATATTATACCCTTATCTTGCCGCAAAGCTGAATCATGCTAAAATTCATGGCGGACAATGCAAGGAAATTCAGGGCATAGAAGCTCTTGACAAAGTCATCTGTATTGATCAATCCCCCATCGGAAGAACACCACGTTCCAATCCGGCAACCTATACAGGCGTATTCACAGATATTAGAAATTTATTTGCACAAACAAATGATGCAAAAGCACATGGCTATACTTCTGCAAGATTCTCTTTCAATGTCAAAGGCGGACGCTGTGAAGCCTGTGAGGGGGATGGAATTCTGAAAATTGAAATGCATTTTCTGCCGGATATTTATGTCCCCTGTGAAGTCTGCAAGGGGAAACGCTATAATCGGGAAACATTGGAAATTAAATATAAAGACAAATCAATCTATGATATTCTGGAAATGACAGTTGATGAAGGTGTGCTCTTCTTTGAGCATATCCCCAAAATTGCAAGAAAATTGCAGACATTGCAGGAAGTAGGATTAGGCTATATCAAGATCGGCCAATCTGCTACTACACTTTCTGGAGGAGAAGCACAAAGAGTAAAATTATCAACAGAATTATCCAGAAAAGCAACCGGGAAGACAATCTATATTCTGGATGAACCCACAACCGGCCTGCATACGGCTGATGTGCATAAATTAATTGATGTGTTGCAAAAGTTGGTTGATGCCGGGAATACTGTCATTGTAATTGAGCATAATATGCATGTAATTAAAACCGCAGATGAAATTATTGATCTTGGCCCAGAAGGTGGTGACGGCGGCGGAAACATCATTGCACAAGGTACACCAGAGGAGATTATCAATATTTCTGAATCTTATACGGGACATTATCTGAAATCCTATTTAAAACAGGAGTGATAAGAAGCATTGACAAAATTGAACAAATGTGTGATACTATATTCGTTATCATGCGAAAACCAAGCAGATAACAAGGTATTATTGGCAGAGGGGGCGGCTTAGAAGTGAAACTAAAAAATAATAAGCTTACAGTGATGCAAAAAACATGCACCTGTAAGGCCTGTACCATGGGCTACACGGGAATTTATGCCTGTGGAGTGCCATACCAATGCAATCAGCATGGATATATTTGTCCATGTCTTGAGTAGCAGACTTGATTATTATGCTTCGCAGGCTGATCCGGATTTTATTTAACAGAAATACACTATTTGTTCTCATGCTCATGCTTCAGATCGCATTTTTGGTGCTGACGACATTGTTTCTAAGTCAAAATTATATCTGGGTCTATGCCGGCCTGCTGATTTTAGATGTCATTCTTGCTGTCTATCTTTGCAATACGGCAGAAAATCCATCTTATAAAATCCCCTGGCTGATGGCAATGTTGATATTCCCCTTGTATACCGGATTAGCTTATCTGCTTGTGAAAACAGATGTCGGTCACAGATCATTCAAGAAAAATTATGCTCGCCGTGTAGCAGAAACTCGTAAATATCTGCCGCAAAAAGCATATATTACAGAATTACTCCGGATGAATCCGGTTCATGCAAATCTTGCCAGATATGTCATGCATTATGGCGGTTATCCGGTATATCTGAATGAAGCATCAGAATATTTTGCGCTTGGGGAACAGATGTTTGAAGCTATGAAAAGAGAAATCCGGAAAGCAAAAAATTATCTATTTCTTGAATTTTTTATCATTGCAAAGGGCACAATGTGGGAAGAACTGCTTACGCTTCTGAAAGAAAAAGCGGCACAGGGTGTAGATGTCCGGATTATGTATGATGGATTTGGCACACAGTTTCTGATGCCAATGAAATATTTTTGCAAATTAGAAAAATATGGCATTCAATGCCGGGTTTTCAACAGCTTCCGGCCGTTTCTGACTTCTTCACAGAATAACCGGGATCATCGGAAAATTTTAGTGATTGATGGCCATACTGCTTTTACCGGAGGAATTAATATTGCAGATGAATATATCAACCGGAAAATCCGATTTGGCCAATGGAAGGATGGGGGCATGATGTGCCGGGGCGGTGCGGCCTGGAGCTTCACAATCATGTTTCTGCAATTATGGAATCTGGAAGAAACAGACAACGGCGAACTGGAAGCTTATCGCCCTGATTTCATGCCTGCGTCCTGTTATGACGGATTTATCCAGCCTTATTGCGATTCCCCCACAGATAGTGAATCAACTGGGAGAAATGTTTATCTTGATATTATTAATAATGCACAGAATTATGTCTATATCATGACACCCTATCTGATTTTAGATCATGAGCTTGTCACTGCTTTGAGCCTTGCCGCTAAAAAGGGCGTTGATGTCAGGCTGATCATGCCGCATATTCCTGATAAATGGTATGCTTATTCTATCGCATGGAGCTATTATAAAGAATTATTATCTGAGCATGTGAGAATTTTTGAATATCTGCCGGGATTTGTGCATGCAAAGAATTTTTGTTCTGATGACAGAATTGGAGTTGTGGGAACGATTAATATGGATTATCGAAGCTTGTACCTGCATTTTGAATGCGCAGCCGTTATCTATCAAAGCCGCATGATTCTGGATATCAAGAAAGATTTTCAGGAATCTCTTCAAAAATGCGTTGAAATTACACCAGAGGACTGTGAAAAGCGGCCGATTTCTAAAAGAGCTGTCAGCTGGCTTCTGAAATTATTTGCGCCTCTGATGTAAAAATAGCTTGACATTTTGACAAAAATATGATACAATAAATCTATCCTGTCTCAGAAAATTTGAGTAAAAATTATTTTTAGGAGTGATTTTTTTTATGAGCGAAGAAACACAGAATTGTACACATGATTGCAGTACCTGTAGCAGTGCCTGTAGTGACAGAAATCAGCCGCAGAGTCTGCTGGAACAGCCGAACCCCCTCAGCAAGATCGGAAAAGTGATTGCTGTTGTCAGCGGAAAAGGCGGCGTTGGCAAGTCCCTCGTTTCCTCTATGCTGGCTGTGGGAATGCAGAGAGCCGGAAAACATGCCGCTATTCTTGATGCCGATATTACAGGCCCTTCCATCCCGAAAGCATTCGGCGTGAAAGAAAAAGTGCTCGGCAATGAATTAGGCATGATCCCGGCTGTTTCAAAAATGGGAACAGATATTATGTCTGTCAATTTGATGCTGGAACATGAAACAGATCCCGTTGTATGGAGAGGGCCTGTTATTGCAGGCGTAATCAAACAGTTCTGGACAGATGTGATCTGGAAAGATGTGGACTATATGTTTATTGATATGCCCCCTGGAACTGGTGATGTGCCGCTGACTGTTTTCCAAAGTATCCCTGTCGATGGTATTATTATCGTCACTTCTCCGCAGGATCTTGTTTCTATGATCGTACAGAAAGCCGTTAATATGGCCAATATGATGAATATCCCTGTTCTGGGCATTGTGGAAAATATGAGCTATGCTGTCTGTCCTGACTGCGGAAAGAAAATTATGATCTATGGTGAAAGTCATACAGCTGAAATTGCAGAAAATTATCACATTCCGCTGCTGGCACAGCTGCCTTTTGATCCTGCACTTGCCAAATGCTGTGATCAGGGTGTCATTGAACTGCATGAGTCACAAGAACTGGATGCTGCTATTGCGCATTTGCTTGGCGAATAATTTAAAAATGCTGTCTGTAAAGGCAGCATTTCTTTTTGCAGATCGAAAACCATTGACAATTCTGGCAGATTTGAGAAAGCAAATCTTGTTTCAGAATATGTTCTGTTACCAGATAACAGAAATCTTTCCATAATAAAGAATCATTTTCTTTCAGGTTACAAAATGCCAGTACTTTGCTATCATATTCTCTGACTTTGCATTCACTTTCACAATGTTGATCTTGGCAGTGCGGACATGCCTGACAGATCTGATCTTTCCGGATCACGAGCCGGATTTCTAGATTATTCTCCTGCAACAAATGTAAAACCTCTGTCATATGCTGTATAAATAGAGGGCTGTATCCTCTGCCTTCAAAAAAAGCCGTACACAGCCCATGATGTGGCCTGATGTCAAATCTTGACATATTTTTTCAGCCGATCAGAAATAAGAATTGCCAGCGCAAGCTTCAGAACGTTTGATCCTAAAAATGGTGTTACACACCAAGCCAGCGCAGTATTTAAATCAATCGCTTCTACTTCTTTGGCATATGCATACATGAACCAGGCTGTTCCCAATACATAACAAAGTATTGTGCCTAATACCAAAGCAATCAGACGCATATATAATTTTTCATGGCCGGGGATTTTCTCAAATGCCCAGTATACAGCGGCAGTTGCAAGAAAGCCAATGATATAGCCGCCTGTTGTTCCAAAAATCACACGAAGTCCGCCGGAAAATCCGGAAAATACCGGAATTCCCACAGCTCCCAGCAGAATATATACCAGAACAGCATAAAAACCCTTTTTTCCGCCTAAAAATTCAAGCGCACAGTAAATGGCAAATGTCTGAAGCGTAAACGGAACAGCTGTAGGAATAGAAATCCATGAGCAGACAGCAATCAATGCTGCAAATACAGCTGTAAATACAAGTTCCCTTGTTGTAAATGCCGGTTTCTCTGGCGCAGATATTGTAATTTGTGACATGTAAAAGCCTCCTGTTAATTTATATCATGCATGATAATAATATTATAGCATATCTTTTCTAAATTGTCAATATATTTTTTCTTGGGTTTACAATTAGAAATAATCCTGCAAAACCCTTGACAAAATCCTGAAATTATATTATAATATAACATGCAAGTACAATTGTTTTTTGTACACGGACGATTTGACATATGGAGGAATTTGGATGGAACATCAGCTGATTGTAGTAGATGCATCCGTACTGCCGGACGTTATCAACAAAGTTCTGGAAGTCAAGAAGCTCCTTGCAAATAAAGAGGAAAAAAGCTCGGCGGCAGCATGTAAGCGTGTCGGAATTTCCAGAAGTGCTTATTATAAATATAAAGACTGCATTTTCTCTTATGAAGATAAACTAACACAGCGAATCATGAATTTACATGCTGTGCTCCGTGATAAAGCCGGAGTGCTTTCAAATGTGCTTTCTGCTTTGTATGCGCTGGAAGCCAATATTCTGACAGTCAATCAGAATATTCCGATTGATGGAGTTGCTGCGGTAACATTCTCCATCCGGCTCGGAAATGGTTTGCAGTCCCCCGGAACACTCCGGGAACATCTCATGCAAATTGATGGCGTGGTCGATGTCAAAATATTGTCAGGTGAATAATTTAACAGCAGGAGGATTCTTAGAAAATGGAAAAATTAGCAGTGCTGGGCTGTGGTGTTGTCGGCTCAGGGGTAGTGGAATTATTTGAAAAAAATAAAGAATTGATCCAGAAAAGATGCGGCAAAAATCTTGAAATGGCATATATTCTCGATCTCCGGGATTTCCCGGAAAGACCTTATGCAAATAAACTCGTCAAAGATATTCAGATCATTCTGGATGATCCTGAGGTTTCTGTGGTGGCTGAATGCATGGGCGGAATAGAACCAGCATTCACATTTGTGAAATCCTGTCTGGAAGCTGGCAAAAGTGTAGCTACGTCAAATAAAGAACTCGTTGCCGCAAAAGGTGATATTCTTCTGAAAACAGCAAAAGAACATAATTGTAATTTCTTTTTTGAGGCCAGTGTTGGCGGCGCAATCCCGATTATCAGACCTTTGCATAAATGCCTCGCAGCAAATGCATTTTCTGCGATCGCTGGCATTTTGAACGGGACAACAAATTTTATTTTAAACAAGATGATCAAGGAAAATATGGATTTTGCTTCTGCTCTGGCATTGGCTCAGGAAAAAGGCTATGCAGAAAAAGATCCTACGGCTGATATCGAAGGGCATGACGCTTGCCGGAAAATCTGCATTCTGTCATCCCTGGCATTCGGAAAGCATGTTTATCCAGAATCTGTATACACAAAAGGAATCAGCGATGTAGAATTAAAAGATACAAAATTCTGCGGTCAGCTGGGCTATGCAATCAAACTGATCGCACGGGTACAGAAGCTCGAAAATGGCAAAATTTTGCCGACGGTGATGCCAATGGCAGTGGAAGAAGATAATCTCCTTTCACAAGTCAATGGTGTTTATAATGCTGTCATGGTGCGTGGCGATGGTGTCGGAAAAACCATGTTTTATGGCAGAGGTGCAGGAAAACTCCCTACTGCTAGTGCCGTTCTTGGCGATATGATCGAAGAAGTCCAGCTTGATCATACAATTCCATCACAGACTTGGGAAAATGTCAATTCTACAGATTTTATTGAAGATTTTTCTGCATTCTCCGCAAAACGTTATTTCCGGACAACATCCGCCGATGTGCAGACCCTAAATGATGTGTTTGGCGGAATTGAAGAGAAAACAATTTCAACAGAGGAAGAAGAAACTATTTTTATTACATCAGAAGCTTTCAATGCACAGCAGCTGGATCAGGCTGTCAAGGCACTGGCACAAAAACAGATTCAGGTGCTGGCACAATATCCGGTTCTTGTTTCCTGATGAGGTGCATTCATGATTATTAATACAGATACTCTCAAAGGCCTTTATGGAAAAAAATCATTTGAATATGAAAATATTGAATTGCCTTCTATGATCAATGGCGAGGAACTGACCTATATTGAACATGTGAAAAGAATTTCTGCGTCCAGTCTGGGAATTCCCTCTACAGTGACAAGAATCGCAAGGAAATTATTCTACCCTCGCAATGTTTTTCAAGAATGCCCGAATTTGGAAGAGCTGAAAGTTTATGATACGCTTACAGAATTTGGCTATCCTGCTTATTCAGGCACAATCATCCGTGAGCCAAGCGGCGAAATCTATGCTGATACCAAAGCAGATGTTTCAGTGAAAGATACATTTCGGAACATTGCTTTTTCCGATTGTCCGGAATTCCGGAAATTAGTGATTCTTCATGCAGAACAATCCAGCGGCATGATTCAGCCGTATCTGTTCAAAGGCCTGCATGAGTTGCAGGAAGTCATCATTGAGGATGGTGTAAAAATCATTGGTGATGAAGCCTTTGCTGATTGTCCGGAGCTTAGAAAAATCCTGATTCCGGCAAGTGTGGAAGGAATCCGCTATCTGGCATTTCAGCATGATATGAATCTGAAAATTTACGGCTATACAGATACATTTGCAGAAGAATATGCAATAAAAAACGGATATGCATTTCATGTATTATAAAAAAACCGCCTGGGAATTATTTTCCAGGCGGTAAATTTATGCTCAGCATCCCCAAAAACGATACATCTGGAAACTGATCTCTGTCATGATCATGATCAAATTTCCAACAGCACTGAAGCCATAAAGAAATTTTTTAGATTTATCTGTATTCTTAGAAAATATCATAGAAATAGAAGTGATTCCAGCGATGACACAAACAATGATACAGATGATCTGTATCATGCCAATGATCATGCCCATGCTTTTCGTAAAACGATGAATTCTCTGTGTAATAACCATAATCAGACTTACAGCAGAAAGAACAGATATGATCTTTGCAATCTGTCCGGCTGTCAGAATGGTTGAATTGACAGATGATTCTAATTTCCCGGCCTTTTTCATTTTATGCTTGATCATCAGAATAAACACAGCTATAAATCCGCAGAGGAAAAATGCCGTCAACAAACTGATTTTAAAAACATAGCCTTTGATTTCATGAGCTTCAGAAAACCCATCTTTTAAACCCCGGCTTCCATCAGAATGTATTTTTCCACCGTATAATGTCGCATTCCTCCCCTGATGTGGATCATATTGCTGATAAAGATCATTTCCAAGAGAATAGATTGTTTTTATGTCATCCATACAATAAGTTGATCCCAGATACATGATAAACTGAAACATTCCTATTGCATTTGTCCGAGTATCAAAATAATAACCATTTATAGGATAGGTTGTACTGTTCTGATCACCATAAGTTTCCGGACTGAGCTTTCCAAAAACATAGTCTGTGTACCATGTGGGCAGATTCTCCGGGCAGTTGGTCATTGTAACATAGCCGAATTTCGAAACAGGATCAATAACCATTAATGCAGAACATGAATGTGTCAGACCGCTGTGTCCTACCGCACGAACATGATCAAATTCCCATGTTTCAAAGCCATGACTGCAAGAAGGAATTTCTGTTTCACCATAAAATGATGAACCTGATAATAATTTATCCTGTGTTTCCTGTTTTTCAAATAATGGATGATCATCATTCACAAATGCCTGTGCATAAGTAACAAGATCCTGCAATGTACTGGTCACACTGGCGCAGGGATAAATATCAAAATAAATATCTTTTTCTTTACATTCATAATCAAAAACTAATATATCTCCAAAGTTTTCATTTTCAGAATCACGGGATATAAATTTTAATTTTCCTTCATAAGATTTGAGCTTTTCCCATTGCTCCCTAACATAGGCATTATCACGATGATTTGCCGAAACAGCTGTATGCTCCATTCCCAGAGGGGTCAAAATATTCTGATGTACATATTCAGCATAATCCATTCCGCTGATACATTCGATTACATAGCCAGCCAGTGAAGCCCCCCAATTAGAATAAGAAGTCACTTCCCCTGGTCGATATGCTTGTGCAGGCTGGAATTTCTGGAGGGCTTCTCCTAATGGCAGGATCTCTGATTCTTCCCAGGATTCTGGCTTATAAGTCGTTTCACAAAAACCGCCTTCATGATTCATCAGATTAAGCATTGTAATAGGATCATCATAGGAAAGATGCAGGGAAAAATCATCAGGAAGATAATGGCGAATATCTTCATCAAGATCCAGTTTTCCCTGTTCCCATAACTGCATAGCACTGACCCAGACCATTGTTTTTGAGATACTGCCCCATTCATAAACAGAAGTCTCATCTGCTGGAATATGATCCTCACAGTCAATATCACCATGAAATTCTGTCAATAAAATATGATCTCCCTGAAAAACTGTAAATGCATAAGATGGATCTTTTTTTGGATGATACTCATTATCATCATCATTTTCCCAATTATGATGAAGAATATCATATACTGTTTTCCATGCTACGCCACTCGGACAAATGACATCTTCCACTTCTGCATGTGCATGCAGCGGCAATCCGCAAAAAGAAAATCCAATTGCACAGCATATTGCAGTTATTTTATAAAGCCATTGTTTCATGTCGAATTCACCTCTTTATTATAATTCACGTTCATCATATTCAAGTACAGAACAAACTGTATGATATGCCGTCATTCCATAGCCAATGCCAATAAAAATCATACTCAGCAATAGCCCTTGCAAAGGCTGTGCTAATATTTCCAAAAGCGAAAAAATCAGAATCAAAATACTTTGCACAAGTTGGATTTGTACCAACTGAAAAAGAACCGTTTCTATTAGCACAATACCCAAAATAATCAGAATGATTTTGACCGTTGTCCGGATCAAAGAATTCTTTTTGTCCGAAATGCCATTTTTAAAATAACGGCGCAGACTTCCTGACATAATTATCATGCTGATCATGAAAATAAAACTGTAAATTGCATTATACACAGCTATTACTGAAAGCGAAATATCAGCCTGTTTTTCCGCTGTTGTAAGTGCCGTATCAATGCCGCCTGTGAATGAATCATAAATATCAATTTCCATGGCAATCTCCATTAAAATATAAATCAGCAGGCTGATACCTGTCATCATTACCGTTGTTAAAAGATATTTGGCTAATACAATACTTTTTCTGTCAGTCGGAAGAATACAGAAAATTTTTGCAGTATTTAACTGATTTTCCTGACTGGTCAGGAGGGATGTCATTAAACAGGCTGCTACTAATACACATACGGCCATGAATTCCGGCAAGATAAATATTCCTATCAGAATACTAATCATCAATGCCGTAACAAAGGCAATTAAAATTCCTTTCTTTTTTCCGCTGAATGAAATCAGATCCACCCGGATCAGATCCAGAATTCTTTTCATTGCAATCTCTCCTTTACATTTCATAATCAGCTGTTTTCTTGACAGTCCATTCACAAAAACCCAATCCGCCGCCGATAGCAATCAGATTCAGAAGCATCACAGACAGCCATCTCCCCGATACTGTTGCCGGGATCAGCCAGCTTTTGACAGGCGGAATCATGCCACGGAATACGAACACCGAAATCAAAGAGATCACTGCCGACAAAACAAAAATAATAATAATCAGATCTCTGACAGCTGTTTCCATATTCTTGACTTCTGCTCGCATTTCAATATAACAGGAAAGCAATATCAGAAACCCAGATACCACCGCCAACAACAGATATAAATCATTATAAGTAATATTTGCATATTTGCTGGAATAGTCAAACATATCACTAATCCAATAGCGAATCTCTTCCGGAAAAAGTGCATCTAGCTTTGCATATTTGCTGATCTGTAAAAAAAGATAAGAAAATAATTCCCCTGTCACTAATGATCCAATCAATTCCAGAAACATTGCACGAGTGACAGCACTCCTTTGAATGGGTATCATTCCATATAATTTTTTGCATTCAGAATTTGAAATAGTCTGAACAGGTGCAAAAAGTGTTACAGTGGCGATCATGCACAGCATTCCAAGCGGTATTTTGAATAATGCCAGTAGAAAACTCAGCATGATAAACCCAATCACATAGCGAACTGTTAATGATTTGACTGTAATATAATCAAACTGGAGCATTTTAAGAATGTCTTTCATGCCGTTCCTCCTTTGCAATATAAACAAGAATTTCATCAATGCTGGCTTTTTCTGCTTCCAATGCATCTGAAAGCTGATCAAGATAGCCTGTTTCCAGCAATGCATCAAACCCATTCCGATAGGCATGAAATCCAATACATTTTTCACGAAGTGCAGAGGAAATATCTTCTTCTGCGCCTTTTATCACAACATATTTTTCCGAAAGATCATCTTTTGCACCTGTGAACCATACTTTTCCATTGTGCAAAATCGTGATATAATCTGCAATGCGTTCTACATCAGATGTAATATGCGTAGAAAACAGCACACTTCTATTTTCATCTTCAATATATTCCGCAAGAATATCCAGCAATTCATCACGGGCAACAGGATCAAGCCCGCTTGTGGGTTCATCCAGAATCATTAACTCCGCATTATGAGACAATGCTATTGCAATCATGAGTTTCATTTTCATGCCTTTTGAAAAATCGCCAACTTTTTTATCATCCGGCAAGTTAAAATTTTTAATTTTCCGGAAAAATTCTTCACTATTCCAATCTTGATAAAATGGCTTCATCTGCTGTTCAATCTGTTTGATATTCAAATGATTGGCAAGATAGAGACTATCAAAAACAACGCCAAGCCGTTCTTTAATCACAATCGTATCTTTTACGCTGTCAAGCCCAAATACACGGATCGTTCCGCTGTCAATCTTGGCCATATTCAATATTGCACGGATCGTAGTGGTTTTTCCTGATCCGTTTTCCCCTACAAAACCCATGATATACCCTTTTGGCAATGAAAACGTTATATTTTTCAATGCAAAATCTTTATAAGCTTTACTGACGTTCCTGATTTCAAGAACATTTTCCATGATTCATTCCTCCAAAAATTTTTTTAATGCATCAATGATTTCTTTATCTGAAAGCCCGGCATTTCTTCCATGTGTGACAGCGTTTTCGAGACTTTCCTCCATTTCACAGAGCATTCGCTCCCGAAGAAGTTCATTATTCCGTGGTGCGACAAAATAGCCTTTTCCTGCTACAGAAATAATAAAACCTTCTTCGGCAAGGTCATTATATACCCTTGTTGTGGTAATCACGCTGATTTTCAGATCACGGGCAAGCTGACGAATAGAGGGCAGCTGCTCATTTTCCGCAGTCTTCCCCTCAAGAATCTGTGATTTGATTTGATTCTCAATCTGCTCATAAATGGGCAGTTCAGATTTATTCTTGATTACTATTTTCATAAAGAGCTCCTTGTTATACTGTTCATATCCGGATATATACAGTATAACACATAGACTTGCATTTGTCAATAGATTTTTAAAAATAATTTAAGCAAAAATCCCTCCCAATCTATGAAATTTGGGAGGAATTTTATTAATCATATTAAGGGGCGTATCTGCATAATCAACCGGATGGGACAAATTTACTGCATTGGCATGTAAAGAGCTTGCCATGAAGTTGTTTGAACTGCTGGGACATGTCAGCATAGAAACAACTCTGAATTACTATGTTCATTCTTCTATGGAACAGAAAACAGCTTGCATGAATCTGCTCCGATTGGCGGCGTAACATCTGATAACCGTCAGAAATCTTGTCAGATATAGCTTGAAATCGTCTGTTTCAGCCGGTTTTGCACAGGCTTTCATGAATGGCTGCTTTTTGCGGCATTCTAAGACCTTTTTTTCTTGACTTTTTGTCATGAGCGTGGTATAATCATATCACAGGGAATCGAAATAGCTGGCCGCATCCCATCCCACTTCTTCCGTGCACAAGACAGCACTGCTGCGATCAACAGCTACACCAAGGCCGGGAATCCAGTCAGTCAAAAGCTTATTAATGGATGAACCAGTCGTATATGCGAAAATCTTTACTTTCAAATCTGATGGCAAATTGCCACTCACATCATAGCCGAACACATAGCCAATTCCCACACACATATTTGTCATAATTTAGGATAAACTCATATTTGAGCCATTTAAACCAGCTTTTATCTTTGCACCGGAAATAATTGACTCACAACGCATTTTTTCAACAAAAGTTAGCAAGAAATCCCCCACCTCTATAGGTGGGGGGGAGGAATTGCGTCCCACCCT
>DJXD01000021.1 GCA_002449585.1 Ruminococcus sp. UBA7013
CAATTTTAGTATACCATATTTTTCAGGCTTTGTCAAGAGGGTGGGACGCAATTCATCCCCCGCTTTAGAAGCGGGGGTTTTCTTGCTAACCTTTGATAAATTTTTTTGGTTTTTTCAGCCATGATGTAATATTCCCCCTGTTTCCTGATATTCCCGGATGACATTCATAAAAGCTCTTCCGTATTTTTCCAGCTTCACATGTCCCACACCGGAAACACTCAGAAATGCCATATCTGAAACAGGAAGTTTCTGACACATATCTTTCAGAGTGGCATCTGTGAATACAATATGAGGCGGAATATGTTCTTTGTTGGCCACTTTCTGACGGCAGTCTTTTAAAAGCCGGAATAATCTGTCATCTGATCTTGCTTTTTGATTTCTGGTTCTGACATTAGATGACATGCCAGATGATTTGGCAATATACATGATGATCTCCGGTTTTTCTTTCAGAAGAATTGCAGAATTTCGATTTAAATGCAATGTTTTATCCCCATTCCGGACAAGCCAGCCTTTATAAACCAGAAATCTCAGGATTTCAAGACATTTCTTTTCTGAAAGATTCTTGAGAATGCCAAATGTGGAAAGCGTCCCCGAAAATGATTGATATTTTTCAGCATGACTCCCTCGAATGACTGCTGTCACATCCTTTTCGCCAAAATAAATGCCCTGCTGATATAATCGATAAATACATGAAATGATTTTCTGCGCTTCTTGTGTAATATTTTCCGGATATGATCTTGATTGGCAAAAACTGCAATTTCCACAGTATTCCGGCGGATTTTCACCGAAATAATTTAATAAATACTTCCGGAGACAGCTCGTCTCTGCACAATAATTTTGCATCAGCCGCAGATGATATTTTTCCTTCTGTTGCCGTTCCTTCCGAACTTCCGGAGAAATCAGCTCATTTTCTCCAGAATGTTCAATCAGAAATTCATTTGTCTTGAAATCTGAAAAATGATAAAATAATACACATTCTGCCGGACTGCCGTCTCTTCCTGCCCGGCCTGCTTCTTGATAATAACTTTCCAGATTTTTTGGCATATTATAATGAATCACAAAGCTGATATTTGATTTATCTACACCCATCCCGAAAGCATTGGTTGCAACAATCAGACGAACTTTGTCATAAATAAAAGCATTCTGATTTTCCCGGCGTTCTTCTTCAGATAACCCTGCATGATATCGCACTGCTGGAAAACCTATTGCATTAAGATCCTGCGTAACATGTTCCACAAGTCGCCTTGATATGCAATAAATAATACCTGTCTGACCAGGATGTTCTTTCAGAAAATTTGTTAATTCCTGAAATTTATCTCTTGGCTGACGGATGGAGAAAGATAGATTTTCCCTGTCAAATCCGGTTGTCAGACAGTAGGGATGAGATAATCCTAATAATTTGACAATATCATTTGCAACTTCCTGTGTAGCAGTCGCTGTAAATGCACTGATGACAGGCCGATAAGGCAGAGACTGTAAAAACGGAAGAATCTGCAAATAGCTGGGTCTGAAATCATGTCCCCATTGTGAAACACAATGCGCTTCATCTACTGTGATCATAGAAATTGGCAGCTGTTGAGCCATTCTCAGAAATGCAGGTGTATTCAGTCGTTCCGGCGCAATATACAGCAAACGGATTTCTCCTTTATAAATCTGTCTCAAAGTCGTCCTATATTCAGCATCATTGAGGGTACTGTTGAGAAATACTGCGGGAATGCCATTTGCCTGTAATGCGCTGACCTGATCATGCATCAAAGAAATCAAAGGAGAAATTACAATAGTCAGCCCCGGCCAAAGCAGTGCCGGAATCTGATAACAAAGTGATTTCCCTGCACCTGTCGGCATGATGCCAAATACATCTTGATGATTCAAAATATGTGAAATCAAATCAGCCTGTCCATTTCGGAAATGATCATAGCCAAAATATTGTTTCAGCACTTCCTGTGCGGTCATAGATATGCCCCCTTTGTTATGATATGCATCAAAATCCCTCTTATTTTTATTATACTACAAAATCAGGAGCTTTGCAAGGTGTCTGACAAAAAAAGAGACACTCCTGAAAGAGCATCTCTTACTTTGCGTAAATCAATTATGTTTCCTGTTCATGCCGTGCCGCCCGGAGCTGTGCATATTTTCTTTTTGTAGCCATGCCTCCCCGGATATGCCGTTCCTGCTTGTTTTTCTGAAGAATACAATATACTTGTTCTGCAAGATCTGGTTTGATGTAGGGAAGACGTTCACTGACATCTTTGTGTATGGACGTACCAAAAGAGAACACTAAAAAGAGCCTATTTTGCTATTATTTTATACTTACATTATGTTTCAATTTGTGCCTGAATCACATTCAAAACTTTTTCCAGCAAGTCCTCCGGAATTTCTTCTACTACAGTATGCTGGAACGTATTGTACCTGTATGCTCTTTTTTTGCTGTAAAAATAACACATCAGGAGGAAAAACAATGAAAAATTATGACCTTGACGAACTGAAAGTCTATCTTCCGCAGTACCTTGCCACGATTACACAGCATCGCAAAGGTAAACAGTACAATTGCCCATTCTGCGGAAGTGGGACAGGCAAACACGGCACTCCAGCTCTCAGCACCTATGAAGACAACACTAAATGGAAGTGTCAGTCTTGCGGAGCAGGAGGAGACATCATCAATCTGTTCTACATGGTGAACCGTCTGGAAGATATCCCCGAAAACTTCAAATATGCGGTCAGAACGCTGTCAGAAATGTTTCACATTGGCTTGATTTCGTCAGAACCGTCACAGCCTTACCACCACCCCACAGGAAAAATCGGCTCACGCACACACGTTTACTACAATGCAGACGGCAGTATTTTCGGGAAAAAAGTCATCAATATCATGTCAAACGGCAAAAAATCCCCTTGCTGGTATCTGTATGACCATGAAAAAAAAAACTATATTATGGGCTTACACGAACAGAAAGCACCTCTTTACAATGCCAATGTTCTCCACAACATGGATGAGGGAACTGTTTTCATCACCGAGGGTGAAAAAGATGCTGATACACTGTCACACTTGGACGATATTCCGGCTACTACTATTCCCAATGGTGCAGGATTTTCACAATGGCTTGACCTCTACAATGACGGATTACAAGGAAAAGACCTTATTATCTTGACTGATAACGACGATGTAGGACGAAAATACGGTATCAAAATCGCTCAAAATACCCTGAATATCGCCAAATCCGTGAAAATTATCCCTGCTACTGCAATTTGGGACAAATGCCCTCCAAAAGGCGACATTTCGGACATTGTACAAGCTCTTGGAGCAGATGAGGCTACCCAATTATTAGCGGATGCCATTCATAATACACCATTCTGTACCCCTGAATTACTCCAAACTATTGAAGAAAATGCAACATCTACGTCCAATCAGTCCAAAATTGTATATCACACTGTCAAACTTTCAGAAGTAGAATCTGAAAAACAAGAATTTCTCTGGAATCCTTACATTCCCATTGGAGAAATTACTGTCATGTTCGCAGCCGGAGGAACTGGAAAATCTTATGCCACCATCGGAATCGCTGCTGATGTGACTGCTGGACGAACACTCCCTAAATATGGAGAAAAAACTGCTATCACTAATCCGGGAAAAGTACTCATCATTTCAGCAGAAGATACAGCAAGTACTATTAAGAACCGTATGCAGGAAATCGGCGGCAATCCTAATAACTGTATCTTATTGAAAACACCTAAAAATTTGCTCGAATTGCACGAAGATAGTTTCCTTTTGCCCCAAGATAAGGACGATATTGCTCGTATTGAAGCATTTGCAAATCTTTTGAAAGAAAATAATCCCAAACTTGTCATTATCGACCCATGGAGCGTATATATTGGCAGTGACAAGAATATGAATAAATCCAATGATATGAGGGGAATTACAACTGTTCTCACTACACTTGCGAAAGAATATCATTGTGCCATCTTGATTGTAGCTCATGTCAACAAGATGCCCCAGATGGAGAATGCAAATAACGCAGTTTCGGGAAGTACAGCCTTAATTGATGCCGCACGTTCTGCTCTTTGTGTACGTTCATTTGGTGCAGATTCTGACCGCCGTGTCATCATTCAAACTAAAGCTAATTACAGCCATAAGGGAAAAGCAGTGTGTTATCGAATTATTGACCAAGGTGAGGGGAAAACTGCTCGTTTTGAATGGGCTGGTTTCTGTGATTTGACAGAAGATGACCTTACTGCATCAGCACGTTCTGGAAAAAAATTGACCGACATTGCATCTGAAAAAGAAGAAGATGCTGAAAATACAGCCGTTATCATTGATGTTATCACGAAACTTGCAAAGCCTAATAAAAAAATTCCGATTTCCTATAATCGTTTTAGAAACGAACTTATCGAAAATTGTGGTGTGGATTTCTTAGGAAGTCAGCCAAAAAGAGAGATGTACAAGGCATTATCTGACCTCCGCACTCGTGGAATTGGTATTGAGTTTACAAATGCTGTTAGAGGACTTGCCAAAGACGGTACACATGAAAATCTCAACAGAGGATTTTACATCTGTTGCTTAACAGACGGACATTTAATGGCAGAAGCTCTGCCTAAATAATAGCAGAAAGCCGCTGACTTACGTTAGCGGTTTTTTACTGTCTGGAATCTTGTGAGCAGTTGTTAGCGGTTTTGAAAATTTACTTGTCTTGACACTAGACCGCAAACACCGCTAACATCGCTAACATTTATCAAAAAATGGAATGTTAGGAACGGAAAATAGGGAAAAAAACAATGTTAGCGGTTTAAATAAAAAATTAAAATTATCAAAACCGCTAACAAAAAACCGCTAACAAAAAACCGCTAACAAGATTCAAAACCGCTAACAAATACTAATAGTAATATATAATAATATTATATATAAAACTTTTTTTCGCTTACTTCGTTACAATGCTAACACAAATATATACTATTTGTATATATTTGTGCCTATAATTTATTTTCTTGTTAGCGATTATTTAAAATATGCTAACAAGATAAAAAAGCTAAACATAGCCTTTTTTTACGTTTTTTTTCAAAATGTTAGCGTTGTTAGCGGTTTGTTTTAGGTTCTGAGAATTGTTATACCTATAAAGCCACAATATATAGTAATTTATATTTACATTTAATGTTTTTTTAGTATATATTGTTTTTTTGTTACTATTTTGAAATTGTTTTATTACAAATTTATTACAATTAAAAATGCTGACCATTTTAAAAACGGTCAGCATTGAAAATTAGTTCAAAAGTGCGTTAATTTCTTCATCCGTCATGCCCTTTGCTCTCCATTTGGCAATCAATTCGGAATCCCTTTCTTGTTTACCTTCTGCTTTTCCTTCTTGTTTGCCCTCAACTCTGCCATCATCATAGCCACGGTCATAATTTTCTTCCATGAAGGTGTTATAATCATATAAGGTTTTCTGACGAGCCGTATATTCAAGCTGTTTCTGTTCGTCCTGACTGATAACCTCCAGTCGCTTCAGAGCAGATTCAAGATAATGATTTCCCTGTACAATCATCTCAAATTCCTCCTTTGTTTCGGCTTTCAGGAACTGAACCCATTTGTAGAGGTCTGTTCCATCTGGAATTGATGGAAGTTTCGGCAATTCCACAACGTGCCATTCAACTGTATCAGTATACTTGATGTGTTCAGAGTCCTCACGAATGTGCCAGATAGTATGGAATTTTTCGCTCTGGTTGATATAATTGAAGTCCAGAAGATTGATTCCGATACATTTCTTGAAGTTGCTGTATTTTTGGTCAATTTCGCCTTGTTCAACCAACATTTTGGCAACATAGAACACGCTCCTGTCTGCCCATGCTGCCATATAAGAAAGCTGAATTTCAATGTCAATTTCTTTCAGGATAAATTGTTCTTCCTGTTCTTCTTCCGACATTGGGCGTTTTCTTTTTTTCGGCAATTTTGCCTGTGCAATCACGATGCGGACATCAAGGATTGCCTGCTTTTCTTCCTTATGGACTTTCTGCATATTAGTATTTTTTCGGAAAATTTTCCGAACATGTTCCGGATTGATATCCAAAACGGCACTCAGGAAGCCTTTCAGAGCATCATCATCCATCATGATTTCCTTGAATGCAAAATCCACTTTCGGTTGCATCAGAAAGTTGTTTTTCTTCGGTTGCTGATTCTGATTCATTGGTATCGACCTCCATTTCTGGTTTGGTATTCATAGCTTTTGAGAAATAACTGCCCCTCTGCTCCTGACCGTTCAGGAAATTTTCAAGACGTTCCACATCACCATCTTCAAAATCTCTGCCAAGAATTTTGTAAAGTATACCAGCGATTTCACAAAAGTGATGTGTTCGTGCTTTTTGTTTTTCGTTATCTTTTCGAGCGGTAAGTTGTTTCTTGCGATTTTCAATAATTTTTAACTGTTCATTTTTTTTCTTTATACTGTCTATCAATTTTTGTGCTTCCAGTTCAGCATCAGCAAGTTGTTCATCTGTCGTTTTTTTCTTTCTGGGCATTCAGACCACTCCTTTCTTATCTAATTATATGATAACATACTTTTGTATAAAAGTCAAGTGCTACAATTTTTTCAGAATTTGTAGCACTTGACTTTTCGTTTCGGACGTGATATACTAATATTGACTCCCTGTAAGGGTGCACTTATGCACTTTTAAAATAGCAAAGCTATTTAAAAATGCAATGTGCGCAAGGACTTTCCCCCATTGACTCCCCTTTCAGCGAAAAAATAAAAAAGAAATCGAAATTCAGGAGGTGAGCGAATGGC
>DJXD01000070.1 GCA_002449585.1 Ruminococcus sp. UBA7013
GGATGATGTTCCATGTGGAACAATTTTGATTTAGCTGGATAATGTTCCACGTGGAACAATTTTTCTTTCTTTTTTTGACAAAAATTATGAGAAAAATCTTTACAAATCGGCTCAGACATGATATAATAAATAAGAAGTCAAAAATAGAAAGGAGTTTTCCTATGGGTAAAATAATAGCTGTTGCGAATCAAAAAGGCGGTGTTGGAAAGTCTACTACAGTGGTAAATCTGGCGGCTTATCTGGGATCACGGGGGAAAAAAGTCCTCTGTGTGGATATGGATGCACAGGGAAATGCAACTACCGGTTTCGGAGTACATAAAAAAGAATTGAAATGCTCCTCTTATGAAGTCCTTACTGGAAAAGCTGATATTGATCAGGCTATTGTGCAGACAGAGGCTGAAAATGTTTCCCTTCTCCCGGCGACTGCGGATCTTGCTGGAGCAGAAACTGAACTCGTCAGCATGGAGAATAGATTCATACGTTTGAAAATGCAGTTGCTCACTGTCCGGGATCAATTTGATTTTATCTTGATTGATTGCCCTCCTGCATTGGGTCAGCTGACGCTGAACGGTATGACCGCATGTGATGAAATCTTGATTCCTATGCTTGCGGAGTATTATGCTTTGGAAGGTTTAACACAGTTGGTCAATACGATCAAGCTGGTTAGAGCAAATTATAATCCTGCGTTAGAGATTGGCGGCATTGTATTCACGATGTATGACAATCGATTGAATGTTTCCAAACAGGTTGTTGAGGAAGTGGAGAATTATTTTTCTGCAAAGGTAATGAAAACGAAAATTCCTCGGAATGTACGCCTTTCAGAAGCACCAAGCTATGGAAAGCCAGTGATGTATTATGATAAGCATTCGAAGGGTGCGCTTGCTTATGAATGCTTAGGGAAAGAGATTCTTGGCGAACCGCTCAGCAATCTGATGAAACTCCGGATGAATATGACAAAGAATTAAGGGGGGAATCTTATGGCAAAAGGCGGCCTTGGCGGCGGCCTGGGTTCATTGTTTGCGGATAATTCTGTAGAAGTGCAATTAAAACAAACATTGCGGCTTTCAGAACTTGAACCGAATCGCAGCCAGCCAAGAAAAAATTTTGATCAGGCAGGCATTCAGGAATTAGCGGATTCTATCCGGGAGCATGGGATTCTTCAGCCGATTCTTGTCAGACCTCTGCCGAAGAGTAAGAATTATCAGATTGTTGCAGGGGAACGCCGCTGGAGAGCGGCAAAGATGGCGGGGCTGGATGAAGTCCCTGTTATTATAAAAGAATTGACGGATCTGGAAACGGCGCAGATTGCTTTGATTGAGAATTTACAAAGAGAAGATCTCAATCCGATTGAGGAAGCAAAGGCATTTCAGCGATTGCAGGAAGAGTTTGGCTTGAAACAGGATGAAATCGCAAAGAAAGTAGGATGTGCCCGGAGTTCTATTTCAAATGCGCTCAGGCTGTTACAGCTTCCGGAGAAAGTGCAGGAATTATTGATCAGTCGGAAAATTACAATAGGACATGCCAAGGCGTTGTTGAGTTTTCAGGATACAGAAGAGATGATTACAGCGGCGCAGAAAGCAACGGAGGGATTGCTCAGTGTTCGGCAGATTGAAGCAATGGCGGCGGCATCAGATTCGAAAGATTTGGAAGATGTACCGTTATCGAGACCAATGACATATTTCGGAGAGATCGAGGCGGCATTGAAAGAGCGACTTTGCCGGAAAGTGAAAGTCAGCTTTAAGCATAATAAGGGAACGCTCCAGCTGGAATTTTATGATGAAGAAGATTTAAAATTATTAGCAGAACTGCTTTCCCCCGAAGAAGAATATTGATGTTCCACGTGGAACATCTGGAAAGGATTTTTTGATTATGTTAGATATTAAATTTTTAAGAACCAATCCGGATATTGTGAAAGAGAATATCAGGAAGAAATTTCAGGAGGAAAAGCTTCCGCTTGTGGATCAGGTAATTGCGCTAGATAAAGAAGCACGTTCTGCCAAGCTGCATGGGGATGAACTCCGGGCACAGAGAAAAGCCAAAAGCAAGCAGATCGGCGGCCTGATGGCCAAAGGACAGAAAGAAGAAGCCGAAGCGATCAAAGCCGAAGTCAATGCCATGGGGGAGGAGCTTGCCGCACTCGAAGCCAAAGAAACAGAGATGCAGCAGGAGATCAGAAAGATCATGCTGGTGATCCCGAATATTATTGATCCCTCTGTTCCGATCGGAAAAGATGATTCTGAAAATGTCGAAATTGAAAAATTCGGCGAGCCATTTACACCAGATTTTGAAATTCCGTATCATGTGGATATTATGGAAAAGCTGAATGGCATTGATCTGGATACAGCAAGAAAGACTTCTGGAAATGGATTTTATTATTTATGCGGTGATATTGCAAGACTGCATTCTGCTATTCTGTCTTATGCCCGTGATTTCATGATTAATAGAGGATTTACATATTATATTCCGCCGTTCATGATTCGTTCTCAGGTAGTAGATGGCGTTATGAGCTTTGCAGAAATGGAAAACATGATGTATAAGATCGAAGGGGAAGACCTGTATCTGATCGGCACGAGCGAACATTCTATGATTGGCAAATTTATTGATACGATTCTGGACGAGGAAGAACTTCCGAAGACGCTGACAAGCTATTCCCCGTGCTTCCGGAAGGAAGTGGGCGCACATGGCATTGAAGAGCGTGGCGTTTACAGAATTCATCAGTTTGAAAAGCAAGAGATGATTGTCGTCTGCAAACCAGAGGAGAGCATGAAATGGTTTGATGTACTCTGGAAAAATTCTGTTGATTTCTTCCGCACGTTGGATATTCCCGTCAGAACGCTGGAATGCTGTTCGGGAGATCTGGCAGATCTGAAAGTCAAGAGCCTTGATGTCGAAGCATGGTCTCCTCGTCAGCAGAAATATTTTGAAGTGGGAAGCTGTTCAAATCTGGGAGATGCACAGGCTCGCCGCTTGATGATCCGTGTGAAAAAGGCAGATGGCTCTAAATATCTGGCACATACGCTGAATAATACAGTAGTTGCACCGCCCCGCATGTTGATTGCCTTTCTTGAAAATAATCTCAATGCGGATGGCTCTGTCCGGATTCCGGAAGCATTGCGGCCGTATATGGGCGGTATGGATGTAATCTCTGTTCCTCAGAAATAAAAATGTTCCACGTGGAACATTTTGATGAAAATAAAAAGCCCGGTTTTCGCCGGGCTTTCGTGTTCCACGTGGAACATTATAAGATAAAACAGATGAGTCCTGAACAGCCTTCATTGATGACTCGCTCTAATGTCTCCTGTAATTTCATTCTGGCCTCTGTGGGCATCTTGCATAATTTATTATGCAAGCCTTCATTGACAAGTTCATGAAGGGATTTTCCGAAAATATTAGAACTCCAGATTCTTGTGGGATCTTCTTCAAAGCCCTGCAATAAGTACATTACTAATTCTTCGCTTTGTTTTTCACTGCCCACAATCGGGCTGACAGTGGTATTAATCCCGGCTTTCATCATGTGAATAGAGGGAGCAGACGCTTTCAGACGAACGCCATATTTTCCCCCCTGCTTGATGATTTCAGGTTCTTCCAGACTTAATTCTTCCATCGTCGGCATGACAATGCCATAGCCTGTGGCCTCGACTTCTTTCAATGCCGGCTCTAATCGGGCATAATTTTTCCGGATGGCACATAATTCTTTCAGGATTTCTAATAAATTCGCTTCATCATGAATTTCTAATCCGGTCGATTCACTCAGAATGTTGAAAAATAATGTATGATCCAGCGTGATAGAAATCGTCACAGAGCCGTTTCCAAGATCAATATCTGTGCTTTCCGCATGGATGATATATTGACAATCACAAATCGGCTTTGCAAGCCCAGCGGCATCTTTCACAGTGATGAGATTTTCTGCGGCCTTCCGGATCACGGAAAATACTTCCTGCTTGACCGGATGTCCCTTTTCAAGCATAGAAATCCAGCCCGGCATGGCAAAATTGACTTCCCGGATGGGAAAAGCGTATAATAAAGCAGTTAATATTTTTTGAATATCGCTTTCCATTAATTGGATACAGCTGACAGGAAGCACTGCCGTGTGATAGATCTCCTGCATCTGTGCGGCCAAGGCTTTGGCTTCTTCAGTATCCGGATCGGCACAGTTGAGCAGAACAACAAACGGCTTTCCTAATTCTTGCAATTCATGAATCACTCTGGATTCGCATTCTGCATATTCTTCTCTGGGAATGTCAGAGATGCTGCCATCTGTCGTGACCACAAGCCCAATTGTGGCATGTTCTGTGATTACTTTCTGTGTGCCGATCTCGGCCGCCATGTTAAATGGAATTTCTTCCTCAAACCATGGTGTCATAACCATCCGGGGCATTTCATTTTCAATATAGCCCAATGCGCTGGGGACAATATAGCCTACACAATCGATCATTCTGGCTCGGAATTGTGCGCCATCTTCCAGCCGAACGGGAACAGCTTCCTCCGGGATGAATTTGGGTTCTGTGGTCATGATCGTTTTCCCGGCGGCAGATTGGGGCAATTCATCCACAGCTCTTTCTTTTTTATAATCACTTTCCATATGAGGAATCACAAGTGTTTCCATAAATTTTTTAATCAATGTGGATTTCCCTGTCCGGACAGGGCCAACCACGCCAATATAAATATCTCCGCCGGTACGCTGTGCAATATCAGTATAAATATCTTTCATAATACCCTCCTGTCAGCTGATAATAGGAATCAGCAGTGTGGTGTTTTCAGATAACTGTTCCTGTGTGAGATCATTTTCATCCATAATGGCCTCTACACTGGTATGACAGCGTTTTGCAATTGACCAGATTTCTTCCTGTGCCTTGCCGAAATATAATTTCAATGCGAATTCAGACGGAAGTGTTTCCGCTTCCTGAATTTCAATTCCAGATAATACTTCTGTTTCCGTGCAATGGGTGATACTGCCTGAAATCCGGATTTCTGTTTTTAGAGATACTTCGGATGCCCCTGCCAATGTATAAGAACAATGTTCCGCAAAAGCCTTGATCTGGATCAGATCCAAAGGGGAAGCATCAGGCACAGAAAAGCGGGATTCAAAAGGCTCTTCTTTTTCGAGAAGCCTTGGCATACCAGTGCTTTCCCGGACGAGGACATAACAGCATAACATGCCGCTGAGGATGATTTCAGAATGTTCCATCACGGCTGTCAGATTTTTCATATCACACCAGGCATCATAAACGCAGTCAAGCTCACCATCAGAAGCATTCAGCCGAGTACTGCATGACTGCATTTCTGAAACAGGTACGGGCGTTCCGGCGGTGATTAATTTTTGATAGACGGCTGTGCAGGGGTGTTCTGTTGAAAATGCATCACAGATCAAAGATTCAGAAGCCATGCGCAAAGCAGTACAGGTTAATTTTAATTCTGCCTCACAGCGCAATAATCTGACATCGCCGTTTTCATCCGTGACGGGTTTGAGATCACAGGAAATCACACTGCATTGCACATCATAATGATCCTGTTCGGTCATGCCATCAAGATCTATCATTTGACTATAAGGAATCCGGAAGGACATAGGCTCAAGACTGCCGTCACCCTCTTTTTCACATGCATATAAAATCTGAATTTGCAGATTTCCCTGCGTCATGATTTTGCCGGAAACGAATTTTTGATTTTGATCCACAGGGCGAGCATCACAGCGAATGATCTGGAGCAGAGGGGGCTTTGCTGAGCCAAGTTCTAATTCTTCTGAAAGAATGACATGGGCTGTATTCTGGAGCTGTTGGGATTGATAATGCAGCTGTTTTTTCTTTAACTGCATATTTTGACAGAAAATATCCTGCACAGCATCCTGTCGCCGGATGGTGTTTGTCCGGATTCTGATCGTCACGGCACTGCGAACATCTAATCTCCGGCGGCTGAGTGCCCGACAGTTACTATAATCTGTCACGGGGATGATCTCCATAATTTGATTTTCGCCGGGGGGAAGTTCGGCGGTTCGGGAAAAATGCAATATCTGTGTGACGCATTGCACAATATGGCTGTTTTCACTGCAATACAGAATTCTGATTTCTGCTGAAAGTTCATAATTCAGTCTATGATCACTGACGCTTTCGTTTGTGATAGTGGGAATCACAAAGCATTTGATCAGCTTACACACATCCGGATAATAATCCGGGAGGACATAATCTAATTCAACGCCCTGTTCCTGTATCACAGGCCGGGCAGGCTCAGAGGCTGAAATCATGATCTGATTCATTCGCATTTCCATAAATTTCCTCCTTGTGTCAATCTTGCTGTTACTGCATTCTATTCAAAGACTGTCCGGAATATGCAGCAAGTGTTAATTTTTCGTTGAAAATAGATAAGGAAAAATACATGCTTGACAGTTATAAATGAGAACTTACTATTAAATCACATAAAAATGCGAATGCTTTAGATTAATTATTTGTGTATTGTGCCATAAATGCTAATCTGTAGTTGACAAATAATGCTATTATGTGTTATAATATTTCAAATGTAAAACTTCACTATGCTATAAGGGGGGCATACAATGGAACAAAAGCTCATTACAGTGGAAGAAATTATTAGAAATGCACGGGATGTGACAAAATTGTTAAATAAACAGCATTCTCAAGCACTTGGGCAGCTAATCTGGAGTGAACTCTCCCCCACCTATAGAGGCGGGGGCTTCGCAAG
>DJXD01000113.1 GCA_002449585.1 Ruminococcus sp. UBA7013
AGAAAAAATGCAAGTGTTTTTTCAAAAAAATTTTAAAAATTTTGTGACAATATTTCACATGCTTCTGCATTTCCTGTGCAAATGCTTGACATGACTGGCTGTTTTCTGCTATAATGATAAAGATATCAATCAAAAAGAGGTGAGATTATCTGAAAAAATGCGCATGGATCATGATGCTGATATTATGGCTGATTTTGCCGGGATTTCCCGTTCAGGCAGAAGATTTTTCAGAAATGATGTCATATCATGAGTATTATAACAGTTATGCAGAAAAAAACAGACCCAAAACAGAAATCATGATACAGGGGAATGCATATCTTGCATTTGAAAATCCGGATAAAACAGGGGTTTCCGTTGGGAAATACGGCGATGATCAGGAAAAAAAAGATCATGTGCTGATCTGGGATACAGCAGGCGGTTCTATTACTTATGAGATAGAAATAAAAGAAACAGGGATTTATTGTCTGGAATTTTCTTATTTTCCCATTCCTTCGCATATGACAGAAATTATGTTTAGCATTCTGCTGGATGGTAATGTTCCTTATGATACCGCTTCCCGTGCGATGCTTACTAAGATTTATCAGAATCATGAGCAGATTCAGCTGGATGCAAAAGGCAATCAGATCCGGCCGCCACAGGTACAAACAGGCATGTGGCTGAAAACGGCTTTGCTGGATGCAGATGGATTATATAACGATCCGCTGATTTTTTATCTGGAACAGGGAAAGCATGAGATTCGTTTTAAAATTGAAAAAGGCTATTTTGCACTGGAATATTTTAAATTTTATAATCCAGAAACATTGCCTTGCTATCAAGCCTATTGCAGTCAGATACAGACAGAAATCACGCCGGAAGATACCCCTTCGACTAAAATCCGGATTGAAGGGGAACAGGCAGTTTATAAAAGCGATTCCGGATTATATCCGACTTATGATAATAACAGTTATCTGGCTTCGCCGTCAGATCCGGCCAAGATGGTATATAATACAATCGGGGGAGGGAACTGGGATCAGGCATTGCAAGCCATCACATGGCAGATCACGGACATTCCGGAAGGCTGGTATAAACTAGGGATCAAAGCCAGACAAAATGAAATGCGTGGATTTTATTCCAACCGCAGAATCTATATAGATGATCAAGTACCTTGTGAAGAGCTGAATCAGGTCAAATTTTATTATCATACAGATTGGCAGATGATTTCCCCAACAGATGCAGACGGCAATGAAATTTTCATCTATCTCAAAGGGGGAGAAGCGCATCAAATCAAAATGGAAGTGATCCCCGGAGAAATTGGGGAATTTATGAAAATTCTGGATGATGCTGTCATGGATATTAATAAATATTATCGCAAAATAATTATGATCACAGGCGTTTCCCCTGATAAATATACAGATTATGATATTCATGAGCGCATACCGGAATTATTAAGCGAATTTGAAAGATTATCAGGAGAATTAAAAGAAATCAAGAAGCAGATGGAAACGCTGTCAAATTCAGAAGGCTCAGAAGCGGCGGCACTGGAAAGAATGTATCTGATATTAGATCATTGTGTGGAAAAGCCTTTGCAGATTCCAGAATATCTATCACAGATCAAAGATCATATTACAGCTTTGTCTGCATGGATGACAGTATATCGAAGACAACCACTTGAAATTGATTATCTAGAATTAATTTCTATAGATCAGGAATTTAGTCCGGTAAAAGAAAATTTTTTCAAATCTCTGGAATTCAGCTGGAAACGGTTTTATAGTTCATTTTTTGAAGATTATACTATCTTGTCAGAAGATCCTGAAGAAGATGCTATTAATATCTGGGTCTGCTTGGGGCGTGATCAGGCAGTGACAATAAAAACATTGACAGAATCACAATTTTCAGAACAGCATCAAATCCCGATAGCAATCAATCTGGTAACGGGGGGGATTCTGGAAGCATCCCTTTCCGGAAAAGGGCCTGACGCAGCCTTATTTTTAGGCGGAGAATTCCCTGTGAATCTAGCCGCCAGAGGTTTGCTTGTGGATCTGAAAGAATTTTCTGATTTCGATGAAGTAATGACAAGATTTCAGGAAAATGCTACTGTGCCTTATTGTTATGAAGGCGGCTGTTATGGACTGCCATTAAGCCAGAGCTGGGCAATGATGTTTTATAGAAAAGATATTCTATCTGAACTTGGCTATTCTGCGCCCCCTGAAACATGGGAGGATATGCTTGACATGCTTCCGGCTCTGCAAAGAAATTACATGTATATGGGTCTGGTGCTTCCTTCTGTGACAGGAATTTCTCCGGCGACAGAATCCGGTCATACATTTGCGACATTTCTGCTCCAGAATGGAATAAATTATTATAATACAGATCAGACAGCTGTCAATTTTGATCAGATCACTGCTGTCAAAGCCTTTGAAACATGGACAGATTTATATACTAAATATGGCTTTGAACAGTCTTATGATGCCTTTTCAAGATTTCGCACAGGAGAATATCCGATTGTGATCACAGATTATTCATTTTATAATCAACTTTCAGTCGCCTCGCCGGAGATCAATGGCTTATGGGATTTCACACAAATTCCCGGAACAATGCAGGAAGACGGAAGCATTTCACATGCTGTGAATTCCAATCTGTCAGGGGCAGTGATTTTCCGGAAATGCAAAAATATTACAGGTGCATGGGAGTTTCTGAAATGGTTCAGCTCGGCGGAAATACAAGAGACTTATGGCGCACAGATTGAGGGAATGCTTGGACAAATGGGTAGATATACCCCTGCAAATACAGAAGCATTACAGCACAGTGCATGGTCAGAAACAGAGATACAAACGCTGATCACAGCGCAGAAAACATTGCAGGAAATTCCGATCATTCCAGCATCTTATGCTGTTACGAGAAATATCATGAATGCCTTTCGGGAAACTGTCAATCAGCATGAAAATCCCAGAGATATATTATTATGGTACACCAGAGATATTAATCAGGAAATCACAAGAAAGCGTGAAAATATGGGGCTTTCTGTCCAGCAGGAGGAATAAAAATTGAAACAAGAAGAACGCCGGAAATTATTGATAAAAATAAAACAGAATAAAGAATGCTATTTTATGCTTCTACCCTTTCTGATTTTATTTTTCATATTTACCATTCTTCCGGTTATTTTGTCGCTTCCGATCGGATTTACAGATTTTGATATGATACAGCCCCCGAAATGCATTGGCCTGTCAAATTATGAAACATTATTTCTGAATGATAGCATTTTTATACAATCTATCCGAGTGACGTTGATTTTTGCCTTTTTAACAGGGCCTGTCAGTTATGTGCTCTGTTTTCTGCTGGCTTGGCTGATCAATGAATTGCCTGCAAAACTGAAAACGATATTCACATTGATTTTTTATGTGCCATCTATGGCGAATGTTTATACTGTATGGCAGTTGATTTTCTCAGGGGATTGTTATGGCTATCTGAATTCTATTTTATTACAGCTTGGTTTGATTCATGCGCCTGTGCAATGGCTTACAGATGGCAATTATGTACTTGGCTCTGTGATTGTTGTACAGCTTTGGATTTCAATGGGTGCTGGATTTCTGGCATTTCGTGCAGGATTTCAGAATATTGACAGATCACTCTATGAAGCAGGTGCTATTGAAGGGATCAGCAACAGATGGCAGGCACTAATTTATATTACCATTCCGGCAATGAAACCGCAAATGCTATTTGCTGCTGTGATGCAGATTGTAAGTTCTTTCACTGCCGGAACAGTTGCACAATCATTGGCAGGGTTTCCGAGTACGGATTATAAAGCACATACGATTATGACACATGCCTATGATTATGGCTGGATTCGCTTTGAAATGGGCTATGCTTCAGCTATCTGCATGATATTATTTCTGATTATGCTGATATGTAATAGAAGTATCAGCAAACTATTGGGGCAGGGGGCAGAAGATGAGCAATATTGACAGCATTCGGGGAACAGAAAGACAGGCAGGTAAAAAAATCGGCGGTACGATCGGGATTTTTCTGTTTCTGACATTGCTGGGGCTGTTTATGGCAATGCCGATTTATTTGGCTGTGATCATGTCTGTCAAGCCTGTACAGGAATTATTTATTTTTCCGCCTAAATTCTATGTCATAGATCCCACACTTGATAATTTCCGGGACATGTTTCAAAAGCTTTCAAATTTATGGGTTCCCTTTTCAAGATATGTATTCAACAGCGTGCTGATAACAATCTGTGTGACAGCGGCACAATGTTTCTTTGGAGCGATGGCGGCATTTGTACTTGCTAAATGTGATCTGCCTGGCATAAAGCTATTAAATAAGCTGATTGTATTGTCATTGCTGTATCAAAGCAATGTGATTTATATTATGCAATATATCATTCTTGCAAAATTACATCTGATTGATACTTATGGAGCATTGATTTTTCCGTCTATGGCTTCTCCGATGTGTGTATTTCTGATGAGGCAGTCTATGACGGCGTTCCCGGATGAAATCATAGAAGCAGCAAAGACAGACGGTGCAGATATGTTTATGATATGCTGGAAAATTGTGATTCCCAATCAAAAGCCAGCATTGATGACAATGATTATTTTTTCATTTCAATCTGCTTGGAATATACAGGGCGGAACGCTGGTATATACAGAATCTTTGAAAACACTCCCGACAGTTGTCCAGCAAGCAGCAAATGGGGGGCTTGCCTATGCAGGTATTGCTATGGCGGCGGCGGTGTTCATGCTGATTCCGCCTGTCATTATTTTCATGGTGGCTCAAAAACAAGTGATTGAAACAATGGCATATTCCGGCATTCGAGATTAAAGGAGGGGAAAATATGAAAAAATCAGCTGTCATTATGATGATCATCCTATTTTGTTCGGGTTCTATGTTAACCGTTCATGCAGAAGAACATTATGATGTTTATATTTATGATCGCTGGGATGAAGCGGTTTCCTCTCAGGCAGGATATACGGCAGAACGCTCTGTCAGTGGCATAGATTTGGGAACAGAAGCATTTTCTGAGCCAGCAGATATTTTCAGAGATAAACAAGGACAATTTTTGATTGCAGATACTAAAAATAACAGAATCGTGATCACAGATTCTGAACTGACAAAAACCATCCGGATTTTAAAAGAATGCACAGATAAAAACGGAAAGCGTACGATGCTGAAATCTCCGGAAGGTATTTATGTTTCCCCTGAGACAGAGCAAATTTATATTGCAGATTATGGAAATGAAAGAGTGCTCGTCTGTGATCCGGATGGAAATCTACTCATAGAAATCATAAAGCCGGAAACAGCATTATTTTCTCAGGAGCTTCCATTTCTGCCTAAAAAAGTGATCGCAGATAAAGCTGGTAATATTTATATCATATTAGAAAACATCACAGAGGGAGCGGCCATGTTCAGCCCTGATGGCGTATTTCTTGGATTTTATGGCGCAAATACCATAGAAGAAACACCTGCCAGAAAATTAGAATACTTCTGGAAATCATTGATCACCGAACAGATGCGCTCCCGAACTGCCAGAACCATTCCGGCAGGTATTACAAATTTTGATCTCGATCAGGAAGGATTTATTTATACTTGTACGCAATCTATTTCACAGAAAAAAGATACAGTCAAGAAATTAAATCCGGCAGGAACAAATTTATTTTCCAGTCTGGGAACAGTATGGGGAGATATGGAATCTGTCTATGATGCCAATACAAATAAAACTTATCAATCTATGCTCTGTGATATTGAAATTTCAGAAGATGGCAATATCAATTGTCTGGATCTGGCACAAGGGCGGATATTTCAGTATGATAAAGAAGGCAATTTATTATTTATTTTTGGTGCATCCGGCGATCAGCTTGGATGCTTTACAGAAGTCCGGGCATTGGAATCTTCTGAAAATCAGATTTTTGTATTGGATAGCGCAAAAAATTCGATTACGATATTTCACGAAACAGATTTCGGAAAAGCGGTTCATAAAGCAGAAGCATTATATAACAATGGCTATTATGAAGAATCTCTCATGCCCTGGTATGAAGTACTTCAATATGATGGCCGTTACAGACGGGCATTTCTGGGAATTTCGGCCGGGCTTCTGGTCAAGGGGGAATATAAAGATTCTATGAAATATGCAAAGCTTGCGGATTCGCCGGAACGTTATGACAAAGCATTTAAATGCTATCGTTCTGAATGGCTATCTGCACACAGCAGAATCTTGACAATAATGTTTCTGCTTATCATTGGGGATTCTATTCTCAAATGGCACAGGAAGCGGAGGAAACAGCATGATGGATTTCAATAACAGGCAATGGCTCAACTATATGATGAAACATCCTGTAGATGGATTTGAAAATATGCGCTGGAAAAAGGCCGGTTCTGTAAAATATGCCATTGTGATTATTCTTTTCTGGTTTCTGGCTTCTATTTTTGAAAATAGATTATATGGATTTCAATTTCGTGCAGAACCAGATAAGATATTTAATATCATTCCGCATTTTGTCCGGACAATCCTGCTGTTTCTGACATGGACAGCTGGAAATTGGGCAGTCTGTACATTATTAGATGGGAAAGGCACTATGAAACAGATTTTTATTTATAGTGCTTATGCAATGCTGCCCTATGTGATCAGCATATATGCTGAAATTATGCTGTCTCATATTCTGATCCGGGAAGAACAGATTGTGATAGATATGATTCATCTGACAGGAATATCCTGGACAGCATTATTATTATTTTCAGCAGTCAGAACGATGCATCAGTATACATTCCGGAAAACACTGAGCGCAATATGTCTGACCGTTTTCACAATGCTAATTATATTATGTCTGCTGGTGCTGTTGCTGGTACTGTTTCAGCAGATCTATAATTTTATCTTTGCAATTTATACTGAAATTGCATACAGGCTGAAAGTGTAGGCGATCAAAATGTGGAAGATAATATATTCTTTTTTAATCATGCTGATTTGTTTGATGCCTCTGCCCGTTCATGCGGAAAATCGGAAAGCAGCTGAAAATGATCAGCTTATCTTGTATTATAATAATGATTCGGGACAGATCGGCCTGAAAAATAAAGCAAGTCATTATATTTGGTGGTCATCTCCGCCGGATGCGGATCAGCTGGAAGATGCAAAGCCCCTGACCATAACAGAATTACAGTCATCTAATCTTTTGACCTATGCTGATAGAAATAAGCAAAGTACTGCCGTACTTCGTTCCGGAAATGCAGCAGAAATTTCTTATCAGAAAATTGATCAGGGTGTGAAGATGATCTATGAATATACTGCATGTGGCATTTCTATTCCGGTGTCATATCAGCTCGAAGAAAATTACATGTCTGTGACAGTCAATTGCAATGAGATCATAGAAAATCAGGCAGAAAATGGATTGCTTGCGGCACAGCTTACCCTGCTGGGAAGTTTTGGAGCAGCCAGAGCAGAAGAAACAGGCTATTTTGTCATTCCTGATGGATGCGGTACGCTGATCAGATTTCATCAGCAGAAAAAGAATGTGAAAAATTATTCACAAAAAGTGTATGGCAGAGATATTACAAATATTCCCATGTCAAAGCCTGCTGTGACAGAAGAAATTTATATGCCTGTATTCGGCATCGTGAAAGATGGCAATGGAATGACAGTGATTATTGAAAAGGGAGATGGAAATGCTATATTAAATGCGCAAGTCAGCGATTTTGATACATGCAGTTTCAGTTTTCAGCTTCGTGGATCAGATTTATATTCTATGCCTGGGACTGCCGGAAATCTGACTGTATTTGAAAGCGGAAGCATGGAAACAGAAGAAATCAAATTACGATACTATCCCATTGCAGATGAAATTATTAATTATGCGGATATTGCGGAAACATATCGCAATTATCTTTTGCTTGATGGAGGGCTTTCCAAAAAGACACATGTTGATGATATGCAATTATATCTTGAATTATATGGCGGAACGATGAAAACACAATCTGTTCTTGGGATTCCTGTCAGCATGAAAACATCTATAACCAGCTATGAAGAAGCACAGAGAATTGTTTCCGCATTATATAATAATGATGTCAATCATATTTCTGTTATTTATCATAATTGGACAGATGCCGGTATTTCCGGAAAGGCAGATTATAAAGCAAAGCCATCCGGCACACTTGGCGGCAACAGCAGTTTCAGAAAACTGATGCATTATTTCGGAAGTAGAGCCATAGATTTCTATCCTGCTGTTAATAATCAAGTTTTTGCTTCTGGCAATGGGTATTATCATTTCCGAGATACTGCAATTCGGATTTCCGGTTCTTATTCTCAACAGATGGGGTATTCTCTTCCCTATGGCATTCCGGACACTCAGGCCGATACCAAAGCATTACTTTCTCCGGGCGTATTCACAAAATTATATAGCAACCTGGCAGAGGATTATGCAGAAAAATCATTGAAAGGGGTATCTCTTGGGAATCTGACATCTGTACTCTGGGGGGATTATGGCAAGCAAAAAATCTCCCGGAATGATGCTATGAAAGCATTACAAGATTCTTATCAATCATTACAGAATGCAAATTTATCTATTATGGCGGATTGTTGTGCAGCGTATGCATTTCCCTATGTTGATAAAATCACTGGTGTTCCTCTGCATGCAAGCGGATTTGATATTTGTGATGAAGAAATCCCGTTTTATCAGCTTGTATTGCATGGCATACTGCCTTATGCCTGTACGCCGATTAATGCCACTGCTGACAGCATTGAAACTTTTTTAACAGCGATTGCAACAGGATGCTGCCCGGCCTATGATATGATTTATACAGAAGCCAGCAATCTCAAAGATACAGAATTTGATCAGTATTATTATGCTTATTATGCATTTTGGACAGATACCGCTGTACAAGAATATCATATTGCAGATATTGTTCTGTCTGGCGTAAGCGATAAAATCATGATAGATTATACCCGTGAGGGAGATATTTCTATCACAACGTATGAAGACGGCACACAGATTAAAATTAATTATGCAGAAAAATCCATCACAGCCGGAGGTATGGTATATCAATTAAAAAATGCAGAAGAGGGGGAATAATTCATGAAAAAGCCTGTGCCTTATGAAAAACGAAAGGCTTCTTATGGGTATCAATTTCTTTCTTTATGGCTGATAGGAACGCTGATTTTTTTCCTGTATCCTCTGGCAGAGTCGCTGAAATATTCTTTCATGGAACTATCTCCCGGAAAAGGCGGTATGCAAGGGGAATGGATCGGCCTGAAGAATTATATTGCTATTTTTACAGCAGATGCCTATTACAGCAAATATCTGATAGATGTTCTGATAGAAACGCTTTGGAAAACACCCTTGATCATGATATTTTCTTTATTGATTGCCGTGATTCTCAATCAAGAATTCAAAGGCCGGAGCTTTGCAAGAGCGGTTTTCTTTCTGCCTGTGATCATTGCAACTGGGCCTGTTTACAGCATTATCAGTGGCAATCTTTCCGGAAGCGGTGTGGGAACGCAGTTTTCCACGATATTCCATACAGATCTGACAGGAGATTTTTTTGAATTCATCGGGCTATATGGCATCAGTGAAGAAGTTCAGAATTTAGCAGAAATGATTTCAGATCATATTTTTGCCATTGTGTGGAATTCTGGCATTCAGATTTTAATTTTTTTAGCGGCATTACAAGGAATACCGTCATCTGTCAGAGAAGCCGCCTTAATCGAAGGCGCAACGGGATGGGAATATTTCTGGAAAATCACTCTGCCATATATCAGCCCTATGATTCTGGTTTGTCTGATCTTCACAGTGATTGACAGTTTTATTTCTCCGGATAATGCTGTCATGAAACGGGTTTTAGAAATGCAACAGGAATGGAAATATGGCTCTGCGGCGGCCATGGCCTGGACATATTTCATCATTGTCATGTTTGCTATTGGATTTCTCACGCTTATCATGAGAAATTATATTTATTATCAAACAGATTGAGAGGAGCTGACACATGTGTGCATTGCTTTCTAAAAAAATATGGCCGCTTTTCAGGGCTTTGCTTCTGGCAGGGCTGTGTTTTGTAATTCTGTATCCACTGATTTATATGATCAGCTGTGCATTCCGTACACCAGAAGACATGAAAGATCCCACTGTGATATGGATTCCCCGGCATCTGACATGGAATATCATGAAACAGACTATGAAAGCCATGAAATTCCCTCGTACATTATGGAATACACTAATATTAAATATTGGCTGTTCTCTGATGCAGGTGATCAGCTGCGCCCTCACAGGATATGGCTTTGCAAGATTTCAATTCAAAGGCAAAAAAATATTATTTGCCATTGTGATCCTGATGATTCTTGTCCCGGATCAGATCATTGCGATTCCTCGTTATATAGAATTCCGTTATTGTTTCGGCATTCAGCCGCTGATGGAAAAATATATTCCTGCCCTCGGCCAGATGTGCAATCTGATTAATTCGCCCTTGACGATGTATCTCCCGGCAATGACAGCCAACGGCATTCGCTCCGGCCTGATGATTTTTCTATTCCGGCAATTTTTCCGGGGACTTCCGCAGGAATTGGAAGATGCCGCCTGTCTGGATGGCTGCAATCCATTTCAAACTTTTCTGCTTGTCATGATTCCCAATGCAGGATCTGCTTTTCTGACAGTATTTTTATTTTCCGTTGTCTGGTACTGGAATGATTATTATGTCAGCTCTACATTTTTCACAGAAAATGCTACAATTGCACTCATGCTCAAAAATCTGGATACACAGCTTGTAAATGAATTATTTCACAGCACAACGGCCGATATTTCCCCACGTGAAAAAATAATCTGGATGGAAGCCGGCTGTTTGCTATCTGTCACCCCTCTGCTTCTGATGTATGCCTTTTTGCAGAAATATTTCACAGAAGGCATAGAACATTCTGGACTAGCAGGATGATTCATCACAAAAGAAAATCCCCGTCCGAAGACGGGGAATTTTTTATGCCTGATCATTAGTACTCATTGTAATCGTACTGGATTTTTCATAGAACGGCTTTGCATCTTTCAGAGCAGCTTTTCCGAAATTATTAGATGTCGGAACAATGGCAAGCTCTACATTGCGCAGATGCGGTTTTGCTGTTTCAGCGATCTTGTCAAACAGTGCCTTAATATCTGTGTCTGTTGTCAAAGTTGTATCAATAACAAGCAGGAAATTCGGATTAGGCTTATCTTCACGCTTCATCACACGCAGATAGGCTTTATTAATGGTCTCCTGTTCTGCCAGATACGGACGCAGAGCATCTAAAAGCTCTGTTGGTTCTTCTTTCAGAGTACCGATCTGAATCTGTGTGCCCGGAGCAATTGCTTCTGTATCACGGATTTTAAACAGGCTTTCCATCGGAATCATGATATTCTGACCAAAGGGGTTTACCACTGCGCCGGTAATGCCATTATCAGGCTGACGCTGGAAGAACTGGCACATATCCTTATAAGTAATGGCTGCCAGCTGATGCTGATTTGCTTCCGGCCACTTACGGATTTCTGTTACATCTGTAAACAATGGGAAATATCTCTGTCCTTCAGAATTATTGAACAGGATAAAGCTAACTTTAGGCTGATCCACCAGCTGAACATTACCATTTGCATCCGCCTGCGCCTGCTGGGTAGTTTCCACATTTGCCGGAACAAGGAAGCGAGCTTCTTTCAGGAAATTGACAAAAGTCACTTCTGTTTTTTGATTACGCTCCTGTTTCATAGCGTCCATAGCTTGTACCAGAGCCGGATTTGTAATAGGCTCTTGGCTTTGTCTGATTTCTGCCAAATCATTCACCTCATAAAATAATTTTTGATTTTTCCGGCAATAAAAGCCGATACTCATCTAATATAGATATTATAACACAAATTTTTCATAAAGTCAACAGTATTTTAGAATATTTTTTACGATCAGAAGAAATCTTCTAATCTGGGATTGAGATCCATTGCATTAGCGGTAACATAACGAAGAATTGTAGCCGCATCTTTTGCATTAATAAAGGTATCCTGATTGACATCTGCTTTTTCCTGCGCATTACGCACACGCTCTGGAATCTGATCAAATGGAATACCAGCATTCACCTGTGTTACATACATAAGAACAACAGCGGCATCATTAGCATTTACAATTTCATCATTATTAACATCTGCCCGAGCGTCGATATTTTTGACAATTTCAGTAGATTCTGTTGTTGTGGTAGTTTCAGGCGTGGTGGATATCATTGTGGTGGTAGTGGTCTCAGGTTTAGTGGATGTTGTTGTGGTAGTGGTCGTTGTCGATGTTGTTGTCGTTGTTGTGGTGGTGGTTGTCGATGTTGTTGTCGTCGTGGTGGTGGTAGTAGTTTCAGGTTTAGTGGATGTTGTCGTTGTTGTGGTTGTGGTGGGCTGCGTTGTGGTTGTGGTGGGCTGCGTTGTGGTTGTGGTGGCCTGTGTTGTGGTTGTGGTAGCCTGCGTTGTGGTTGTGGTGGGCTGTGTTGTGGTTGTGGTGGCCTGTGTTGTGGTTGTGGTAGCCTG
>DJXD01000127.1 GCA_002449585.1 Ruminococcus sp. UBA7013
AGAGGGTGGGACGCAATTCATCCCCTGCTTTAGAAGCGGGGGGGGGGTTCTTGCTAACCTTTGATAAACTGCAAACATGATTTTGATGAAAATTTTGATTGCTTTATTCATAAAATCATCATAGCACAAAAATCAGGATTTGTCAAGAGGAAATTTCCGCTTTTTTTAAACGGATGATGAAATCTTTGCTTTCAGGAAATTCCCGATTTGTGTAAATTCAGCGTTTTGGACTTCTTCGGGAAATTGCTGAGGATATTCATAAGAACTGTATTCTGCGGAAATTCTTTGTTGGATCACATATTCATTTTCCTGTTTATCTGTGATTTTCAGCTGAATTTTATAGCCAATCAAATTATTAAAGCGGTCATGCTGTGGGATGTTGAAAAGCTGAATGCTGCTGATTTCATCATAACGGAAATGCAGATTATTCCTGAAAAATTGGAAATCGCATTCTTTCTCATCCGCTTTGAAGTGTCCTGTCAGATGACTGGTACAGACGGAAAGCACTCCCATCAAAAGCCAAAGCACCCACACCATCAGCACCCAGAAAACAGATCCTGGTTTCTCCAGAGCTACACTTGCGAATACCGGAACAGGAAGCCCCACAGTCAACAGCAAGATAAAAATAATATTGCTGGCACTGATATATTTAAAATCTTTCTCCATAAGAATTATCCCATTCCGTTATGAGTATCAGGAAGCTGATGGAATTCACTGGTAAGCATTCCCATTGCGGCAAAAGTAGCAACTTCATCATCAGAAATATTTTTGCCATGTTTTTCAAGAGGGGGTTTTTCGCCTATGATCACAAAGCAATCTATATTATCAACACCGCTTTTCAACTGGGCAAATACAATTTTTCCGTCGGGAAGTGTCCCCTCCAGACAAGCCAGTAATCGAAGTGTGCTCTCATTGACTTTTTCCCCATTGATATATAGAGTAATCCGGGCAGCTTTGCTGGCAAGAACAGGCTTTTTCAGCGTGATCATGATTTCATGCGCCTGATATTTATATTTCCAGACTTCATTTTTCCGTTCGAGGGGATTTTTCATTTTCATGATTTTCTTCCTTTCAAGGGTGATATATCAAATATATTATAGCATAATCACACAGGATTGTCAATGATCAGGGAATTTTTTAAAGATTTTTGTCGGGAAGGACTTGCCTAAAACCGGAATTTATGCTATAATGTAAGAATAGAAGGGAGTTGTTTGCCATGAGCAAATTATTGATTGTTGATGATGAAGTCAATATTAGAGCTGTCGTCAGAGAATATGCAGAATTCGAAGAATATGAAGTGGATGAGGCTGAAAATGGAATGCAAGCGGTAGAGAAATGCCGCCAGAATGATTATGATCTGATTATTATGGATGTCATGATGCCCAAGCTTGACGGCTATTCGGCCAGCAAAGAGATCAAGAAGCATAAAAATATTCCAATTATTATGCTGTCTGCACGGGGGGAAGAATATGACAAGCTGTTTGGCTTTGAGATTGGTGCGGATGATTATGTTGTTAAGCCATTTTCTCCAAAAGAATTGATGGCACGTGTCAAGGCCGTGCTTGCCAGAAGCAAAGCCGCCGCACCCACAGCAGAAACCAAAAATGATAGAATCGTATTTCAGGGATTGGCCATTGATATTGCCGGGAGAGAAGTCTATGTAGATGGAAAAAAAGCCGCCATGACTCCCAAAGAATATGATCTGTTATTTTATCTTGTCAGAAACAAGGGGCTGGCATTGACACGGGATAAATTATTAGAAGCTGTTTGGGGATATGATTTCTTTGGAGATGATAGAACAGTGGATACACATATCAAGATGCTAAGAAATAGTCTCGGCGATTATCGAAAATTTATTGTCACACTCCGTGGCATGGGTTATAAATTTGATCCTGATGCAGAATAAGACAGATCAGCCCCCCAAGCAGAAAAAACGCTTTACCCTGCATACCATGCTGGCATTTGCATTTATTGTTTTCACAGTGATCGCATCAGGGCTTTTATTTCTGGAAGTGCTTTTCCTGGAGAAATTTTATTATTATTTCAAGACCGAGGAAACGAAAAAAATCGCAAGTAATCTATTGGAATCTTATGGGACAGAAGATTTTGAGGAAACCATGAGCGGCATTGCCTTTCAGAATCAGATCTGTATTTCTGTGATTGATGGGAGAAGTTATGTATTATATAACAGTGATGTGATGGATCACAAGTGTCTTCTGCATGGATTTCATAATTATTTATATCCCCTAATGCAGGAAGTTAAGAACAGTGAAACGGGCATGATCTGCATGAATGTCTTTGATGATCAGATCAATATGGAAACGCTGGTTCTTGGCAGTGTGATCGGAGATATTAAAAATCCGGATGGATACATGCTGTTTAATACTGTTTTAGAGCCAGTAGGAACAACAGTGACATTATTAAAGCGTTTGCTGATGCTGATAGCAGTATTATTATTAGGCATTGGCTGTATTATTGCGCTGTATGTATCAAACTTGCTTTCTGTGCCAATCACGAGAATTACAGAATCAGCGAAGCGCATGGCTCATGGAGATTATACAGCAGAGTTTCAGGGCGGGGGCTATCAGGAAACGGATGAACTGGCGGCAACGCTGACATATGCAGAGCATGAAATTTCTAAAATAGATACTATGCAAAGGGATCTGATTGCAAATGTGTCTCATGATCTGAGAACACCACTCACGATGCTGAAAGCTTATGCAGAAATGATCCGGGATCTGTCAGGGGATAATCCTGTCAAGAGAAATGCGCATTTACAGGTAATTATTGAAGAGACAGACCGCCTGACGATGCTCGTCAATGATATTCTGGATCTGTCGAAGCTGGAAAATGGCAGTCAGAAGCTTGAACCATCTACATTTGATGTCACTAGCTGGCTGACAGAAATCTGTAACAGATATACAGGTGTTTCAGAGCATATGGGCTATCATATTTCATTTACACCAGATGCGCCAAGACAGGTGACATGTGACGCTGGAAAGATGGAGCGTGTGGTGTGCAATCTGATTAATAATGCAATTAATTATACTGGAGAAGATAAGCAAGTATTTGTTAGTCAGGTAAATACGGAAACTGGTGTCCGGATTGAAGTCAGAGACACAGGCGCAGGCATTGAAGAAGATAAGATTAAAAAAATTTTTGATAAATATTATAGAAGTGAAAACCATAAAAGAGAAGTAGTTGGAACAGGATTAGGCTTATCTATTGTCAAGGCCATTCTGAAATTGCATAATTATAGTTATGGTGTCCGGTCAAAGCTGGGAGAAGGTTCTGTTTTCTGGCTGGAAATTCGATAATTATCATAATTTTATCACAAATCTATCACATAGCTATCACAAATATGTTTTATAATAAAATTGTTCCTATGGAACATTGTTCATTATGGTAATAACGTTTAACCCCAACGTTATTATAAATCCCCAATAATCCCTATATCATGCACAAGAATCCTCTTTTATGAGGGTTTTTGTGTTTTTTCTGTGAAAGCTATTCCTGAAAATTTCAGATGGATTTCATATAATTATCACAAAAGGCTGTTATAATAAAATTGTTCCGGAAGCACCGGAAACATATTCTCCCCTTTTAAAGACAATCGGTGTCACTCCAGCACCGATTCTCCAAAATCCCTATAATCCCTATATCATGGCAAAATGCTCCTGTTGCAACAGGAGCATTTTGTTTGGATTGGAAAGTAAGATTATTTCATAAGGGATTCTGCGGCGGCCATCTTTACGCAAAGTACAAATAAATCCATTGCTTTCTGAAGTTCTTCTACAGATGGATAAGAGGGTGCAATTCTGATATTTCTGTCTTCCGGATCTTTGCCATAAGGGAATGCTGCACCTGCACCCGTCAGCACAACGCCAGCTTCTTTGCATAGCTGAACAATTCGCTTTGCACATCCCTGCGGTGCGTTGAAAGATACAAAATAGCCGCCCTTTGGTTCTGTCCATTCGCCGATTCCCAGCGGACGGATTTCTGTATCCAGTGTATTCAGAACGGTTTTGAATTTGGGTTCAAGCAATACTCTCTGCTTTTCCATATGTGCAAGAATATTTTCAAATTTGCCGTCGAAATATTTGACATGGCGCATCTGATTGACTTTATCAAAGCTGATGGTGAATGTGCTCAAAGCTTTGGTCAGATCTTTGAGATTAGCCTGAGAAGCGGCCAGCATCGAAACACCTGCACCAGCATAAGTGATTTTGGCAGTAGAGGCGAAAATATAAACCATATCTTCATTTCCGTTTTTGCGTGCTTCTTCCAGAATTGGCAGGATGATTTTGGGATTATCGCACAGATGATGAATGCAGTATGCATTATCCCAGAAAATACGGAAATCTTTTGCGGCTGGTTTCAATGCGGCAAATCTTCTGACAACTTCATCACTGTATACAACGCCAGACGGATTAGAATACTGCGGTACACACCAGATTCCTTTGATACTGTCATCTGAAGAAACCAGCTTTTCGATCTGATCCATATCAGGGCCATTTTCATTTGTAGGAATAGTAATCATTTCAATGCCGAAAAATTCAGTAATTTTAAAATGTCTGTCATAGCCGGGAACAGGACAGAGAAATTTAACAGTTTCCAGTTTTCCCCAGGGGGTATTCCCAAGAAGGCCATGCGTTACAGCATAACTGACAGTTAGATACATTGCCTGTAAGCTGGCATTGCCGAACATGAAAATTTCCTCTGGCTGAACGCCCAGCATTGGCGCAAATAATTTCTTTGCTTCCGGAATGCCATCCAGTAAACCATAATTCCGATAGTCTCCGGCTTCTCCAAGCAAATCCTCATTGCTGATACATGTGAGCAGATCCTTGCTCAGATCCAGCTGTGCAGGAGAAGGCTTCCCTCTGGACATATCCAATTTAAGACCCTGTGCCTGATAATTTTCATAAATTTTTTTACAGTCTTCATAGAAAGAATGCAATTCTTCCTTGCTGTATTCAGTAAGCTTCATGTAAAGGCTTCCTTTCTGATTCAGATTACTAATTTATTATACAGCACGATCCTGCATTTTGCAAGCAATTTCCTGAATTTCATGTGAAATTTTGTATAGTTATACGGAATTTATCATAAAACAAGTGGATTCCCTGTGAAATTTGACGTTGTTTTTGTTCGCTACACAAATGCACCTGTATTTCATACAAAAACAAACGGGATCTGACAGGAATTTCCCTCAAGTTTTTTTGAATTTCCTCTTGACAAATCTTTCAAAAACGTTTAAAATAATAGTATTGTATGTATCTGTAAGCCTGCACAGGTGTTATTTGTAGCTTTCTACATCATTTCATCTCATATTTTCTTTCATTCTCTTCCCATTCTGCATTTGCAGAGTTATTAAAATAAATTCTGTTTCAATCCACGCCAAAGCATAATTTTGTCATTCATGAGCTTCGACGGCTTCTGTCAAAGTTCGCATTTAAATTTTGCATGATGAATGATTCGTCAGCACAATCTTCTATTTTTACTCTTATCAAGATGCGAACGATCTATAATATATCATCACAATGGAAAAATGTCAAGTGGATTGACTTCATGTCAGTGAGAGATGTTCCCACTGCCGTTTGATCATGGCCACCACTTAAAGAAGCGGGGGATTCAAAGTTTGGTTGAAAAATGAATAAAATGCATTAAAAAGCAGCATTTACTGCCTGTGTAAAGTTTTTTCATGCAAAAAATAACTTTACAATCAGAAAGGAGAATGCTATTTGATGATCATCATCGGTATTATCATTGGCCTGGTCATTGGTGCAGCAGCAGTATATTTTGCAGATCAGGGAAAATTGAAATCCATTGAAAAAAGTGCCTTTGATCGTGGTGTGGAACACCGCAGACAGGAAGCAGAAAAGATTTTGGGTTCAGCCGAAAATGAGGCACAGGCCAAAATTCAGGAGGCAAAGGCCAGAGAAGAAGAAGCCGAATATCTCAAACAGCAAGCACAGCGTGTGCTTGATGATGCTGAAAAAGAAGCAGAAAACTGTAAAAAAGAAGCATTAGTAGAAGCAAAGGATGAAATGTATCAGCTTCGTCAGGAAGCAGAAAAAGAAATCCGTGACAGAAGAAATGAAATTTCAAAACAGGAACGCCGTATTCATCAGAAAGAAGAAACTCTTGATAAGAAAATGGAAGGTCTGGAACAAAAAGAGGAATCTGTTCAGGAAAAAATCAAAGCGGCGGAAACTCTGAAAGAAGAAGCTGAACAGATCCGGCAGGAACAACTCCGGGAATTAGAACGCATTTCTGAACTGACACGGGATCAGGCAAAAGAATATATTCTCCGTACGCTCGAAGAGGATCTTGTACATGAAAAGGCCGTGAAAATTGCATCTTATGAACAGCAGCTGAAAGAAGAATGTGAAGACAAGGCCAGGAGCTTTATTTCTCTCGCTATTGCCAAATGCGCCGCAGATCAAGTTTCTGAAGCTGCCGTTTCTGTCGTACCACTTCCCAATGATGACATGAAAGGCCGCATCATTGGCCGGGAAGGCCGTAATATCCGTACACTGGAAACGCTTACCGGTGTGGATTTGATTATTGATGATACACCTGAAGCCATTACACTTTCCTGCTTTGATCAAGTCCGCCGTGAAGTAGCAAGAATTGCTTTGGAACGGCTTATTGCTGATGGAAGAATTCACCCCACACGGATTGAAGAAATGGTTAAAAAAGCAGAACGTGAAGTGGAACATAAAATCAAGCAGGAAGGGGAACGGGCTGTATTAGAAACCAATGTTCACGGACTGAATCATGAATTAATCAAGCTGCTTGGCCGTCTGCATTTCCGTACCAGCTACCGGCAGAATGTGCTGACCCATTCGATAGAAGTGGCGCATTTATGCGGCGTTATGGCCGCCGAGCTGGGGGTTGATGTGAGCCTTGCAAGACGTGCAGGCCTTCTGCATGATATTGGTAAAGCACTGACTTCTGAAATGGAAGGTTCTCATGTTCAGCTGGGTGTGGATATTTGCCGGAAATGTCATGAAAATCAGGAAGTGCTTCATGCCATTGAAGCCCATCATAATGACGTAGAACCCCGGACAGTGATCGCCTGCATTGTACAGGCGGCAGATGCCATTTCTGCGGCAAGACCAGGCGCAAGAAGCGAAAATTATGAAAATTATATTCAGCGTCTGAAAAAACTGGAAGAAATTTGTACTTCTTATAAGGGTGTTGAAAAATGTTATGCTGTGCAGGCAGGACGTGAATTAAGAATCATGGTACAACCTGAGGTCATCAGCGATGAAAAAATGGTTCTGGTTGCCCGTCAGATTGCTCAGCAGATTGAAAATGAAATGGAATATCCCGGACAGATTAAAATTAATCTGATTCGTGAAAGCCGGGTGACGGATACCGCAAAGTAACAAACAGGACGGCTCTGGCCGTCCTTTTTTGATGATAAGGAGGCTTTTTTATGCCGAAAACGGCAAAGACAATTTTTCATACAACAGAAAAATCAAATTTTATTCTGAATATGACACCGGAGAGCTATCAGAATTATAATCTTCGGATATTGCTAGGGTATCTGCTTCTGATGCCGTTATTCAGTCTGATACTTGAATTTGCACCAGTTTATAGTGTGCCGGGAATGGCTCTTTCTATTACAGGGGTATTTGCAATTGTATTTGTATTTATTGGATTTATGAAGAGTGAAACGCCGAAATCGTTATTTCTTCCGGCGGGACTGATCGGAGCAATGCTGGCATGGGGGCTGGTAAGCCTGTATAATTCTTATTTTTATAGTATTTCTCTGTTTGGATCTGATGGCAGAAATGAGGGCTGGCTGTCATTATTATTTTATGGAAGCTTTTTTTTATTAGGGGCACAGCTGGGGACAGATGATAATCGGCAAAAGCTTTTACAAGGAATGCTGTATCTTGGAATTGCAGAATGTTTTTGGAGTCTGCTGCAAATGCTTCCGATCGGTGTGCCGTCTTATTATCAGAATTTAGAGCCTTTGCTATTGTTCCGGATTTTTTTGCCATCAGGATTGACAGGAAGCCCGATTTTCTTGGCCATTTTGCTGGATATGCTTTTGATTCCGGCTATGCTGAAATCCGTTTTTTCAGAAGATACAAAACAGAAGCGTTTTGCAATGATCTGTGTATTCTGCTTTGCATTGACAGCGATCCGAACACAATGCCTGATTGGCTATGCAGGAACAATTCTGGCTGTTATTCTGGGACTGATTTTTTCACGCAAAGGAAAAGCATTGCCTGTGCTATTGGCTTCGATACTGGCAATTTTGTTAGGAACGGGATGGAATGCGGTTTCTTCCGGGATGAATCATAGCTATAGCCGGGAAACGGGAGAAAATGTTATGATAGAAAACGGCCTTTCATTATATGATGGCAGTATTATCTGGAAAGATAGTTCTTATAGATTAAGCGTCAGCGGCTATTATATTTCCGGAAAAACAGAAAATCCAAACGGGGGTTTTGAAATTTCTGATCTGAAAGATTCTTACGGATATTTATGGAAAAATACAGCTAAAATCATTCAGAAATATCCCCTGGCAGGAAGCGGCCCAGATAGTCTTGTATATCCTCAATTATATCAAAACAGAGTCATTGCAAGCAATCCCAATACTTTTGACAGATGCTATAATTATTATCTTCAAATGGCCGGGACATTGGGCATCCCTATGCTGATACTCTTTCTGATACTCATGATACTGGTAATCCGGAGAGGAGCGCAGGGTGTCAAACAATCTGGAAACTGGCTTCATGTCGGATTTCTGAATGCTGTGATTCTGTATCTGATCATGATGCTGATCGGATGCGGAAGCATCACAACAACGCCTATTTTCTGGATGATGGCAGGAATTTGCATCAGTCTGCCGAAATCAGAATAATATCAAAAATCCGGAGGAATGCTTCCTCCGGATTTTTTCAGATAATGCTATAAATCAGATTGGTTTTTGCAACAGGCTGTTCTGAAATCTGTATAGCAGAAAGCAATCTTTTTTCAGCCAGTTCACAGAGTGTTTCAGAATTTCCATGAATAACAGCAATCGGATCACCTGCCTGTATGGGATCACCAATATCATGCAGAAATGTTAATCCAGCACCCATATCAATAGAAATATGATTTGCCGTTCTGCCAGCACCTAGCTCCAGACAAGCAAGTCCGGCCTGTTCGCTATCAATGGCGGATAAATAACCTGATCTTTCTGCTTTGAGATATTTCTGTGTTCTTGTCTGCGGAAGTTTTTCGGGATGCTCTGTGACAGAAGCATCTCCGCCCTGCGCTTCGATCATGTGGGATAATACTTCAAGTGCCTTGCCCGATGTCAATGCCTGCTCCGCCATACGTCGACATTCCTGCAAACTGCCTTTTTTGGATAATTCCAGCATATGCGCTGAAAGTGAAAGTGCCAGCTCTGTCAAATTATTTTTTTCTTCGCCCCGAAGTATATGAATAACTTCTGCAATTTCCAGCGCATTTCCTACGGTATGCCCTAGAGGTGCATTCATATCCGTAATCATCGCACGACATTTTTTATCAGCCATATTCCCGACATTCACCATAGATTTCGCTAATACAGCTGCATCCGCTGCTGTTTTCATGAATGCGCCAGATCCATATTTGACATCAAGAAGAATACAATCCGCACCCAATGCCAGCTTTTTACTCATAATGCTGGAGCAGATCAGAGGAATGCTGTCAACCGTGGCAGTTAAATTCCGGAGCGCATATATTTTTTTATCCGCCGGAGTAAGATTTCCACTTTGTGCGATCACAGCACAGCCGATTTCTTTGACCTGCCTGATGAAATCCGGCACAGACATATTGACACGAAAGCCCGGAATGCTTTCTAATTTATCAATCGTCCCACCTGTAAAGCCAAGCCCTCTCCCGGACATTTTGGGAACATATCCTCCACAGGCCGCCGTGATGGGTGCTATCAGGAGTGTTGTTTTATCACCAATGCCGCCAGTACTATGCTTATCTACTGTAATCTGTCCCAGCTCTGACAGATCCAGACATGTACCGGAGTCCCGGATCGCAATTGTCAGATCAACGGTTTCTTCTGTAGTCAGGCCATGACAGCAGACCGCCATCAACCAGGCGGACATGCAGAAATCTGGAATTTCTCCGGCTGTAAAGCCATTTACCAGAAATCGGATTTCTTCGGCTGTGAGTTTCTGCCGTCTACGTGTTTTCTGGATCAGATCATAAATCTGCATAAAAATCACCTCGGAATGTGTAAGATTATTTTTATTATAACATGATCTGAAAAAAATAGCAAGCCTTTGCATAATAAAAATTAAAATTCCCATACTCCTGACAGAAATCATTCAGGAGGTTAATGACATGAAAAAATTAGAAATTGCCATGATTCTTAGTCTGATTTTAGTGATCTTCATGGGAAGCGTTTCAGGCTTTGCCGGAAAAATTCATCATTTGCAAAATAGTGTATTAAGACTGCATATTCTGGCGAATTCTGATTCAGAACAAGATCAAAATCTGAAATTAAAAGTTCGGGATGCATTACTAGCTCAGTCAGAAAATTTATTCCAGGGCTGTGAGACACTGGAAGACATGAAAAAACGTGCCATTGCACAGAAAGAAACCATCCGGCTGATTGCCCAGCAAGTTCTGGAAGAAAACGGATGTCATGATCAGGTCTCTGTGCAGCTGGCACGGATGGAATTTGATACCAGAGAATATGAAGAAATTACAATGCCCGCCGGTTGTTATGATGCCCTCCGGATTCTGATCGGTCAGGCAAAAGGCCATAATTGGTGGTGCGTGATGTATCCGCCGTTATGCCTTCCCATTGCAGAACCAGATCAGTATTTCGATTCTGCAACAACAGAAATTTTGGAACAGCCTCAGCAATATGAAATCAGATTCAAGTGCTTGGAACTGTGGGAGGCTCTACAAGAACGCTTTCCGTAACAGAAACAGGTTCAGCCGGTATAGATTCAGGAATCACAGCTGGTGCAGGTGTTGTTTGTGCTTCTGTCGGAATCATAGTTTCCGGCGGCATGGTTGCCGAAAATGTGGTTTCTGTGGAAATGGTCTGTGCCTGCTGGGTAAAACTGTCGAATGTTATTATTAATCCATAACAGGGCAGAGAAAATTCCGCTGGAATGCCCGCATCTGTAAATGTCAGCGTATAACTGCCTTCTTCAATCGATCCTTCACAGATAATTTTATTTTCTTCGGTCTTGCCATTGAGATCCGGACTCTGTGACATGTCATCAATAATATTCATCAAATCAGCTAATTCTGTTCTGATCGCCTGTGCAGACTGCGGAACAGAAAATGCAAGACCTTTGTAAGAAGCTTTGACTTCATCATCCAGGAAATCCAACTGAATCCCTGAAAGTGTTGACGGTTCATGAAATAATACACACCATGCATCTGAACCGTATCTTGTCAGAGTGGCTTTACTTTCAGCATCAGCATTGGTAATGGTAACTTCTGCGGTAAATGCCCCCGTCATGGGATTGGCTACCTTTCCCGGCATGGTCTGGACAACCGTGCAGCCGCTCAGAAGTAAGGCATTTAAACTGATCACTGCAAAAATATGCTTCACATCATACATAGAATCACCTCAAAGAAATAATCTCTTGTAATTCCTGTATTTTGCTGAGATAAAATTATAAAATATCCTGAAGGGTATGAATCAAATCATGTGGGAGCATATAACGATATGGCATATGTTCCGCTGTCAGATCTCCAGCGGCCGCATGAATCGTAACACCTGCGCAGGCGGCTTCATACAAAGAAAGCCCCTGTCCCACAAATGCCGCTATGATGCCAGTCAGGACATCTCCGCTCCCAGCTCTTGCCATGCCCGGATTTCCCAGATCACAGACAGCTGTCCGGCTTCCATCCGTGATGATCGTTCCTGCACCTTTCAGAACGACAACTGCACCCGTCATTTCGGCTAATTGATATGCCGCTGAAAATCGATCCTGCTGAATCTCTTTTGCACTGATTTTTAATAATCTTGCCGCTTCTCCAACATGTGGGGTGATAATGGTTCGTCCCTTCGATAATAATTCTATGCAGTCACAAATGCAGTTAAGACCATCTGCATCAAGAATCACCGGACAGGAGCTTTCTGAAATCAGGAATTTTGTCAGATTCCGGGTTTTTTCCGTCATGCCCATGCCACAACCTAATAATAATGCCTGTTTATTCTGGAGTGCCTGTAGTAAGATTTCATGATTCTCCATATCTAAGAAAAAGCCGTTTTCATCTGTTTTCAGTGGCAGACACATGATTTCCGGCATTCTGCATGATACTGCCATCAAAGCAGGTTCAGCAGAAGCACATGTTAATAATCCTGCCCCACTTCTCATGGCGGCGGTCACAGCTAAGACACATGCGCCACGCATCCGGATACTTCCGGCCACGGCTAAGACATGCCCCATCTGATTTTTATAAGCATCGGGGCGACGATCCGGCAAAATAGATTTGATTTTTTCAAGTGTGAGTTGTTCGGCTGGGCGGATTTTTGCAAAAGCTTGTTCTGGAATACCAATATCTGCAATCAAAATTTCGCCGCAATATTTGCGAAGAGGATATTGTGTCATACCTATTTTTACTGCACCGAATGTGATAGTAGTATCCGCCTGAAAAATACCGGGGCTGATCTGTCCTGTCAGGCCGTTTCCCCCACTGGGAATATCACAGGCAATCCGGATTTTTCCTGACAGCAATAATAAATTCTGAATCTGTTCCGTCAGTTCCCCTCGAAAACCAGTTCCAAATAATCCATCAATTATGATTTCAGCGGATTTCATAAAAGAATCCGGATCAGATCTAACAGGAATACCAGCTTTCAGCGCACGATCACAAGCGATTCTTGAAATTTCTGTTTTTGGTTCGCCCATAGGTGCGAGGATTCGAACATTTTTATCATACATATGCAAATAATAAGCGGCAACATAGCAGTCTCCGCCATTATTGCCATTTCCGGCGAGAAGCAATATTTTATGCATATCTGGATAATGATGAATCACAAACATGGCCAAAGCATGGCCGGCTCGTTCCATCATTTCGGCATAAGACACGCCGGCGGCATCTGTTAATTTTTCGAGTTCCTGCATTTGTTTTGGTGTAACTAACATGAAAGCACCTCTTTAAAATATTTCTGCATGAGTGCAGATTTTAATAATTCTGTTTTGGCAATCTGGTGTTTTATGGTCTGTTTTGATTTTTCAACAAACTGAACGAATTCAGCAAATTGATTTTGCAGTTCCAAGGGAGGAACAAATATTTGTAATTCTTTTAATGCAAATATTTTTAATTCTGAAAAAGTCGAACCTGAAGCTATACTATCATAGTCAATAGCTATTTTCTGCTTTAAAAAATAAAGCAAGTATAAACTATTAATACTTTCAAAATTTGGGTGAATCCAAAGAACACGCCCATCTTTAAAATAAAACGGTTCTTTTGTGTTTACAGCCCATATTCTTCCATCTGAACATATTGAAGGCATGAGCAAGTCCCCAATACTAGGGATACCTGTGGCTTTTTTTAATATTTCATAATGTTCTTGTGTAATAAACAATTCAGGAACAATATTTTTTCCTTCTGCTAATTCGCCGATTTCTGTACCTCTGTAAAAGGGAATTCCGCTTTCTTGCAATTCCTCAACAAATACTCTTTTACTTGAACCAACATTTGCTATCTTTTCAAGTGAAATAATTTCATAATGCTTGGAATTTAATTTTACATCGCCAAACATTTCAATAAACCGTGATTTGACAAGCAAATCCAGCTTTTCACTCATACGCTGATAACTGTCCAGCATGAAATCCAGCCTATCAAAGACAGACACAATTTTTTCCTGCTCTTCCATTGGCAAAAAAGGAATTTCTATCTCTTCTAGATATCCCTTCGAAATATGCCTGATCCCTGCACCCTTGAATCCATTTTCCAGTATCTCCATATGTCCTGAAAGATAATGATACACCATTTTGACAGAAAAATCTGAACGCTTCGGAAAATATACAATGCAATCCGTAGAAGTCGAAAATGGTTCATCACAATAATGAATACTGGGGTTTCCGCCTGTGCCAAATATCAGGGCAGTATCATGAAACTGTGCTGTGTGATAATATTTCGTCTGGATGTTGCTGGAATTAAAAAATTTATATTCTCCTGAGGTAAGCCCCTCACCAGCCTTGATTTTTGATTTCGGCTGTGCGGTCAGCAAATCCCCTAATTTTTTCATGTAAAACACTCCTTTTCAATCAAGGCAAGCCCTTCCTGATCAGAAAGGGCTTTTGCTTACTGCTGATGCAGTTTCATTTTTAAATCTCTGGATAAAAAAGGCTCTAAGGCTTCACGGAAATTAGAATCCGGATTGAAGTATAAACAGCATTTTCCATGCTCTGGATGTTCAAATTCTGCATAATATTCTTCTGCGTCATCTTCCTCACCCATCAGGGAAATCCCCAATGCTGTGAATATCGTTATGCTGCCATCATCTATGCTTTCTTCGGGGCATGTACCGGCTTTCCCATAGGCAGTGAAATTTCTGACATCAATACTAAGCATGTTTTTCCTTTTTGATTGTCCAAAGATCTTGTCAATATCAAGAATTCCGTTTGTGCAGGAATATTCATATTCCACATTGAGCATTTTCAGAAAATACCATGCTGCCCATATCGCACAGACAGGAAGGATCACAGCCAGCGGAATCCCCCGGAAAACCAGCAAAACAGAAATGATAGATACGGTAATGGTGATGATAATAATACAGGCTCGTTTCATATCATCTTTTGTTGTATTTTGTTTTTGGATTAATTGCTCTGCAAACTTATCCATGAAAAATGCCTCCGGACTATGAAGAATTTCCCTATGTGGGGGATATTCTTATTTTAGCACATTCCGCCGAAAATAGCAAGCCCTTGATGAAATTTTAAATAATTTGCATAATTTTATCAAGTTCCTGACGATGAGGTGCATGGGGGGCTTCATCCGCATAGCCCACAGCGATCAATGCAGCAATGCTTTCTGTTTCAGGGAGCTGAATAATAGTTCTGATCTGTGTCTCATCAAAAATTCCCATAATCAGCGTTCCAAAGCCTTTGTCATAAGCCGTGAGACAGAAAGTTTGACAAGCAATTCCAGCATCGAATGATTCCCAATGTGTGCCTTTGGATGTGGTAAAAGAACCATCTTTTTCATAGCCTGCAATGCCATTGACAGTGGTAAGGATCACGAGAGCAGGTGCGCTTTGGATATTAAGCTTATTTTTAGAAAAACTGCATGTGCCTTTTTCAGCGATCTGATTTTTAATATCCGGATTCAGAACGACATGAAATCTGGTTGTCTGCGAATTTTTCCATGAAGGGGAAAACCGAGTCAGATCAATAATTGCAGTTATATCCTCTTGTGTAACGGGGGTATCTGCATATTTGCGGATACTGCGCCTTTCTTTGACGACATCAATAAAATTCATAGTAAAACCTCCTGATTTTATTCAATTACAAAGAAATCATCTGACATTTTTCCGGTCAGATCGAAAATGCAGTCATAATAGCCCAGATAAGAAGCATTTTTTTCTCTGGAGCGCATTTGAATTCTGACGGTAATGATTTCCTGTTCCTGTTCATGAAGAAGTACATAAGACAGCCTCTCCAATGCTGTCAGTACAGAACTTCTATCAAGCAGAGCATAGCGAGCGGCTTCTTCCGGATATTCCAGCAGATAGCATTCATATGCTTTCCAGAATGCTCGCCAAGTTCGCTCGATAATATGATATTTTTCATCAAATTGATAAATTTCCTGTTTCATGCCAATCTCCCTTTTACAAAAACCTATTTTTGATTAGTCTGTATCACATTTTGTGATTTATCCCTGATATTGATTTTAATCCAGCCGGAAGCGTTCTGGTGAGCAAGTTGGAAAACAATGCATTTGAGCCCATCTCATGGCCTGAGAATTCATGCTGCAATAGATCACAGGCTTAAAATCATCACTAGTAGTGGCAGGATCAGCGCAGAATGCATTATCTGCAATTGATTTTACAGAATCGGGGATATAGATTTTTTGCAGGTAGCCAATCGAAACGCTGTCCAGAAGGCGGAGAAAAGCAGAATCCCCGATGGAAATCACACCTTGTGGAATTTCAATAGATTTCATAGCACTGCATCCGAAAAAGGCAAAACTGCGGATACGCTTCAATGTCTGGGGAAGCTGTATTTTTTTCAGGAAAAAACAGTTCATAAATGCAAAATCTCCGATTTCCGTCACAGAATAATTTTCAATTTTTTCGGGAATCAAGAGTGATTCCAATTTCAGCCCGGTATAATGCTTGATAGAAATGCCATCATAGATTTTGAGATATTCAAAAGCGGTTTTTTCTTCTGTAACAGGGGGCGGCACAGATACCGGTGAAATCACCGTATTTTGCTCCAATGCGGCAATTCTCTCGGATAATAAAATATTTTCCTTTCGCAGTGCCTGAAGTTCTTTCTGGATTTCTTTGATCTGATCCGAGAAAAGATCCGGCTTTTTTTTAGCTGCAACCCTGCATTTTGTTCTTTTGCTGTCTGTCATGAAATAACCTCACTTTCATGGATGATGAATTTCTGCATTTCTGTTTCCTGTTGCAGAATATCCTGCGCCAGATGAATCAATTTTCCGGCTTTGATCCGTGATTGTTCCGGAAAGCTGACTTTAAAATAAAGATTACCCTGCAAATAATCTGTCAGATACCGAACAGCAAGCTCCACCGTTACGGCAAAGACTGCCGGAATCAAAAGAGATGTTTCCTCAGAGGAATACTGCATTTCCAGAAGCCAACCGGAGACAAATGCTTTGAATTTTTCCAGATCAATGCCGGATCGGTCAGCATTGACAGCTATCGAGCGAACGGCATCCCCGAAATCATAGACAGCAAGCCCCGGCATCACAGTATCTAGATCAATCACAGCAATTGGCTGATGTGTCTGCCTGTCAAATAACAGATTACTGCATTTCATATCATTATGTGTGATGATATGCGGCAGAGCAGGAACAGTATTCATCACAGAGCAAGCTTGTTTTTGCCAATGCATTAAAACCTGTGTTTCTTCTGATGAATCTCCTAATGCAGAGAGTTTCCGGAAATATGCTTCTGTATCATGAAATGCAGGTATGACAGGAAGCAGACAGCGGCTGTCTATCTGGGAAACACGGCTTTGAAACTGGCCGAACGCTTTTCCAGCCTGATGAATCTGGTTCAAATCTGTCATTGTAGGCAGACTATACCCCGGAATATAATCCATAATGCGCCAGCCATGGAAAAAATACTCTTTCTGTGCGGTTTGATAAAACTGCAATGTTTGCATATCAGAAAATTTGCTGAGATACGCTGTCACATGTGAAATATTCTGCATGACAGTCTCCGGGTGTGGGAATACATGTAGATTCATGTGCTGAAAAATATATTGCTTTCCGGTACTGAGCCGGATCTGACAGGTTTCATGAATACCGCCATTTGTCAGCATCTGATATTCTGTAATATGCCCCGGCAGTAAAAAGGCTTCTCTGATCCATTCCAGATTCATAATATTTTGACGTTATGATAAATAATATGCATTCTTGGGTTTGTCATCACAGTGCCATCCCGGTGATAATGTCCGCAATACCATTGTTTATAACTCAATTTAGAATTGATCTCGTCAAAAAAATCTGTCAATCTATTATCAGGATAAATGCTATTATTCCCGAACAGCTGATGCTGTGTACTGCTCGGAAGACAATGCGTGATTACATAATCTACTTTCATCTGATGACCTAAGAGATTTGCCCGTGCTTCTCTCATTTCTCGTTCACTGGGAATTTCCTGCGGCCACCAGCTGACACCCTGAATCCGGAATTGTTTATCATAGCTTTCTGCACCGCCCATGGTAAAAAAACTTTTTCCATCAATTTCATACACCTGTCCACGCATCAGCTGCATGACACTAGGAGAAAGCCGGCGGATTTTTCCCCCGTTCCAGTTCTCGACAGGGTACAGCAGTTCAAGCAGGTCAAAATTTTCATGATTGCCATCTATAAACAATGTTGTGAACGGACGTTCTTCCAGCCATTGCTGAATTTGGATTTCCTCAACGGAGCTATCCCAGACAAGGCCGAAATCTCCGGCAATAATAAGATAATCTTCTTTTGTCATCATATCAAATAATTCTTGATTTGCTGTAGAAAGCCGTGCAACATCTTCCATACTGCGCAGCCCGTGAATATCTCCTGTGACTAAAAACATGCTGATAAACCTCCTCCCTGATTTATTGTACCATTTTATCCAGTTGGTGTCAAGAGAATCTGAAATATTTTGTGCAGAATATTTAAAACTGGCAGAAAACTGCCCCTTTCAGGCAGCACCTGAAAGGGGCATTCTGACAGATACGTTACTGAATCTGGTACATACGATTACCACCATCATGCTTTGCGGCATGAAGAGCAGTATCCATTTTCATGAGAAGGGTGTTTACATCCAGGTTATCACTTGGGAGATAATGATACAGGCTGGCAGAAACTGTTGTCTGAAGCGTAATGCCTGCGATTGTCATCGGCTGGCCAATAGACTGACGGATCTGCTCTGTCAGCTGCTGTGCCTGTAAGTCGGAAATATGCTCGTAGAAAATCATACAGAATTCATTGCCAGTGATGTTGAACATTTCTGCATGTTCAGAATAATCTGTTTTGAGACGTTCTGCGACATTAGCAAGATATTCATCACCGAATTCATAGCCGTACATGTCATTAATCACACGGAAATTATCAATATCAAATACTGCAATATTAAACTGTGCATTGCTGATCAGCTGTGTCAAACTTTCATCAAGGGCATATCTGTTTTTCATACCAGTGAGAATATTGGTCATAGCGGAGTCGATCAGTTTCTTTCTGGACTTGGTAAGGCGGTTGCTGGCCTCGGTCAATTCTCTTGCCTTCTGCTGTACTTCGAGCATAGAGTTCACCTGTGCTCTTCCGAAGAAGAACAGGGCAAAAATCATGAAGATGAAAAGAACAATCAGCACATCCTGTGCAACGCCATGCATTAAGGCAGCATTAACAGATTGTGTATTAGTTTCTCTGTTACTGATTTCAACAGTAGCCGTAAACATTTCACTGGCTACTTCCTGGAGAGGAGCAAGCTGTTCCTGATAAACACGGCCGGCATCTTCACCGGTAGCCTGTTCCATCTGTTTCATGACACTTTGCAGACTGCCACGATAGTTATCAATAGCATAAGTAGCATGTTCAAATCTTCTTTTCAGAGCTTCAGAACTGTCAGCAGTCAAACTTTGATATATGATCTTCTGTTCATCAATATTGGCAAAGGCTTCCTGAATTCTGTCCTCACTGAGTTTATCAAGTTCATCGCTTTGTCCGGAAGTTATCAAAAGAACATTGATGTTAACAGTTGCAAAACTGTTTCGGATAGAGTTGATGGTTTGGATTGCTTGCGTATTGGTTTTATTAACCTGATCACTTCTGACATAAACAACATTGGAAACAATCATGTTAAATAACATGAAGACTGTGAAAACAACACCTGCGAGAGTATAAAAGCCACGTACTCGCTGAATCATAGGGTCTCGGTTTCGCATCGCATCAATTGCGACTTTATTTTTTTTAGCCATTTTTTAGATTCCGTCCTTTCATTTTCTTGGATATGACTGCTGAATCAAGAACTGTATTGCAGGAGCATCGATATTATTTTTAGTCAGCAATACTGCCCCTGTATCCAGAGAGGGATCAATTTTTTCGCCATTAGAAAGATCTCTTGCATATTTGATTCCAATATAAGCCATATTATACGGATTCTGGAGAAATACAGCATTCAGAATATCATTCTGAATATAATATGTGGCATCCTTTGGATGACCATCCACGGCTGTAAAATAGTCAAAGCAAATAATTTTGACATCGCCGACATTGGCAATTGTGCCATCATTCAAAAGTTCCTCAACGGCTTCACAAGCACCCTGACCGCCTTTTTGATTTGTAGCATAAATTAAATCTACACCCTCGTTCTTGATCAGGTCAATAGCCTGTGCTTTGGAGACATCAATATCACTTTCACCAAGAAGGGACTTCACCACATGCACATCCTTTGCAGGGGTGGTTGTAGGGGGTTCTGTAGGTGGTACTTCAATAATATTGCCTTCTTCATCAAGAACAGGTTCAGAATTATTTTGTTTTGAGCCAGCACCATCGGGAAGAGCAGGGGCATTTGACCCATTCACCTCATTGATCTTGTCAATAAAATTATCTCTTCTTATATAGGCTGTTCCGCCTTCTTCATGGTAGATAATGCCGATTTTATGAGCGTCATATACTTCTACCGACATAGAGGCGGCTTTTTTGGCGGCAACTCGGTTTTCTGTGCCGACATAGCAGGCTCTGCCGGAATAATTTACATCTGAGTCATAAGTAATAATAATTTTTCCATTCTGGGAAGCTTTTGCCAGCAGATCGTTTTCTTCTTCTGGATCAACAGCGGCTAGCACGATCGCTTTAACATCTGAATTCACAGCTTGTTCCAGCATTGGCATCTGATATTCCAGACCTGTTTTTTCTGGATGATATTCTGTAATTTCCACATTCAGTTCTTCCCGTGCATGGTCGCAGGCTTCCCAGACAGCATCCCAGTATGTAGAAGAGCTTTTACTGAGAACTGCGATTTTCACAGGTGGTTCACTATTTGCCTGAAGCCGCTGAAGCCGGGAACAGCCGGTAGAGAACAACATGGAAAAAATCAGCATTCCCGCAGCAGCACCTTTCATAAATTTTTTCATTTTTAGAATGACCTCCTTTTATACATTTTCATTGCGCATCCTGTCATTTCAGCAGGCAATTACATTCAGTTTTTATTATAACATATTTCTGTGAAAATTGCAAGTGCAAAATATAACGAAATTACACCTGCATTTCTGTTTATTTTACCCTTTTCTAAAAAATCTTTGGTGCGAAATGCTATATTTCGGCTGCTTTTTTTGTGAGAAACGTAAAAAATCAGAAAAATCTTTTCGGATCTATTGACATTCTCATCAGTTCATGCTATACTTTATCTTAGAGAAGAGATCCCCCACCTCACAGGCGGGGGATGAATTGTGTCCAACATCTTGACAAATTCTGAAAAATATGATATACTGAATACAGATTTTTAGAGATATTCACAGAAGGTTTTCCTTTTTCTGCTTTGCGCCGGCAGAAAGTGTTCTCTTCTGTCTGTCCACAACCGCTGGCACACGGGGCTCGCCCTTTCAGGGAACTGTGCCGGAAGATGATATTATCTATCAAAACCGTTTCTGATGCTCTGCATCAGGTTTCAGCATGGATTTCAGAATGGGAGGAGTTTTTTCATGGTTAATGTAGCAGGTTTTGAAAATACAATTGCTGTCAGTCAGAAACTCAAAGGAATGGTACAGCAGTTCGGTGACGAGGTTCTTAATAATCCAGATAAGTTTGTTGCTCTGATGAATGACTATATTCCGGAATATGAAAAAGAACGCCGTTTGCTTAAAAATGTCGCCAAGAGTGGTGTACTGATTGCAATGCAAAGAGGCGATAATCAGAAAATCGCCATGATGAAGGCAAAGGAATATATGATCAATGAAATGTTCCTGTCGGAAGGCGCAGTAGAATTTGTAATGGTATGTTTTACCTATCTTCTTGACTGGCCATATGAAACAACAATGCCAGAACAGGGTGCTGTTGCTGCTCCTGCACAGCAGTTCCAGGCACAGCCGCAGTATAATAATGTAGCAGCTGCTGCTACCCCCTATAGTGCACCTGTATCCGCTTATACCCCACCCCCACAGGTGTCTCAGCCCGCCCCCGTTCCGCAGGCTTCTGCCCCTATGATGCCGGGCACATCTTCTATTGCACCTGCCCAGCCGGAAGATAATCCCGTGATTTTCTACGCTTCCGATGCGGCTCGCTCCAGACTGAAAGGCAATGTCAAAGTTCCTAGTGGTTATACACAACTGGATAAATTCTGTTTTGATGGCTTTTCTTTCATGAAAACGATAGAATTGCCTACGACACTCATCACAATTGGAGAATATGCATTCTCAGAATGCAAGCGGCTGAAATCTGTAACCATTCCCCCCAGTGTCAGAATTATTGCTCAGGGTGCTTTTAGTACCTGCGGAAAATTGGCAATGGTAAATGTTCCGAATGGTGTAACAGAAATCGCTGATCAGACTTTTGAATTTTGTCATAATCTGGAAAGAGTGGAACTTCCTAATACAATTATCAGTATTGGCAATCAGGCCTTTGCTGGATGTGAAAGTCTCAAAAAGCTCTTTATTTCAGACAGTGTCAAGAAAATTGCAGATGACGCTTTCCAGAACTGTTCTTCCCTGACGATCAAATGCTATGAAAATTCCTATGTCGCCAGGTACTGCATGGAAAACGGCATCAGAACGGAAACCGTCACCAGAGGTGGCCTGTTCTGATGATGCTGTGAATATTTTAGTTTCAGAAAGGGATGAGTTCAATGGTTGAACTGCAAATTGGGCAGTACGTCGAAATGGAATATGGCGGTGCTGCCAAGGTCAAGAAGGTACTCGGCCAGGGTGGTCAGGGAATTGTCTATCTGGTAGAATTCAATAATGCTGATTATGCGCTCAAATGGTATGATATTGATAAAATGCGCAATCCGAAGGCATTCCGCCAGAATATTGCGACAAATATCAATGACGGTGCGCCCAGCAATAAGTTTCTTTGGCCAAAGTACATGACAAAGCCCATTCCGGGAACGGAAGGCTTTGGCTATCTGATGGATCTGCGTCCACAGGGTTATGATTCGTTTGTAGATATTTTAAATACTTACAAGCTGGATATTGATCCTCTGACTGGCAAGGCAATCAAACAGCCTGTGCAATTTAAAAGTCTATATGCAATGGTTACAGCAGTGATTAATATTGTCAATGCATTCCGTCAGCTGCACAGAGCTGGTAAAAGCTATCAGGATTTGAATGACGGCGGCTTTTTTATCAATATCAAGACAGGGGATATTCTTGTCTGCGACTGCGATAATATTGCACCGGACGGCAGCAACTTCGGAATTGGCGGAAAACCGGGCTATATGGCACCGGAAGTGGTACGTGGTCTAAAAAAGCCGGATGTACAGACAGATAAATATTCTCTGGCTGTTGTCCTGTTCAAGCTTCTGTTCCGTGGTGACCCCATGGAAGGCGAAAAAGTAGTAAAAGATATCTGCTTAACGGAAACATCAGAATTAAAACATTATGGCTCAAATGCTGTATTTGTCTATGATCCAAATGATACATCTAATCGCCCTGTGAGAGGCATTCATGATAATGTGATTAAATTCTGGAAAATTTATCCACCTTATGTGCGTGAAGCATTTATTCACTCGTTTACAGTCGGCATCACTGACCCGAATAAGCGTATTATCGAAAACGAATGGCAGAAATTATTCATCCGTCTGCGCTCTGAGATTGTTTCATGTACCTGCGGACGTACAAATTTCACTACCATGTTCCGGAAAAGCGATGAAAACCCGAATTTCTTCATGTGCCCCAGATGCGGTAATTATATCGCAAGCCTGAAATTCAGTAACCGGGATTACAGAGTACCGCTTTATCTTGGCTATAAATTCTACGCTTGTGAAACCGTGAAGAATTCTGATGATTTCGAGACCGTGACCGGTGAAGTGGTAGAAAATAAGCTCCGTCCTGGTATGATGGGCATAAAAAACAGTTCTGGAAAGCCTTGGCGTGTCAAGATGCCAGACGGCAATTTCTACGCCGCCCCCTCCGGCAAAGGCTTCCCACTGTGGGAAAAACTGGAAATCGATTTCGGTGATGGCATTACTGCCAGCATTGAAGATAAGTAAGCCCATAAGAATCTAAGCAAAGAAAAGGTGAAAGCTATGAACGAAGAAATGGAAAACAATCTGGATTTTGATGATGGTCTGGGTGATGATCTCGGAGGCGGCTTCGGTGACGGTGGTTTTGATGATTTCGATGATTTTATGAATTTCGACGATGACGACCCACTCAATGCAACCGGCGTTTCCAGAAAAAGCCTTGTCATTTTCTTTCTGATTGATACCTCCGGCAGTATGAAGGGCACAAAAATGGGTGAACTCAACGCCGTTATGGAAGAATTAATTCCTGAAATCCGCCGTGTTGGTGAAGCAGATACAGATGTCAAGCTTGCCGTGCTGACGTTCTCCACTTCCGTGATGTGGATGTATTCTGAACCGATTTCAATCGAAGAATTTGAGTGGACGAGACTCCGTGCCGATGGTGTAACCAGCATGGGAGCAGCTTTTAAGGAACTGTCAATCAGAATGTCAAGAAACAGTTTCCTGAATTCCCCCTCACTCTCGTTTGCACCTGTTATTTTCTTAATGACAGACGGCTATCCTTCGGATAATTATAAAGAAGGCCTTGCCGCTCTCCAGCAAAACAGCTGGTATAAATACGGCCTGAAGACTGCGCTCGGCATTGGAAAAGAAGCAGATGATGATATGCTTGCGGAGTTTACCGGAACAAAAGATACGGTTGTACATGCCTATTCCGGCGGACAGCTGGCGCATTTGATCAAGGCGATTGCCGTTACTTCTTCCCAGATCGGAAGCAAGAGCATGACTCTGTCTGATGATTCCGGCCGAGAGCTTGGAATGGAAGATGTATTTGAAACAAAGCAGAGAATGCTTGGCCAGCAGATTCAAGAAATTATCAAGTCTGAAGGCTACGGGGATAACGTGCCGTTTGATGCAGGTTGGTAATGCGAGAGTACGAGAAAGGAGGTGCGCACTATGTATGAAGGATTCTGCCATTCCGTTATTGGCGCAAGCCATGTAGCAAAAGGCACTGTTTGCCAGGATTTTTCTAATTTCCAGTCAACGGAATCTTATTCCATCGCAGTTGTTGCGGATGGTCATGGAAGCAAAAAGCATTTCCGCAGTGATGTCGGTTCTCGGCTTGCTGTCAGAGCAACTCTGCGTACTGTGCGTAATTTTTATAGAGATCCGGATGAATTTGAAGCGAGTTTCCAGGAAAATCCGAAAGATATTATCAAGAAGATCGAGAAGCAGATCATTTCCAGATGGAACAGAGAAGTTTCCAAACATTACCGGAAAAATCCGGTCACAGATGAGGAAAGAGCTCCGTTTACAGATGAACAGCTGGATGCTATCAAGATGGAATCTATTTATGGTACAACTTTGATTGCCATTGTTATGGGAAAAGATTATGTGTTTGGTATGCAGCTCGGTGACGGGAGTCTGGTTGTGATTGATGAAGATGGAGAAGCAGAAATGCCGATCGTAGATGATGAATCTGCACCAGCAAATATGACTGCATCCATGAGCAATTCCAATGCGATTGATATGTTTAACTGCTTTGTCATGATGGATATTCCAATGGCGGTTTTTGTATCGACGGACGGACTTTTCACATCATTCCGGAGTGAGGAAGATTTCTTAGATTATCACACAATTATTGCAAGTCATCTTAGTCAGATGCCGGATTTTGATAAAGTTGTTGTGAGAAATCTGACAAAAAGAACAAATTTTGGAACACAGGATGATATTTCCCTGTCCTGTATTTTTGACAAGGGATTAGTGGCTGAAGGCACAGAAGCTCTGAAACGGCAGGTAGAGAAAAATAAGGCACGTGCTGAAATGCGTAAGGCAGAACAGCAGGCTAAACTTGCAAAACAGCGTCTGAAAAACAAACTTCGCCGCAATCCGAACATTGCTGTAGAGGAGTAATGCTGATTAGGGGGAGAATATTATGAAAGAGAAAAACAAAACCCGGAATATTGTGATTATGATCATTTTAGTAATTATGTATATGGTCGTATTCATGTTCATGGGTCCATGGAAAAATGAAGCTATTTCTACATACATGGGCGTTTTGTCCGCTTTGCAGCTTTTGATTACTGTAGGAATCGTTGTCACAAATCGTAAAAGAGGATTTCTGGTTGCCTGCATTCTGTGTGCGCTCAGCGTTTCAAGCGCAGCAACTGCAATGATTCGGTCACATTCCAACGGTTCACTTCCTGGTATATTTACCCCAGTGATTAATATCATTGAGATGGCTATTATCTTAACTTATATGCTTACCAGTGATAAACAGAAAAAAGAACTGGAAGAGCAATATGAAAAAATCAGCGATTCCAGCCGTATTATCCAGGAACAGAATGATGCTCTGAAAGCAATTACTTATACAGACCGCATGACCGGTATCCCCAACAGACAATATTTTACACAACAGATTGATGAGGCCATTCGCCTGAATATGCCTTTTACGCTCATTTATGCAGATGTTGATAATTTTAAGTCTATTAATGACACTTACGGCCCTAAAGTCGGCGATGCTGCATTAATCGCTTATGCAGAACGAGTTAGCAGTTATTGCGGCAGAAAATATAAATTTGCCAGAGTAGCCGGTGATGAATTCGGCATCCTTCTGACGGGCGAGATGACCGAAGCGGATGTTATGAATATGATTGAACAGCTCCGGAAAATGTTTATGGATCCCATCAATGCAATGGGAACACCTATTGCAGTCACCATGAGCTATGGCATCGTTGCACATCCTCGTGACGGAAGAGATACCGAACTTTTGCTTGACAGTGCTATCATGGCTGTTTATAATGCAAAAGCAAACGGCAAGGATAGGCCTTGTTTCTTTAGTCCGTCCAATTAAGCAGAACATCAGGCCAGGCTTTCAGCGGAAAGCCTTGCCTGTCCTGTTTTATAAAAATTTAGAAAAGAAAGGCAGGTTATTTCATGGAATCCAAAGATTTTTATTATGCCGCCGTCAAGCTGATGGAAGAAATCCGGACGGTAGAGCCACAGTTGGTTTCCAGCAGTAATTCCGAGCTTTGCGTTCTGATGACGGCTGATAAACAGACTACTTTCGCCGGGGTGACCAGCGTCAGAGTCAATGCTGGTCAGATTATGCGGGCTTGTCCGGAATATAATGCAATCATGGCTATGATTGCTGCCGGTGAAAGTCTGGTGGAAAAGCTGATCACTGTTTCTTTTGGAAGCAAAGAAGTCAGCCAGCCCTGTGAAGAATGCCTCAAACTGCTGTATCGTGCTAATCCGGAAAATAAAGATGCAGAAATCTATGTTTCGCCGAATCAGGCAATGAAAGCTTCTGAAATTCTTGATCCGGGTAAAGCCGGAACAGAAAAGCCGCTTGGCTTCCAGAAAAAAGAAGAGAAAGCAGCGGAAAGCAGTCAGGAAACTCCTGCACCCGCAATAAATAAAGCACCTAAAAATCCACTTCCTTCTGCAATGGATTTCAGTGGTTTTTCTGATGGCGGTGATTTCGGATTTGAAGCCGCTGAACCAACAGAAGAACCCGAAGAGCAGAATCAATTTGAAGAAAAAGCCGCCGCAAATCAGGATAATCCGTTTTATGAACCGCCGGCCGCACAGAATGCCGCTCCACAGACAATGGCACAACAACCAGGCTATGCGCAGCCGGGTGGCATTCCTCCGCAAGGGATGCCGCAACCCCAGCCAGGTTATCCGCAGCCCCAGCCTTATGGATATGGACAGCAGCAGCCGGGTGGATTTCCACAGCCCCAGCCTTATGGATACGGGCAACAACCTGCCCAGCAGTCATATTATTATGGTCAGGGCGGTTTTCCGCAAGCACAGCCATATGGACAGGCACAGCCTTATGCCTATGCACAACAGAGCATGTATCTCCGTCAGCAAAGTGCCTATATTCAGCCGGGTCAGCAAAGTGCCTATATTCAGCCGGGTCAGCAAAGTACTTATATCCAGCCAGGTCAAGGCGGTCAGCAAAGCGTTTATATCCAGCCGGGACAGAACGGACAGCAGAGTGTGTATATTTCTCAGCCTGCGGCACATAGTCAACCAGTTTCCAGCTATTATTCACAGGGCGTTTCCCCAGCTAAATCAGATGGATCAACATACAAGAATCGTTTAGCAAATTTCATGGATGAAGATTCTTCTAATGGAGAAGATTCCACGGTTTCAAAAGAAGAAATGCTCAGACAGGCAAGAGAAAAGAAAAAGGCCGCAAAAGCGGATGCAGATTTTAACAGAAGAATGAAGAAAAAGGGCTGATGCTGTCAGTCCGGAAAGCTACAGCGGAAGCTGTAGCTTTTTCTCTTTTCAGGAGGATTTTATGAATCAATTTAAATTAAGCATATGCTGTATGATTGCCATACTTATGACAGGGAATTTTCCTGTCCATGCGGAACAGCTTTCTGTGAAAGAATTACAGGATGCATTGCTTTGCCGGAGAGAAGCACCTTCTCAGGCATATGATCTAAATCAGGACGGAATTGTGAATATTTATGACTGGATTTTATTAAAACAAAGAGGATTGCCGTCAAAACAGGATATTCTTGAGCCAAAAGGAACGATTCATGCAGGGGATGCTACTTTTTATGGCGGAGGCTATGAAGGCGGCTGTGCAATGCTTGATCCTGTGTCCTGTGATTACTGGATTACAGCTATGAATCTGGAAGATTATCATACTGCACAGCTGGCAGGGGCATATTTGGAAGTGACGGGAGAATCCGGAAAAATCAATGTTCTGGTGACGGATCTTTTGCCAGAAGGCAAAAAAGGCGATCTAGATTTATATACAGACGCTTTTCCATTGATCGCACCTGTAGAAAAAGGAAAAGTTCCCGTAACATGGAAAATCATTCCACTGGATAGTGCAGAAAATGCGCCTGTTTCTTATAAATACAAAGAAGGCAGTACAGCCTTCTGGTGTGGGGTACAGGTGAGAAATCATCGATATCCCATCACAAAGCTGGAATATCTTGACAGCACGGGAAAATTTATCGAGATTCCGAGAAGAAATTATAATTATTTCGAAAGCATGGATCTGGGCGCAGGCCCTTTTACGTTCCGGATTACAGATATTTATGGCGATGTGATTATTGATTATGATATTCCGCTGACACCTGATGAAATCCAGATGGGGCATGTCCAGTTTCCGGAATAAATCACTTGCTTTTTGTTCTGACCTGTGTTATAATAAATGCAGAATGCATTTTACAGATCAGGAGGAAAAACTATGAAATTTTTTGAATTTGGCACAGAACATGAAATCACACTGCTGTTTCTGTGCGGCTATACAGCAGACTGGAGGGCGGCTATGTCTGCCATACAGGAGCTTTGTAAAACATATCATGTGATCGCTGCCCCATATGATGGATTTAATGCAGATGAACCAGAATCTCGATTTGTCTCTGTTGCTTATGAAGGTCATAAAATCGCTGATTATCTGGCAGAGCATTTTGACGGAACAATAGATATTATCTATGGCATGTCTTTGGGCGGCATGGTCATGACGGAAATATTGCATGATCCAAGAATCAAAGTTCATACTGCCATAGCAGATGGCTTTACTATCATGTATACACCAGATACCGGCTCTGATACGCTCAACCGTCTGGAAGCTAAGATAATGGCAAATGTGTTCTGGTCGCTGACACATAAGCATCAGAAGCTTGCCGCTAAAATCATTGGCCGGACAGAAACACAGGTGAAAGATTTTGTATATCCGGATGCTTCTAAACAATCTTATTTCAATGCAGAATATTCCCAGATTGGCTATCATTATAAATTCCGGTCTTTTAACAAAGCAGATTCTTATCTTTGGCATGGTGATCATGAAAAACAGGCAATCCGGGACGCACAGAGACTCCAGACATATGGCATCCGGTTTCAGCATAAGATTTTTTCCGGATTTGGGCATGGAAGCCTTTTGCATCATCCTGCTTTGCTGAAACAGGAAATAGATCATGCTTATCAGGGGTATGATGCATGAAACGGCTGACAATCGGCATTCTGGCGCATGTGGATTCCGGAAAAACAACGCTTTCAGAAGCAATGCTCTATGATGCCGGAGAACTTCGGAAATTAGGCCGTGTTGATCATGGCGATGCGTTTCTAGATACAGATCTTATGGAACGGGAAAGAGGAATCACCATCTTTTCCAAACAGGCTCGTTTGCATCTGCATGAAACAGAAATCACTTTGCTGGATACGCCCGGTCATGTGGATTTTTCCGCAGAAGCAGAACGGACTTTACAAGTTCTGGATTATGCAATATTAGTGATCAGCGGAGCAGATGGCATTCAATCCCATACAGAAACGCTTTGGAAGCTCTTGAAACATAGTCATGTTCCTGTATTTATTTTTATTAATAAAATGGATCTGGCATTGCAGTCAAAATCAGAACTCATGCAGGAGCTTCAGAAAAATTTGCATAAAAACTGCATTGATTTTTCAGAACAGGAAACAGCCTTTTATGATGCATTAGCAACCTGCGATGAATTACTGATGAATCAGATTCTTGAACATGGAACAGCAGAAAAAGAAAGCATTGCAGAAGCAATCCGCCAAAGGCATGTATTTCCGTGCCTGTTCGGATCAGCATTGAAACAGAAAGGCATCCGGGCATTTCTGAAACTTCTGGAAGATTTTACGCTTCCTGTACCGGATTATCCTGAATTTGCTGCAAAAGTCTATAAAATCACAGAAGATGAACAGGGCAGACGGCTGACACATCTGAAAATAACAGGAGGGATTTTGCATGTCCGTGATTTGATCTCAGGCACTGATCAGGAGGGTACTGCTTGGGAGGAGAAAATCAGCCAGATCAGATTATATTCCGGCTTGAAATTTCAGCCAGCAGAAAAAGTTTTTCCCGGCATGACATGCGCTGTCACGGGCTTGTCTTATACTTATCCGGGCGAAGGGCTCGGCACAGAACAGAATTCAGAAAATCCGTTATTAGAGCCGATTCTGCAATATTCTGTGATGCTTCCGGAAGATATTTCTGTCAATACGGCTCTGACAGCGTTCCGCCGTCTGGAACAGGAAGATCCACTCTTACATGTCAGTTTTTCAAAACAATTACAGGAGATTCATGTGCTTCTGATGGGCGAAATTCAATTAGCAGTATTACAGCGTCAGCTGAGAGATCGCTTTCAGATTTCAGCTGAATTTCAGGCGGCAGGTGTGGCCTATAAAGAAACGATCAAAAATACTGTTGAGGGAATGGGACATTTTGAACCATTGCGGCATTATGCCGAAGTCAGATTATTATTAGAACCTGGAAAACCTGGAAGCGGTCTGCAATTTGCAAATATCTGCCGGGAAGATACGCTTGATAGAAATTGTCAAAGATTAATCTTGTCACATCTGGCTGAAAAACAGCATCTCGGTGTATTGACAGGATCACCTATCACAGATATGAAGATAACACTCACAGACGGAAGGGCTCATAAAAAACATACAGAAGGCGGAGACTTCCGTCAGGCAACATATAGAGCCGTAAGACAAGGCTTGATGTCGGCGGAATCTGTTCTGTTAGAGCCATATTATGCTTTCCGGCTGGAAGTACCTGCGGAATATATCGGGCGAGCTGTCACAGATTTGCAGATGAAAGGCGCAAAAATGCAGCCGCCGGAATCGCATGGAGAATTTTCTGTTCTTGAGGGAACAGCACCAGCTGTGATCATGATGACTTATAGAACGCATGTAATGGAATATACCAGAGGGCGTGGAAAATTATCCTGCATTCCATCGGGCTATGCACCATGCACTAATCCAGAAGAAGTGATTGCAAAATATCAATATCATCCCGAAGCGGATTCTGAAAATTCTCCAGATTCTGTATTCTGTTCTCATGGTGCAGGAATGCTTGTCAAATGGAATGAAGTCGCAAATTATATGCATACAGAAAGCTATCTGAAAGCAAAATCTGAACTACATCCGGAAGCAATCAGCCAGCCTGTTCGTCAGGCCTATACCGGAAGTCTTTCTCAAGATGCTGAATTAATGAAAATTTTTGAACAAACTTATGGAAAAATCAATCATGATCAGAGAGATACAGCACATATTTTGCGCACAGAAAAACAGCCACCTGTATCAAGATCTATACCAACGCCCAAAGGTCAGGAATATTTGCTTGTAGATGGCTATAATATTATTTTTGCATGGGATTCCCTCCGGAAAACCGCCGCTGAAAGTCTGGATGCCGCACGTTCAGAACTGATTCATCGACTGAGTAATTATCAAGGAATACGGCAATGCAGACTGATCATTGTCTTTGATGCCTACAAAGTCAAAGGCAATCCCGGCAGTACAGAACAGATCAATAATCATATCAGTATTATCTATACAAAAGAAGCTGAAACAGCAGATTCTTATATAGAACGCATTACACATGATCTAAGCCGGGAACATCATGTTCGAGTGGCAACATCTGACGGCATGGAACAGATGATTATCCTCGGAAATGGTGCTTATCGCATGTCAGCAGAAGAACTCCGGCAGGAAGTTATGAATGCAGAACAGCAGATACAAGAGTATTTGAAAAATCATTGACAGGGGGGATCATTATGACCTGTAAACACTGTGGGGCAAATTTAATGCCTGATGAAAAAATGTGTTCTTATTGTCGCTGTCTGGTAGAAGAGCCTCAACCATCTCCGCCGCCTGTAAGTTCCAGGATCATGCCGCCATATCTTAGCGAATCTATGCGGATGACACCAGCCAAACCACGCAGTAAAAAAGCAACTTTGTGCATGTGCCTGCTCGGTTTTTTAGGGGTTGGCGGTATTCATAGATTATATGCAGGAAAAATATGGACTGGTCTGATCTGGCTGTTTACATGGGGGCTGTTCGGATTCGGAACAATGATTGATCTGATTCTGATTCTGATGGATCAGTTTCATGATAAAGACGGGAATCTCCTGCAATAAATTTTTCATAATTTTCACATCATTTCACAGAAATTTTCACAGATTTCTGCTATGATAAATAAAAATTCAGAAAGGGCTGAGACTATGTCCAGCATTTATGGCGAATATGATAAAATTCTGGAAATCATCAAGAATGAAATACAGAATCGGATTATAAATTATACCAATCAAGAATATCAGAAAACGGGCATGAAAATTTATGAACATCTGATTGCAAGAGTCAAAACATCAGAAAGCATGTGTGAAAAATGCCGCAGAAAAGGGTTTCCGGAAACACCAGAAACAGCATTAAAAATTATGCGGGATAGTATCGGCATTCGGATCGTTTGTTCTTTTATTGATGATATTTATGCAAATATAAATTATATCAAATCTTTCCCCGACTGCCGTGTGCTGGAGGAAAAAGATTATATCAAACATGCCAAATCCAATGGCTACCGGAGTTATCACATGATTCTGGAAATAGAGACAGCATATCCCGATATTCAGGGGAATTCACCCGGAAAATATTTTGTGGAAATCCAGCTCCGGACAATTGCTATGGATTCGTGGGCAAGTCTGGAACATAAGCTGAAATATAAAAAACATATTGAGAATCAGGAATTAATCGTTTCAGAATTAAAACGCTGTGCGGATGAGCTTGCCGCTTGTGATGTCTCTATGCAAACCATCCGCACCCTGATTCAGAATTCTTGATACAGGAGGATTTTATGAGGCTTTTACTCGCAGAAGATGAAAAAGAATTGTCACGGGCACTGACAGCCATTTTACAACATTCAAAATATGCTGTAGATGCCGTATATGATGGACAGGCCGCCGTGGAACAAGCCGGAAATAATGCTTATGATGCCATGATTTTTGATATCATGATGCCAAAGCTTGACGGCATTCAGGCTTTAAAACAAATCCGTGCTTCCGGAAATTATACCCCTGTGCTGCTGCTGACAGCGAAATCTGAAATTGATGATCGTGTCACTGGATTGGATGCCGGTGCAGATGATTATTTGACAAAGCCATTTGCTATGAAAGAATTGCTGGCAAGAATCCGTTCTATGATCAGACGGGCGGCAGATTATTCCCCAAAAGTCATGAAAATCGGCTCTGTTACGCTTGATACAGAAGAACAATCTGTTTCCTGTGAAAACAGCATCCGTCTGGCTAGCAAAGAAACCAGAATGCTTGAGTTTTTTATGACCAATCCGGGAAAATCTATTTCGACAGAAGAGCTTTTCCGCCATATCTGGGGAACAGCTGATCCTGTGGATCAGAAAATTGTATTCATGTATGTCAGTTTCTTGAATAGCAAATTAAGCGCAATCAATGCAGATATTTCTATCACAGGGGATTCTGACTATATTCTGGAAACCCGGAGCAGTCAGCCATGATCCGCCGACTCAGAAGAAAATTTATTCTAATCGCATCTGGTGCAATTCTTCTGATTCTCGTGATTGTGATTTTCTGTATCAATGGCGTAAATAGTTATTCTAATTATACCGAAAGCATTTCGATTTTGAAATTTATTGCCGAAAATAATGGCCGCCTCGTGTTTGATAATCATCATAATCAAAATTTGAATTTTCATATTACGGAAGAATTGCCTTATGAAATCCGGTATTTTACTATGATTCTGGATGAAGAGCAAGAACTGTTTCTCACGGATTATGAACATATTGCCGCAGTTGATACTAATGATGCCGATCTGCTCCGGAAAGGCGTGATCCTGAGAAACAAAAATCAAGGCTATGTCAGCAATTCAGACGGCATTTATATGTATCTGATGAAGCAGATCAGCGGAGAAGCATTGCAGGAATCCTTTACAGAAAGCGCATTCCGCACGGATCGGAATTATGATATTGAAATTGACTGCGAAGCAGATTATTCACTGATCGTCTTTATGGATTGTACAAATCGGATTTATCGTTTGCAAAGACTGCGGATATTTTCTATTATCATTGGCCTGATCTGTCTCGTGATGTTTATTGTCTTAGTTTCTTTCTTCTCAAAAATTGCGATCAAACCAGTGATCGAAAGCTATGAAAAACAAAAGCAGTTTATCACGAATGCAGGGCATGAATTAAAGACACCACTGGCGATTATTTCAGCAAATGCCGAAGTGATGGAGGCTATGGACGGGGAGTCAGAATGGACACAAAGTATTTTGAATCAAGTCAGACGGCTGACAGGCCTTGTGAATGACATGATCACGCTGGCAAGACTGGAAGAAGCTTCTGAACGGGAAGAAATGCCCTTTGAACAGATCGCATTTTCTGAGAAAGTCAAAGAAGTGGCTGAATCATTCCGCCCTGTGATCGAACAGCAGGGCAAAAAATTGAATCTGGATATTGTCGAAAATAGTATTATCAATGGAAATGAGAAATCCGTGCATGAGCTGATCTCTATTTTGATTGATAATGCAGTAAAATATTGTGATGATGGTGGTCTTGTGCATGTGACGCTGAAACAACAGAAAAAAGCCGTCTTGATAATAGAAAATTCCTATGCCAATGGCGCAAATGTAGATTATAGCCGCTTCTTTGATCGATTTTATAGGGAAGATACATCTCATAATCAGGAAAAGCCGGGTTATGGAATCGGCCTGTCAATGGCGGAAAGTATTGTCAATGTACATAAAGGAAAAATATCTGTTTCTTATCATGATGGCATGATTGCGTTTCAAGTAACTATATGATTGGGTGATCATCATGAAACATAACATTAGAATCACAATTCTTGAAATAATAAAATTGATCTATATCAATATAATTTTCATTGGTGGAACAGCACTAGCATATTTTATATTAAACAGCTTTTTGGATTATATTTTTAACAATCTTGTTTTATTATGGATTGTGGGTATTTCATTGATAGTGATAATGATCATACTGATAATTGATCTGTATAAATGGCATTTCCATCATTATTTCACACCTGCTGTATATTCCATTATTTGCATTCTGGAATATGTATTATTATTCATTGTAGGGTTACAGTACTTTTTCGGATTAGTAGAAGGCAGTGTTTTTTGATTGATGCTCTAAAATAAAAAACAGCAGTCCATGAGGGCTGCTGTTTTTGCGATTACTGGAAGTATTTCACACCGTTTTCAAAGATATGCTGATCTTTTTCACCAGGAACATTCTTGCTGATGTCTGTGCCTTTGCGTTCACTATGACCCATCTTTCCAAGAATACGGCCATCTGGTGAAGTGATGCCTTCAATGGCGGACATGGAAGTATTCGGATTATAGCGAATATCCATAGTCGGGCGGCCTTTCAGATCTACATACTGTGTTGCAATCTGGCCATTAGCGGCAAGCTTCTGAATCAGGCTTTCCGGAGCAACAAAACGGCCTTCTCCGTGAGAAATCGGAATAGTATGAATATCGCCCGGATTGCAGTCAGCCAGCCATGGAGATTTATTAGAAGCGATTCTTGTATTAACCATCATAGATTGATGACGTGCAATTGTATTAAATGTTAAAGTGGGTGATTCGCTCGTCATGTCTGTGATTTCACCGAACGGCACAAGCCCCAGCTTGATTAATGCCTGAAAACCATTGCAGATGCCAAGCATCAGGCCGTCACGGTTCTGGAGCAGATCATGCACAGCATCTTTCACAGCCGGATTTCTGAAAAATGCTGTGATAAATTTGCCGCTTCCTTCGGGTTCATCACCGCCGGAAAATCCGCCGGGAAGCATAATAATCTGTACATTTGCGATTTTTTCAGCAGCAATTTTAACAGATTCTTCAATATCCGCCGCTGACAGATTCCGGATCACAAGTGTTTCAGCCACAGCACCGGCTTTTTCAAATGCTTTAGCAGTATCATATTCACAGTTTGTGCCCGGAAATACAGGAATCAGAACACGAGGCTTTGCAATATGAATGCTGGATTTCGGGCGATCAGATGCGGCAAAGCTATAAACTTCGGGCTTTTCTTCCGTTGTTTTAATCCGGCATGGGAAAACAGCTTCTAATTTTTCTTCCCATATGCGCTGAAGTGCATCCATAGAGACAGAATAATCCAGTGTATAGATCTTATATTCTTCAATCGTCTGGCCAAGCAGATACTCACCCGGCTTAATATCACCATCAATTTCAATGATAAATGCGCCATAGCAGGGGCGGAATAAGATCTTTTCAGGAATCTGGCCGGCAAATTTAAAGCCGATTTTATTGCCCATCGCCATTTTAGCAATACCTTCGGATAAACCTGCATAACCTACTGTCCAAACTGCTTTTGCACGTCCATCAGCAATGATCTGTTCCATCTGATCGAAAATATTCCGGATGCTTTCAAAAACAGGCAGACCATTTTGATCATATTCAGGAGCTAATAAAATAACTTTGTCGCCAGCAGATTTGAATTCTGTAGAAATTACTTTTCCTGCACTTGCTGTGGATACTGCAAATGATACTAGTGTTGGCGGAACATCAATATGTTCAAATGTGCCTGACATAGAATCTTTTCCGCCGATTGATCCGCAGGATAATTCAATCTGTGCTTTATATGCGCCCAATAATGCGGCAAGAGGTTTTCCCCAGCGTTTGGGATCATTCTGAGTGCGTTCAAAATATTCCTGAAATGTCAGCCAGCATTGTGAACGTTTTCCGCCTGCGGCAATGACTTTTGCAATCGATTCAATTACTGCGAGCATTGCGCCATGATAGGGGCTTAATGTGCTGATATTGGGATTATAACCCCAACCCATCAAAGAACAAGTATCTGTTTCACCATTGAGAACCGGAAGTTTACAAGCCATTGCCTGAGAGGGTGTCATTTGATAAGCACCGCCGTAAGGCATCAGCACCGTTCCAGCACCAATAGTAGAATCAAATTTTTCCACAAGACCTTTTTGGGAACATACATTCAGATCGGCCATCATTTCTGACCAACTTTCGGGCATATTTTCCGGAATATCAGAAATATCAGAAACAGGCGGCTCAATTTCAATATCCGTATATTTTGCCGCACCATTGGAATTTAAAAATTCTCTGGACAGATCCACAATCACATTTCCATTCCAATGCATTTTTAATCTTGGCTCTGCTACAACATCTGCTACTTTGGTAGCCTGCAAATTTTCTTTTGCAGCTTCCTGAATAAATTTTTCTGCATCTTCTGCGGCTACAACAACAGCCATTCTTTCCTGTGATTCTGAAATTGCAATTTCTGTTCCATCTAAGCCATCATATTTTTTCGGCACTGCACCCAGATCAATCATTAATCCGTCTGTCAGTTCGCCAATCGCTACAGATACACCGCCTGCGCCAAAGTCATTGCATCTCTTAATCATGCCAGTTACTTCCGGATTGCGGAATAATCGCTGTAATTTGCGTTCTTCGGCAGGATTGCCCTTCTGTACTTCTGCCCCACAGGATTCCAATGATTCCAATGTGTGAGATTTAGATGATCCTGTTGCACCGCCGCATCCGTCACGGCCTGTCTTTCCGCCTAATAAAATCACAACATCCCCCGGAACAGGTCTCTCCCGTCTGATGTTTTCAGCCGGTGCTGCTCCCAGTACTGCGCCAATCTCTAAACGCTTGGCCATGTATCCCGGATGATATACTTCTGCTACATGCCCTGTTGCTAATCCGATCTGATTGCCATAGGAACTATATCCATTTGCAGCCCCCACTGTAATCTTTCTTTGCGGAAGCTTCCCAGCTATGGTATCTTCTACCGGAACTAATGGATTAGCCGCCCCTGTTACTCTCATAGCCTGATAAACATAAGATCGCCCTGATAACGGATCTCTGATTGCACCACCTAAACATGTTGCCGCTCCCCCAAATGGTTCGATCTCTGTCGGATGATTATGCGTTTCATTCTTAAACATCAAGATCCAGTCAGCTTCTTCACCGTCAATATTCGCCTTGATCTTCACAGAACATGCATTGATTTCTTCACTTTCATCCAGATCTTTCAAAAGGCCATCCGCTTTGAGCTTCCGTGCCCCCATTGTGGCCAGATCCATCAGTGTCAGCGGCTTTTCTTCCCGGCCTAATGCCTTCCGGTCAGCAAGATACTGCTCATACGTCTCTTTCATATAATCCGTCGGAATCTCTACATTCTGAATATTCGTCAAAAATGTGGTGTGTCTGCAATGATCACTCCAATATGTATCAATCATACGAATTTCTGTAATTGTCGGATCACGATGTTCTGTATTTCTAAAATAATCCTGACAGAATTTAATATCATCATAATCCATGGCAAGACCAAAATCTTTAATAAATCGATTCAATCCGGCCTCATTCAAATCAATAAATCGCTCTAATGTCTCAACCGTAACAGGAATATCATAATTTGTGTCAAGTGTCTTATAAATAGCAAGAGACGCTTCACGGCTCTCTACCGGATTGATCAGATATTTCTTGATCCTCTCAAAATCCGCATCAGTATCCACACCCGATAAAATATAAATTCTGGCATTCTTCACACGACAGCGTTCTTTCTGCGTCAGAATCTGAATGCACTGCTCACAGCTGTCAGCTCTCTGATCAAACTGGCCGGGCAGATATTCCACTGCAAACATTCTTTCTCCATTGGCAAGTTCCGGAAGCTCATGATAAATTTCATCAACAGCAGGTTCAGAAAAGACCGTTGGAATTGCTTTTTCAAAATCTTCCTGACTGAGCCGATCTGCATCATAACGGTTCAGAATGCGGACATTTGTCAGATTCAGCCGCAAGGCCGCTGACAGATCATTCAGCACAGAATGCGCTTCAACAGCAAATTCCGGCTTTTTTTCGACATAAATACGGAAAACAGACATGTTTTGTCCTCCTTGTGATATGATATTATCTTTATTGTATCACAAATTTCCGAAAAAGGCAATTGCTTTTTTGAAATTTCATTTAATTTCATGCATGGCTTTTCCATTCTGTACAAAATGTACAATGTTTGTGATTACGATTTATTTAAAATATAGAAAATGCCATAACCCTCTTGACAACTAGCTTGAAAAATGTTACAATAAGTAAAAACTATATCTCTATCTGCTCTGAAAGTGGTGATTCAGGGCGGCAGTGTGGTGACTGTTGGAGATATTAGCAAGCCGAGAACTGCGTATGAATATGCGGTTTTTTGATGTTTCAGGAATCATCTGTATGGTGAAAGCAGATGTTCCCGTTTTTGAACAAAGGAGTGTTTTATATGAAAAAGAGGAAAAAAAGCTCACGTGAAAAACGTGCGTTAGTCGGCGCACTCTGCACTGCCGCTGTCATTCTCGCCGGCTCTACATTCGCATGGTTCACATCACAAGATGACGTAACCAACCGTTTAACGGCAACTGCTAACTATGGTGTAAGCATCGTCGAAGATTTTACACCGCCAAAGGAAATGGTTCCGGGTCAGGAAGTTGACAAGGACGTTTCCATTGTCAACACAGGTTCTATTGATGCATTTGTAAGAACAAATCTTACCAACATTTTACAGGTGTCCAGATACAGCACACAGGAATTGCTGGGTGCTTCCCCGTCCATTACTCAGACAGGTTATTTTAAGAATAAGACTTCTGGTGAAGTAACAAAGGTAACTGCGGCAAGTGCGGGAACAGCCCCGACTAATCCTGATACTAATGGTTATGATTTATATTACACAACTTACAAATTTACCATTGATGATTCCACTATTGCAACATACCTTAATCCTACTGACACAGTAAATGATGCACAGGGTTTAAGCAAGGCTGAAACGGAAACTGCTCTCAAGTTGACTGCAAACGAAGTTACTACATTACAGGCTGGTGGCGAACTGGTTGTTTATGCAAGTGAGTCATTTGCTCCTAGTGGTGTGCGTTCCGGCGATGATGATGATATTGCTGTTGTTGCTACTTCTAATTTCAATGATAGTGATTATCCCGTTTTGACTAATGGTAGTGGTAAGTACTATATCAATGTTGGTGATGTTTATTATGATGTAACCAAAACTGCCGCAGCTTCAACTGGAGTAAATGCAACTTATACCTGTACTGCTACAGTTCCTACAACTGATACAGTTACTCCAAGTGGTTTGAGCTATGAAGTTATGACATTCAGAACTTCAGACTTCCATGGTTCTGCACAATTCTTGCCTTACAAGACTGGTCTGTATTTGTTCCGCAGATACGATGTAACTAATGGAACACCAACAAAAACTTACTATTCTGGTTACTATTATGTAGCACAAGATGCTTCTGGAACAGATGCAATCACAAATGCAGGAAAAGGAAATTACTACGCCCTTGATAACTACAGAGAAGCTAAAGCTGGTGACCCCGAAGGCGGCGACAAGATTACAATGCATCCTTATCTGAACACTGTAGATAATACAGCATCCAATTATGTTACAATTACTACGGATGATGATGGAATTATTAGCAGTATCAAGAATCTGAAACTGAGAACAAAGACTGCCCTTCAGGATTATACTGCATACTTCCTTGCTAATCCTAGTGCATCCCCTGCTGTTCTCGCTGGTGCTAAGGATGAAAATGGTTATTATACCAACGCCGAAGTAAAACGTGAATTTTTAGCTACTGAAGATGGTACGGCTCTTACTTCCGCTGCTGATATCAAAACTGCTAAAATGATTAAAGTTACTTACACGTTTGGTACTTCTGATGCAACTGATGATGTTATCTTCTATGTAAAACTTGCTGACAACTGGAGTACGTATTGGACATATGTTGAAGAAACAGATGTTACAGATAAGAACGTCATTCGTGATAAGAATAATACTGTCGGCTACTTCTACTATAACTACAGACTTCCGGCTGGCAAGACTTCTGAACGCCTGATTGACTCTGTAAAACTTGGCAGTGCTGTTACTAACATTGCATTTGCTGACCTCGTTTACGACCTCAATATCCATCTCGATTCTATCCAGATTACCAGAGACGAAACCAACAAGCAGGTTGTTGACTCTGCAAAGGCTAACTGGAAGGATGCTCTCGGTGATATCACAAATGTAACTGTTAATACAGGTGAATATGTTGATGGTGCTGGACTTGAAATCAAGGCTTCTACTCAGGATACCGATACAAGCACACCTGCTATCAAGTGGGGATAATCAGCCCAGCGACCGGAGGGGTCAAAGGCTGAATGACACAAAAAACAATCCGTGGGGCGGTGGCTTCCGCCGTCCCTGCGGTCTTTGCGGAGACCTCTTCTCATGGGGAGGGGGTTTCGGAGGGACTGAAACTCTCCTGAAAATTTATGGACAGTCACGACTGCCCGACTGACTATCTGATGAACAAACGGGCATGGTGTGTCCGTTTTTTGCATTTTATGGAGGAAACTGAATGTTTGATAAGAAAGATTTTCAATACCGTTTATGAAATTGTGTCAACCGCTGTGATTCTTCTCGGCTTGATTCTGATAATCCTGTATTTTTGCGGAATCCGGCTGTATCACGTCAAATCCGGCTCTATGGGGGAACTGCTTCCCGTGGGGTGTGTCTGCTTTGTCAGCACTTACACCAAATTTGAAACTATTCAGGTGAATGATGTCATTTCCTTTCAGGTCAGTGAGGATATGCTCGTCACTCACAGGGCGATAAACATCACAGAAGAGGGAATCTTCACACAGGGCGATATGAACCAGAATCCAGACCCGAACCCCGTCACCAGAGAAAATTATATTGGGAAAACGGTCTTTGCAGTTCCCTATATCGGCTTTCTGCTGGCATGGGTGCATACAAAAAAAGGACTGATAATTCTCGGCGTGAGCGTGACAATCCTGTTTATCATGGGATTTTTTTATCAAAGTGAACCTCAGCGGAAGGAGGAAGAATATGCAGATAAAAGATAAGATAAAAAATGCTTTCGGCAAAAACAGACGACAGAAACTGACATTCACGGCATCTCTGATAATCGTCAATGTTCTTGTAGCCGCAGGCGTTTTTGCATATTTCAGCAGTTCTGATGCGGTGACAAACCGGCTCACGGCGGAGCATCCTTCCATTGCATTGATTGAACCAGCATGGGACAGCGAAGGACAGTACATGGCGAAAAAGTCAGAACCGGGCATGAATATTCCGAAAGACCCGAAAGCATATAATGACGGAGACATCAGCGAATATTGCAGGATAAGAATGACGGTAACAGTGGAAAATGATTCCAACCCTCTGCTTGCAGGCAGTGAATATAACAGAGATGCTAAGAAACGGCTTTATTCTGTTATCAATGCTATTTTCTGGGATGAGGACAATACAGAAAAATTTATTGAAATCAACAATGATTTAACTATCAATAAATTAAATAATCCAAATTTTAGGCTTGCAACCCAAAATGAAAGCAATCTGGAAGCAAATGGAAAATATGACGGCAGCCGTTCCGTTACATATTATTTTTATTATACAGGCGGTAGCGATACAATGCAAGTAAGACATCCTGATGAAGAAACAGAGGAATTATTTAATTATGTGAATATTCCCGTGTATAAAGCTGATTATTTAGGTGTTTTTGACCTTAAATATAACATTGAGCTGCAGGCAGAAGCATTACCATTGGCTTTATTTGAGGAAACAGGTGACCCGACACCAGATGTCTTTTATCAGAACATCACCAAAACCACATAAGAAACGGAGGTAACATATGATGTATACCAATACCGAGTATATAGAAAAAGTGAAAAAGCCACTCAGTCATAGAATAGCGGCGATATTTAGTGCATTGCTTGTTTGCTTTATGTCATCGAGTGACTTTACAGCTATGGTTTCAGAATTGATAGTCAATGCTGAAAATATTCAGGATGATATGACAGATTCCGGTGAAGAAGGAGTTCCGTTTGTATTTGAAAATCCTGATGATGCTGATGAAGAAACGGCTTACGATGTGACCGGCAGTCAGGAGGATGCATTTAACGGAGTAGGAGCTGATGATATAGCGGCTCTGAGTGCAGATAATTTTGCAGTTTCTTATGCCGAAAGACCCTTGACTACAGTTGAAATGCCGCTGATTCTTGCAGGCAGCAGTAATAATGAAGACTCTCCGTCACCGCAGGAGGCTGTTGCTCTCGCACGGCAGAAACTGGCGCAATTCAGCGTTAACTATGTAACAATTGAAGAAAATAACAAAGATACAGAGAAATATATCTGGCGTGATAATGATTTCAGCATGAAATATGGTATGAAAATATCAATTGACTATCCTACAAAACGTGGTGCAATTGAAGTCAGCATGAATCCGGTTGCATTTATGGATAGATATGGTAATGAGATTTCTGTCACAGATATTGGTGTACATGAATCAAATTTCTATTATCAGAATGGAAAATTTTATTTAAATGGTAAAGCATATGATAGTTATGAGGCTATGGAAGAAGATGTAGGTTCAGATTCTGTCTGGAATAAAAATAGTGCATCCTCATCTGCCGATACAGCTAATATGAACTATTATAAAGTTCTTGCTGAGGATGGCAGTGTAGAAAAATATATTCTTGTCAATTATCAAGATGAAACGAGTGCAAACTGGAATATTACATTTGTTTATAATAATATTGATGCTTTCAACGTTGTAAACGGAACTGGCTGGACATTTGACCCTGATATCACAGTAACATTTGACTTTCCTATCCAGAAAACTTTTACATCAGAGGATACATCCAATGGAAATGCTTTTACTGGAAAGAAATATACAGAAAATGATATCAATTATTATATGGATAGTAAAACAGTCGGAAATACCACAACCGAAACATATTATAAGTACGATGAAGCATCAGAAAAATATGTTCCTTATTATAGTAAAATAATAACTAAGAGTAGTAATTCCGAAACAATCACTTGGAAAGATGATAATGGAAATATATTGTCCGGAGAAAATGAACCCATCCTGATTGAAGCAACACAGTCTGGGACAATAACATCAGATGCAGAGAGTGCTACAGACAGCAGTTATACTTATCCTGTCACAAAAGCAATTTCTAAGGTTGAAATAGCAGGTGCTGATACAACTCCAGACATTGACGCTTTTGTTGCAGAGAAATATCTGGATACAACAACAGGTACAGAATATTATCTGAACGGAACTACATATTATGTATACAATAACACAAGCGGTAAATATGAAACCGTATCAGAAGTACCGGCAGCACTTAGTCAGGTAAAATCTCCCTATGATAATATTATTACCGGTTTAATTGATACTACAGCAGAAATCAACAGGAATGATGAAAATACTGACAAGCCCGGTGCTAATAAAATTCCGATTCAAAGCAATGGAAGCTATGGTTCAAATTTGTATACGATTAACCAGATGAGCCAATATATGACAAAAAATGTAGCGAATGATACTGCATCATTGGAAAATTTAGGATATATAACGACAACAGACGGTGGAACAAAAAAATTAAATGGTGACTATATCTATGTTGGCTGGGATGTAACCACAAATGGAATCTGTACACAGCCATGGACAATGTACTTTAATGAATTCCCCGGCTATCAGATTTGGGTAGAAGCAGCTAATGGAGCTGCTGTTGAATATACTGCTTCTGATTCTGGTGTTCGTGAAATAAACGGAAAATACTATAAGCCTGTCTATGCAACAATTGTTCACGGCTATACGGATGCAAACGGTACAGTCTCCTCCGATTTTATTGTGCTTGGTAATTTGACTAATGACTCTGTAACTGCACTAACAAACGAAACCGAAACCGGAAAATACACACAGGGAATATACACATATAACGACACTGCAAGTGAATATGAGGTGAAATATTACATTCCTTTTGAGAATAATGCCGTTTCTGTTAAAGTTCCATATAGTTCAAGCCAACTGGGACAGGTCGTCAGCATTGTTACTTTGAAAAATGACGGCAGTGATACAAGAATTGTTTCTGCACAGTCACTTGAGAATACTATCAGCTATCCTGATGGCAATGGCGGAACAAAGAATTTAACTTCCTCAAATGCATGGCTGATTGCAGATGCCACAAGTGATTCATCCCGTTCAACATATAATTTGAATAATGTCAATAAAAACGGTACATTCACAGTTAGAGATTTCATTATCATTGCATACAAAAAAAGTGATTTACTTGCGGCAGGTGCATTATATTATACAATTGATGATGATGGTCGAATTGTTGAACAATATGATTTTACGAACAGCGTCGATGCAGTTGTATTACCTGTAGATGATTCTGCTGTATCATCAAGTGCTGCAGCATCTGGAGCAGGTTCTACTTACAATTCTTATATTTTCAGGGCTGGAGAACAGGGAGTTTCAACATATAAAACTTCCGGCAGCGATAGTGATGGTTTTGTGACAGTGTATGATACACTTCAAAACGGACAGGATTCTCTGGGAACGCTGACTTATTATGGCCGTGCCAGTGTCAGCTCTTTCAACTCAACACATGAAAATGACGGAAGCTATGCAGACGGGACATATGTTCATTTTATCGCAGCAGATGATGTTCTCACCGCTGAACCGCGGGGTACTCTTTCAGATGGAACACGAGTAAAAAGTACACCTGTAGTTCTTGGAATTGATGACTATTTCTATAATTCCATAAAAATCACAGTGACAGAAGAAGGCAGAGACACTGAAGAAGACCATTATGCTGTACCAGCAGCAAGCAATGCCTTCACAGGCCTGCCTGCTGCCGGAAATTACAGCCGTGACTGGAAAGTATATATCTGGAAAGATGATGCCGCCGGCTGGGAATATTATGATACTATTAAATTTGAAGACTATCTGGCAGCATCTGCCGGAAAAAGCGGTGCTTATGGCTATTCCAAAACTTACACTTTTGACGAGACGAACGGTCCGTGTCGTGTCAAAGTTGAACATGATACTATTGATTACAAATCTAAGGTGGAATTTAATCTTGGCGTAAATATAAAAAAGACTTCACCTAAATTCAACAAAACAAACGGCACTTTAAGACCTGAACATAATAACTGGACAAAAGCAGCGGACGGTACTGCTGTTAATTATTCTGAGATTGAGTACTATAATTATGATTTGCGCAACTACGTTGGTGCAGCTGCCGCAGCCATGATATATGAAGAAAATACAGATAAATTTGTGAAACAGTTAGTTAATCATACTGCAAAATACGGAGAGGATTATTTAACTGATGAGCATATAAATAATTATGTTCTTACGTCAAATTACAATAATGGTCACAACTATGGTGAAGTAGACGATAACGATAGTACTACAGATAATCATTATGTTACACCGAATTATTTGATTCCGGGCACAGGAACATATCATTCAGCAGGAACTAATGTCTATTCTTCTGAAACATCAAACACATTCTCACAAAACAATATCATGCGTTCCAATGAGTCGCTTTATATCAGTGCTGTAAAAAAAGAATCAGAAGCAAAAAAATATGCTTATACCGTCAATGACAAAATTAATAATCTTGTCAACATCACATATACTTTAACGGGACGTGAAGGATATACATTTGATACAGCACGTTTTGCAGAAGGAAGTACCCTTGCAAATCAGCTTCAAAATGCAAATTATGGTTATCTGACGGATAGGAAATATGTTTACTTTTATGACCTTTTACCTCCAGGTGTTTTATATAGCTATGATGCCGGCAATCCTCCGAAAGTCGGCAAACTCACTTCTTTAACAATTGATACTGATAAAGATGGTCAGAATAGTGTTGAAGAATTAAATTCTCATGTAAGTTCAATGGATGGTACTTATTGGGAAATTAAGGATGAACCCGAAACTTTCCGTGACTGGAAAGGTTCAGGAAGAATGCTTGTCAGATTCAAGGTAGGTTTAAAAGACAATTTATCAGAGGATGAAACGTTAGCTGCACAAAAAATGGTGTATGGCACAACTGATGAAAAAAAGTGGTATCTTGGATTAGGCATACAGTTTACTGCTTATGTTCCTTGGGACAGATATGCTGCTGCACAAACACAGGATAATATTTTTGCTTATGTTACTGACACAGAAACCTGCGGAATTCATGCCGGCAACAGCAGTGCAAGCGGTTCTCCTGTGTATGATGACCTGACAGCGGCTCAATCTGCAAGTAAAACCATTGATGAAAATGCAATTACTTCCTATGGACACCCTGCCAAAACATCAAAACTTGCATATGACTTGTTTGATGGTGTTATCAATATGGCAGAGAAAGTTCCATTTTCAAGTCCATCTTCAAGCCTTAGACAAAACCAAACAACTGTTGCGACTGCTGTAAAATATAATCGTATGTTTGCAAATGCCAATTCACTTGGATTGATTGCAGATTCCAGTGCAAATGGTATCCGTAAGCAAGTAAGGGCAGAGGATGATACCTATGCAAGCTATGATTCCAAAACAGCTGTCATTGCAGGGCATAAATATGATTACCGGATTACAATATCAGAATCGGGTTCAGGTGTCCTTGGGAATATCCTGATTTATGATATGCTGGATTGGAGTAATTTTGATTCAGGAACTGGAACTGACCCTGACCCTGACCATTACAATAGTTCAAGTACTAATATCAACTGGCGTGGAACATTTGACGAACTGGAAATTCAGGAAATCATCAATATGTACAGCACCAGATTGCAGACTTTAACAAAAGATAATGGTACTATTACTGATGCTACTGCTTGTACTGGTGACGATTATGGAATTGAAATATACTATACAACTAATAAATCAGCTGCATCTCCAACTTATTCATCAACTACAACAGATTGGACAAAGATATCCCTTTCTAACCTCAATGCTCTGAATGAAACAACTGTCCCCAAAAAATCAGAAATTAATGGAATTGCTGTCAAGTTACCTGATGGTTTTTACCTTGCAAGCGGTGAAACACTCAGCATTACAATTAAAATGAAATCCCCCGATTTTATTGCTGGAATGAAATATGCTGAAAATCAGGCAACTTATTGTTATACTGAAGGTACAAAGTTTACTGTGAACAAAAAGACTGTTTTCAAAGAAAATACAGGCGATTCTACCCACTCAAAAAGCAGTATGCAGACACTTGTTTCACTTGGACAGCTCCGAAAAATGTATGTGAAAAAAGAAATTCCAAATACTGAAGGTTTGGATGCTGATGTTATGAATAGTGAATTTACATTTTCCGTAAAACAGGAGTTGGCAATCGTAAACAATAATGAACCAGAATCTCATCTGTATGATTATGCATACAGAGAGTATGAATTGTACCAATATGACGAAACCTTGAATGCTTCAAACAGTGGTGATGTTGAATGTGTATCAGATAATGGAAAATATTACCGTCGAATTGCTGATAATATTTACATGACAGACGGAAATGGGCATTTTGAGCTGCAAAATAATCAGCTTGCTTATTTTAAGTTTATTGCTGGTGTTACCCCCACTGGGAGTGAAAATTATACATTTGATAATTTTGTAGTTAATGAGGAAGCAAGTGATACATGGTATACTGACAAAGAAAAAGAGGAAGGGAACTTTTCCCAAAATTCTACCAGTGGAAAATTAGAAGATATTACTTTCAAAAATTACTATACACCCAATATCAACATCAATAAAAAAACCACAGCTGTCCCTGACAGCGTTTCAGCTCCTGATACTTTCAAATTTAAAATTGCATTGTTCGAGTATGATTATTACAATATTGAAGATGAAAAATCAGATGCATCTCATAAAGCCGGAACAATCAAATCTGCCGCACTGATTCCTTACAATAAGATTAAAGACACTCTGTCAGATGATGGAGATTATAAGATTGTCGACAAAGGAAGTGCAACAGTTAGTTCTTTAGATGTATATCCCCTTACTGTAGCAAATGGAACTGTATCACTTGATACAACACAATCCCAAGAGGCAGCAGCTTGTCTGGCACTTGATGCTGCGGCAAACGCTTCAACCAATATGTCAATTTACATTGAAAAAAAGGAAGATACAAATACTGTCGGAATGCTCGAAAGGGTTTTGACAACGGCAAATAATAGTTCCACGCCGGAAGACGACTCCGAATATACATCATACCCCCGTTATGGCTATATTCTCTATGAAGATTTGACAAGTTTTCAACATTGGGAACTGAAATCTATGGAGCACAACGGAGTAACTGAAACAAACGGCACTGGAAGCGTTACAAAACCATATATTCATCCGATTGAATTTAATTCCAGCACACTGACATTTACAAATACTTATGATTTGAAAGATATTCTCTTGACAAAAAATGTCACAAACGCACCTGATGACATTGAAAATTATGCCTTCGTATTCAGGCTGAAGCGTAACGGTGGGAATATCACGGAGGATGAAGCTAATAAAATCAAGTGGGAACTTTGCGATTATGTGAACAAAAAGGCAGTCTCTATGGCTGAACCTGTGAAAGGCACTGTTGAATATGTAAATGGAGAGTGTACATTTATCGTTCCGTTGTGCGGTAATGACAAGAATAACAGCACAGTAAAAACTATCAGGATTTCTGGTATTCCAGCGAATGATACATCATACTCCATTGAGGAAGTTCTGAAAAAAGAGGAACAAAATTCAGTTATTCAAAATGTCACACTCGGCAAGATATGGGTAGAAGCTGCTTCTGGCAAGCCAAAGGAATATGATTCAACTGCTGGTGATGTTCAAGTGGGTGAAAAATACTATAAGCAAGTATATGTCACAACAGTCAGCGGATATACTGATGCAACAAAACAGACTCCATGTGAATATGAAGTCTTGGGTACCTATAACAGCACCACACATTCTGTAACACCGGATGCAAGTTCAACAGCAGATGCAACACATACACAAGCTGTATATGTTAAGGACAATAACAGTTATAGCACAAAGTATTACATTCCCCTTGTAAAAAATAATGTATACAGTGCTGTTCTTGTTGAAAAGGAAACAAACTATACTATCAGTCTTGATGCAGAAAACGGTACTGCTGCCATGACTACAACAGACTATGGTGAAAACAGGACATATCAGCTTGCACAAGATACCATGTTTTACAACTCTGTAAAGGCAGGCAGCAAGAAAATCACTCTGGATTCCTCAACCGTCAGCATGAAAGTTGAAAATGATTACTTGATGCGAAGTCTCATTGTACAGAAAACAGTTGCAGGTGTGGCAGATGATACACCTTTCACGCTGTATATTGTTCGCTCTGATGGACAAAAATCTGACTTCATTACAAATACTACAGAGTACACAGTTGGGAATAGCTCTGACTTCATTTCTGACATTTCAAAATTTATGGAGAATGGAACAAAACTCCCTGTCAATGTTGTAACACTGCGCTATGCCAATGAAAATGGTGGCATTATCACTAATGACAATGAGGTTCAGGCAATTAAACTGACTTTGAAAGCGAATGAAACAGCGGTTTTTCATGATATTGACCTGAAAGGCACAAGTTATTCACTGTACGAAGAATATAACAGTAATTTCCCACCGCTGTTTGATGGCAAAGACGGAAGAATTTATGCCGCCAGTGCTTCTGCAACAGTTGGAACAATTCCGCTTGCAGGTCCAACGGCACTTAGAATGAAACTGTTGTCGGATAGTCCTAATGAAATTCTTAATGGTGATGATGATTTTATCTTAATCGGCAAGCTCTACACCGGTATAACCAATGTAGATACTTATAAGAAACCCATATCCCTACAGCTGTCTATTGGTGGAGATGGTTTCACTCCGATACCCGTCAATCTTACAGCAGCCCAGAATCAATATACAGATAATGGTACTTCACATCCAATCATTGCAATATCCAGTAGTTCGAATACAGCACCCCAGATAACAAATGGCATGATTGAAAATCTCGCATATACAGATAAGGTGATTGTTAACCTGAAAGAACTTTATGATAAATTAAAAGACTTTGGTCAGACTTTGCCTGACAGGTATGAAGATGTTAAATTCTATGCGACGGAAACAAAAATTGATGGTAATGTCATTTCAGATACTGCACCTTACTACACGTTTAAGGACGATGTAACGTATATTGTGATTCGTTCTGAGGACGAAAAACAGTCTATCTCTGGTGACATCAACAGCCATAATATGAGTTTGATGAATAACATCAGCACTTACACAAATGAGCATGTAGTTTACAAAAGAATTGCCAAAGCATCGACTACAACAGATGATGTAAACCCAACAACACCGTTGAAATTCTGCATTACAGATACCTATGGCGAACCCGCTTCTGGAATCAGTTATGTGGCTGTGTATAATGGTACACAGTATACTGCCGGAACATCAGATGAAAATGGTGAGATTAGTATTTCCATAAAGACTGGTGAAAAAGGCTGGTCTACTACTGATGGTGTATCTTCTTATAAGTTCGCACTATATTTCAGTAAGCAGGTTGCAATTAAAGACGGTGCATATACAATCAAGGAAATTCCAAATGCCGACTGGGGAACACTTGTAGGCTATGAAGCATATGGCGATACTGCTGATAAAAAAGTATGTAAAGCCGTCCTTGCGGAAGGTACACAATGGGATACTCGTGGTGAAACTTCGGATACGTTCGTCAATACGCTGGAAAAAACAGAAATGGAAGTGTATAAGCACGTCAACCATCCAGAACCTGACAGCACTGATACGAACAAATATCCCAACGGTGTCAATGATGCGGCATATATTGCAGACCATACCGCTTGGGAAGCCGAAAAAACTGTGATTTCCAATACCATATTCACCTATGATATAAAGCAGTTAATTGACGGAACAGCAGTTTCTGCAAGTCCGGCGATTGCCTATGATGTGTATAATATTGTTGAAACTGATGGTGTTTACACAAAAGGAAGCACGAAGCTGAACACTGAAACGCTTTACACGGAAAACGGGCAGTTCACGCTGAAAGACGGTCAGATGGCTGTGTTGAATGTTGCCAAATATGCACAGTGGCAGATTACCGAAGTACAGCAGGGTACTTATAAGCTTGTCTCTGATGAAAACGGCGATATTGTGAATGATGAGGCATTCTCTCAGGATAATGCAGCGAATGGAAAAAACGCACAAATCATTGGTACAGGGTTCAAAATCGGGTCGGATACAGGAGACATTCATGAACCACCAGTAGAAATTATTCCGGAAGGATTAGTTTGGATTTCGAGTAATGCAAAAGCAAATCAATCGGGTCAAATAGGTCAAGTATTATTAGCCGTCTATGACAAAAGTCAGGATTCAGAAAATAAAAAGGAAGATGGAATAACTTTCACTTATAGAACATCACGGTTTAAAACAGGGCAAGACAAATTCAATAATATGTTTACAAATAATTATAGTTCAGATTCTGATTGGAAAAATAGATATTCATGGAATACTAATACAAATCAATTATGTAATTTCGATTTTATTTTAGGTGCTGGAGGTGAAACTGGAGGTTACACCTATTCTTCTATAACAACTGTATATGCTGACAGTAAATGTCAAACCAAAATTTGGAATTTTAAAAATGGACTTGAAAGTAGTTATAGACCTAATGCAACCGTTGTTATCCCTGAGAGTGTATATTATTATGAAAATGGTATTATAGAAAAACAAGATATTATTGGCATTGGCAAAAATGCATATTGTGGTGAAGGAAATCCAACTTCAATTACAGTTCCAAAATATGTTTTGAAAATAGGAGATAATGCTTTTAATAACGTTTCAAAACTAGCTACAATTATATTGAATTGTGAAAATTTGCAAGTTATTGGTGCATATGCATTTGCTCAAACAAAAATCAATAACATCACGATTCCAGCATCGGTTGAATGTATTGAAACAGGTGCATTTTCAAATCTACAAAAAGTGAACAACAAACGTTCTCTCAAACTCATCATCTTTGAAACAACAGATGCCTCAAAACTCTATCTTCCCGGTTCTCTTGGTTTAGTGGGAGACAATGAAGCCCCTTATGTAGTATTCACAAATCTTACCAGAGAAGAAGCAACAACCGCAGACTGGTATGGAAATCTTGGCGGTAACACAGGAAGATATATCTTCAAAGGCGAACTGGATGCAGGCAAAATATCTGACATAATTAGCTATGCTGATACTACTAATCTTTCAGAAACAACAAAAAGATTACTGTATACTTCTGCTGGCTTGACGATACCAACTCCTCTTCCCAAGCCCCCTGCCCCAACGCAGCAAGCCGCTATTCTCCCCACATCCTATTCTGAAAAAAGACGTGAATACCCAGTATCAGCATGAAAGGAGCTGAGATAATGAAACAAGTGAATTTTTCTTCAAGAATGTTTGCATTCTTTACGGCTGTCGTTATCTCGTTTCTTTTGCCTGTCGCTGAAATCGGGCGTGCGGAAGATACAGACAGTACTCCCACGCTCGGTTTCACAAACAAAAAAACGACAGACTTCACCGTCAGCAAGAATATCTATAACAAGGAAACAGATACCGCCCCCATGCGTGAAACATGGAACAGCTACTACACCAAAGAAAACCTCGCTGATGATGAATTTACAATGACCCTTTACGGCGGCAAAGATGAACAAAATATGCATATTTTGGCAGATGCAACCTATATCCGCCGAACCAGTGACGGCGCAGAATATATGCGATATTATGACAATAGCAAAGGAACTCCTGTTGAATATATCCTGCGCCCGTCTGCGGATGGTTATATGCTCTATGATATGAGTGGAAATCTGCAAACTTATAAGGAGACCGCAACAGATACCACTTACGCTCTTGGGTCAGAATATCGCCTGTCCAAACTTGATACCTCAACTACACCGACACGCTCTGCATATCGTGCAATGTCTGTGGAGGAGAAGTTTGCAAGCGATATAGCGGCATTTACAACTATTTCTCCCTATAGTTCTTTTTCTGCCAGTGTTTCTCTGACAAACAAATTCAGCACAGATAATGAGGGAAAATTTCAGCTCCGTGACGGCGAAACAGCAACATTTCCGGGCATTTCGCACGATACTGTAAAACTTCTTCGTGTTGTTGAGCAAAAGACAGCTCTGGATACATTGATGACAGAACGCACGGGCAGCGATAATAGTTATTCAGGCGAATATAAATACACTGCTGATTTGATTTTTGGTGATGAAACATACAGCAGTTCTGAGGCTACAGAGCTAAAATGTCAGAATTATTATGATAAATCAGAAAATGTCATTACAATTACAAAGAAAGTCGGAAATTATTTTGAGGGTACATCAATTACTGATGTTTTTGCAGATACGCAGTTTAAATTTGAAATTCTCACGAAAGACGATGAAAATCAATATCATGCCATTGACCCTGATGAACGAATTGAATATGCATTGTACAATAAGGATGGTACAGAAGAAATCGCACAGCAGCTTTTCAAAGGAGAAAATGACGACTACAGGACATTTTATCTGAAGTCTGACCAGTATGTTAAATTTTACTATTTCACAGATGAAGATGACATTTATGTCCGTGAGATACTGGCGGAAGGTCAGACGGAGGATGCTAAAACACAATTGCATAAAAATTTCAGTGCCATTGGCATGCCAATTGAATCAGATACTTTTTCAGACGGCATTACAAATGAAGCAGACAAAATTTATCAGACTTATGTGCAAAGACAGATGAACATTACCAACAAGAAAGCTGAAAACTTTACAAACGTTCCCAACATATTCTCATTTCAGAAAATTGTTTCCGGAACAGACACCGGAGAAGATTTTGTATTCAGAATTTCTAAATCGGATTCAAATGGAAAAATTCCTGTGATACTGTCATTTGTAAAGCGTGAAGCAGGAGGAACAGACTTTATCTGGACACCTGCTGCGGATGCCGTCACAAAAACAACAACAAACGGAGAATTTACCCTCAAAGCCGGAGAAACTGTGCTGTTCACTAATCCTGAACCGGATACCAACTATATCATTGAAGAAATAGCGTGTGGTGCGAATTATGAACGTGCAGCCACTCCTGTGAATTACAATACGAGGAAGTCCGCAGATACAAGTATTACAGCAAGCAATTTTTCATCTGATTTGAAAACGCTCACCAACACTTATAGGACGCTTAATGGTCTGATGATTACAAAAAAAGTCGAAAACAATAATGACGGCAGAATTTCTGACAATACGGAGTATAGTTTCAAATTGCAGTCCAAATCAGGCAGTGTCTGGACAGATATAGCAGGAACATTGACTTACACGGTTGACGGCAGCAGCAAAACTACTGATGAAAATGGTATTTTCAAGCTCAAACGTAACGAGACTGCCTATTTCGCAGGGCTTGGCACGGGAACTTTCCGAGCAGTAGAACTGAATCCAAATATTCAGGCAAATGGTATCAATGCCGAAAATGAGGAGCATCTGTTCATGACTGAGGTAACAAATGATACAGAGACATATAGTTATTATAAGGAAAAGAAAGCATATAATAACTCTGGTTATCAGGCTGTTGTTTCAACCGGAACAGAAAATCCAAGTGCGAAACACTGGTATGAAAAGGATGATAATGCTTATAAATTATCTACAGATACTACAGTAGATACTGATAAGACCTATTATATGGCTTATACAGTAATTACACCGGTTGGAACAGAAAATCCAGGCGAAGAAGGCTGGTATGAGTTAAATGCAGGCACATATACATTGTCTACAGATGACGCTGTGGACAATGGCAAGACTTATTATGAATTGTCTTATACAGTAGTTACACCAACCGGAACAGAAAATCCAAACACAGAAGGCTGGTATGAAAAAGATGATAGTGTCTATGTATTGTCTGTAGATGCCAGTGTAAATAGCAGCAAAACTTATTATGAACAGGTAAATCCTGATGCTGTTTCACCTGAAAGTGTACTTGGTCTGACAGGTTCTCCGCAGATTACATTTACAAATACTGTCTGGGATAAGGAATACTATTTTGATATAGAGAAAATTGCCTATCTTGACAAATACATCCATGGAACTGACGGAGACCCGACACAAAAATTTGTATTTAAGATAGAACGATTTGCAGAGGGGACAACAGTTACAGAAAACAGCGTTCCGGAAGAAGTTTTCTATGTTGACCTGACCTGTGATAAATGGATGGAACTAAACAGCAGCAAGTGGGAATTAAAGCACACAGAACTTATAAATAATGTATCAGAAACTAAAACAGAAGATTATAATTATTCCATGACACCATTGAAAAAAGGAGAGAATTATGTTCCGTTCAATGACGTTTCAATTTCATATGCTGATTTTACAATTACAAGAAACTACCAGAAAGACAATGCTGATAAATCCTATACTTATCCATGCACCATTTGGAACGGCAGAAAGACTGTTATTGTAAAGAAAACTGGTATTTATCGTGTCAGTGAAGATATTCGCTGGTCTAAAACAGATTATGATTACTGTAATCTGTCAAGTCTGTATAAAGGATATGGAGCTGAGAATGAGCATGTAGCCGATGCAAATGATGGTAAAAATTATGTAATGTTTTCTGTTACAGAGCAGAAATGCGACAAATTTCCTTTAACTACATCTACAGTATCAGATGCATACAGACCAACCGCAAGCTTTTCCAATGCGGAGAGTGAATACAGATATTTTACATCAAGAGCATACATTGATAATGCGATAACGAGGTGACAGAGATGAAGAAAATTAAAGAGTTATCAAAAGTTTCTGTCATCATTGGTACAGCTGGAGCTGCATTGCTTACAAGCATAGCAGCATATGCGGCATATTTATATTTTAGTAATACACGCATCAATATGTTTTATAAAGGTTCAGCAGAGGTAGGAATCATTGAAAACAATAATGATACTCCTGTTCAAGATGAAACACAGCTATTTAAATGGGCAAAGGAAGATGAGCTTAATGATGAAAGTCCTTACGGTGTGAATAAGATAGTACAGGTAAAAAGCATAGCTGATGACCAGTATGTCCGTGTGCAAATTATTCCAACATGGCGTGATAGCGAAGGAAATATTTGCACACCGGATTATATTTCAGATTTCAGTTATATTACGGTGGAAGATGGGAATTTGCTCTTTAAGAGGACAGAAAACAGTACGCCCACGATTACTTGTATTCTTTCAAATGAATACAGTGATTATTGGGCTTATGATGATACAACACATTATTTTACTTATAAGGAGCTTCTTCCAAAAGGAGCTGTTACTAAGCCATTGATGACCTATGTAAGAATTGATAATTCAGTCTATAATTATACAAAAGACAGCTTAACTGAAACAGAGTACACTTTGTATGTAGATGTATTGACGGATTCAATCGAACAATATGACCACGCAAAAGAGACAAGAGAATTTCAGTAATCTATAAAAAATTCATAACCAAACCGGCTTTTCTCCCACCTCTGAACATTTCCCCAAAAAATCCCTGCTCTGAACAAGCGGTTACATCGTCAATCATCCACTTAGCAGGAAGATACGATAAGAAGTTTGTATGCTACTGTGTGCTACTGCATATAGTTTTTCACAATTATTGTATGCTACTGTATCCTACTGTAAGCAAATCCCCAGAGAACTTTAAAAGCTCCCTGGGGCTTTGTTTGCGGGTGTCGCTTTAGTGATTTAATGTGATAATAGACTTGACAAAATATCGATTCTATGGTATACTAAAGAAAACGAAAGGACGTGAACCCAATGGGAAAACGTGACACCTACACCAAACAGTATATCGCTCGTCCCCAGATATTCGCAGATGCGTTTAATTATCTGCTTTATAAAGGCAGACAGGTGATAAAGCCTGATGCTCTGAAACCTGTGGATACCACAGAAGTGATTATTCCATACGGAAATAATGCAGAAGTACCGGTTCAGAAATATCGTGATAATATGAAAATCTGGGCGGCAATGCAGGATGATGATGCGGTATATGTGCTTCTTGGAAGTGAAAATCAGAGTAATATCCATTATGCAATGCCTGTGAAAGATATGCTCTATGACAGTATCAACTACGCTGCTCAGGTAGATGCTGCAAGGCAGTCTTATAAAAACTTTAAGTTTGATGAAGATGGTGTGAAAATTTCACTGACACGTTCGGAATTTTTATCAGGATTCCGCAAAGGCGACAAACTGATACCTGTCATCACAGCAGTGATTTATTTCGGTACAGAAAAATGGGATGCTCCTATGAGCATTCATGAAATGCTCAACGTGCGTGAAGAATTGCTGCCGTTTATTCCGGATTACCGCATCAATCTGATTGCACCGGCAAATATTCCGGACAGTGACTTTTCCACAAGAGATGTTGCAGGCAAATTCCACACAGGATTTGGCACACTGATGCAGGTTATCAAACATCAGAACGAAATCGGAGTTGCTGAAATTTTGAGCAATGCTCCGAAAATCGATGAAGCATCAGCGGATATGATTGCAGAGGTTGCTAATATCAAGTTTGAAAAGTCTGTTG
>DJXD01000099.1 GCA_002449585.1 Ruminococcus sp. UBA7013
CCCTTTATCTATCAGGGGCAGGAGATCGGCATGACAAATATAAGGCTTTCTTCTATTGAGGATTATAAAGACATTGCGAGCAAGAATAATTATGAACGGCTTCTAAAATTTGAATCCGCTAAAAAACGGCTTGCAAGGGTACATGCTTCGAGTCGGGATTCTGCACGAACGCCCATGCAGTGGAATGATACTCCGAATGCAGGATTTTCAAAAGTGAAACCTTGGTTTTTTGTGAATCTGAATTATCCATGGATCAATGTAGAGAAAGAAGAACAGAATCCTGACAGCATTCTGAATTTTTATAGAAAATGTCTGCGCCTGAGGAAAAGCAGTAAAACGCTGATATATGGAGATTATCATGAATTTTTCCCATGGAATAGATTTTTATATCTCTACGAACGGACTTATCAGGATATTAGTTATTTAATCATCTGTTCATTTTCCAGAAAAGAGCAGTTTCTCACACTTCCGGAAAAATATGCAGAGAAAAAGCTTCAGCTCGTGCTATGCAATTATCCTGGACATGATGGCAGTTCACCCTTGCTGAAACCCTATGAAGCACGTGTTTATCGAACAAAATTCTAAAAAAATGCCCCAGATTTCTAATCTGGGGCACATGTGAAAGTGCCGGCAGTGGGACTTGAACCCACACGGTATTGCTACCAACGGATTTTGAGTCCGTCACGTCTGCCATTCCATCATGCCGGCAACATGAATATTATAACATAGTTTTTTCTATTTGTCAAGTGTTTTTTCAAAATTTTTCAGATTGCAATAGAATCTGAAAATTTCACTTGCATATTTCAGCAGAGTGTGCTATAATAAAAGAGTGTAAGTAATCTACAACAGCAAGAAGCGGCTCTTATCAGCTGCCTGTTGCCTGAGAAAATATAATTTTATTTTGTCAAGAAATGAAAGGAGGGAGCGGCATTTTTCCCGGTTTTAGCGTCCGGATTGCCGCCTATGAATGAAAGATGGTTTTGTGAAAATTGCCTGTGCATCACCGGATCTCCATGTTGCAGATTGTGATTATAATACAGACAGAATTCTGGATCTGATCCGGGAAGCCTGCGACAAAGGCGTGAAAATAATTTGTTTCCCGGAACTGTCAATTACAGGCTATACCTGCGGAGATCTGTTTTTGCAGGAAATACTGATAGATTCTGCAAAAGAAAACCTGATCCGGATTACAGAAGAAACTTGTCAGCTCCCTATTGTTTCTATTGTCGGACTCCCGATAATTTATCAAAATAAATTATATAACTGTGCAGCCGTAATCTGTCAGGGAGAAATCTATGGTCTTGTGCCAAAAATGAATATTCCTAATTATGGAGAATTCTATGAACACAGACATTTTTCACCCGGTACAGATCTGATAGATGCACATATTTGTTTTGGAAAAGATTTGTCATGTCCCATCAGCCCCAGACAGCTGTTTCAGATCACAGAAAATCTGATTTTTGGTATTGAAATCTGTGAAGATTTATGGATAGCAGATACTCCCTCTGTCAGACTGGCACAGAATGGCGCAAATTTGATTTTTAATCTTTCCGCAAGTGATGAAATTATTGGAAAAGCAGATTATAGAAGAATGATCGTCAAAGCCAAATCTGGAAGCCTGTTGTGTGCCTATGCTTATGCAGATGCTGGTATTGGAGAATCTACGCAGGATATGACATTTGCAGGGCATCATCTCATTGCAGAAAATGGCTCTCTGTTGGCAGAATCGCCGCTCTTTACACAAGGCATGATTACAGCTGATATTGATGTGAATCGTCTGGCACATGAAAAACGTCGTATGAATACGTTTCAGGCCAAGCAGACTGCTAATTTATGGATGATTGAAATCAAACTGCCTGTAGAAGAAACCAGATTAGAAAGATATATTTCTCCTCGGCCTTTTGTGCCATCAGATCAGGCTATTCTTGACAGTCGGTGTGAAGAAATTCTCCAGATGCAGGCGGTAGGCCTTATGACAAGACTGCGGCATATTCATGCCAAAACTGCTGTCATCGGATTATCCGGCGGATTGGATTCTACACTTGCTTTGATTGTAATGACACACGCATTTGACATGCTGGGGCTGGATCGTTCCGGAATCATTGCTGTCACAATGCCCTGTTTCGGGACGACAGATCGAACTTACACAAATGCCTGCAAACTGGCGGAAGCTTATGGCGCATCTCTGAGAGAAATTCCTATTCAGGATAGTGTGCGTCAGCATTTCCATGATATTCAGCATGATGAAAATCAGCATGATATTGTCTATGAAAACAGTCAGGCACGGGAACGGACACAAATCCTGATGGATATCGCCAATCAGGTAAATGGCATTGTCATCGGAACAGGAGATCTGTCTGAGCTGGCACTTGGCTGGGCGACATATAACGGTGATCACATGAGTATGTATGCTGTCAATGCTTCCATTCCCAAAACGCTGGTCAGATATCTGACCGCTTATGAAGCTTCTCACACTGCTGCACCGCTTCAGCAGATTTTGCTTGATATTCTGGATACACCAGTCAGCCCGGAACTGCTTCCGCCTGACAAATCGGGCAATATTGCACAGAAAACAGAAGATCTGGTAGGGCCTTATGAACTGCATGATTTCTATCTGTATTATATGCTGCGTTTTGGTTTTCCACCGAAAAAAATTTATAGAATGGCTCTGTATGCCTTTCAGGGCAGCTATGAACCGGAAGTAATCCGGAAATGGCTTAAAATATTTTACCGGCGTTTTTTTTCACAGCAATTCAAGCGTTCCTGCCTTCCGGATGCGCCAAAAGTCGGCAGTGTTACGCTTTCTCCTCGTGGAGATTTCCGGATGCCAAGCGATGCCAGTGCCAGCCTCTGGCTGAAAGAAGCTGAAAGTTTATAATTATTAAGAAAGAAGGTGCATCCCATTGGGAGATAAAAAAAGCAAGAAAAAAAATTATTATCTGGTGGATTATGAAAATGTGCACAAGGCAGGCCTGAGCGGCATGGAAGAACTGAAAAAGTCAGATACAGTCTATATTTTCTATAGCGAACATGCAGATTCCCTTTCTTTTCAGGAATTGAATTCTATGGAAAATACAAAAGCAGTTGTTCATCGAATCAAAGTAGACACAGAGGGGAAAAATGCGCTGGATTTTCAGCTTTCTACTTATGTGGGTTATTTGATCGGCATCAATGAACACTGTCGCTGTTATATCGTCAGCAATGATAAAGGCTATCACAATGTACAGGAGTTTTGGAAAAGCAGGGGCGCAAAAATCAAAATGATTCCCTGTATCAGAAGCCAAACGGATACTGCTGGCATTATGAAGAAAACAGAATTATTTGATGCACTCAAAGACGTATCTGTCACGGATGAAGAAAAGCGGCAGGCGGCAGAAATTGTTCGCAAGCATCTGAAAATCGGCGCACCCCAGCTTTCCAGACTGAAGGTAAATATTAATAATGAACTTGTTCATACATTTGGCGTAGAAAAAACAAAGTTGATTTATGCTGTTGTCAAGCCCTTGATTAAATAATATCTATGGAGGTAATTTTATGAACCGTTATTTTCTGGTAGATTATGAAAGAATTCACAACAGAAGCACCTGCCTCAACGGAATTGAACATCTGAAAGAAAGTGATACTGTTTATATTCTGTTTTCTGGAGAAGAAACCGGCGTTAGCTTTTCTGTAATGGAAAAAATACAGGCATCTCATGCAAAAGTGGTTCAGAAGCATATTATTAGTGATACAGAAGATGCTTTACAATATGTCATTGGCTTCTATCTTGGATCTATTGCAGGCCGTGAAAAAGAAGAGCATTATGCGATTGCTGTTATTTCAGATGAAAAATTTGGATTCCTTCCGAAGCTGGAAAACATCAGTCTGTATGTCAGCCAGAGTATCGGAAAAGCTGTTGCTGTCATGCCCGTGCCTAATGAAGAAACAGAAACTTCTGAATGGGATAACAAATTTTCTGAAATTATGGAATCTCTGAATCTGGGCAAAGGAATTGAAGCTGAGCTTCATAAAACCATTCAGAAAGCAAGAGAAACTGCTGATTCTATCGCAGCTCAAACAAAAGTAAAAGATCTGTTTGGAAGAGATTTGGCCGATTCTGTTTATAATGCGCTGAAACCTCTTATTGATCCGGATGATGATGATAATGATGAATAATACAGGAGGAAAATCATAATGACTTACAAAGAAAGCTTTATTCAATTTATGATAGACTGCGGAGTGCTGACATTTGGAGAATTCACACTGAAAAGCGGCCGCATTGCGCCGTATTTTATCAACTGCGGTAATTATAAAACCGGTGCACAGCTGACACGCCTGGGAGAATATTATGCAGAATGCATTCATGATCATGGCATTTCTGCGGAAACATTGTTTGGCCCTGCATACAAAGGCATTCCGCTGGCCGTTTCTACTGTCACTGCATTGTATCGGAAATTCCAGATTGATATGGCATACTGTTTTGATAGAAAAGAAGCCAAAGACCATGGCGAGGGCGGCATGTTCGTTGGCAAAACACTCACAGATGGTGAAAAAGTGATTATCATTGATGATGTTATGACATCCGGTAAAGCACTCAGAGAATCTTTGCCAAAGCTGAAATCTGCCGCTGATGTGGATGTGACTGGTATGGTGATTACAGTTGATCGCATGGAAAAAGGAACAGGTACGTTTTCCGCTGTTCAGGAAGTCAAGCAGGAATTCGGCATCACTGTATATCCGATCGTCACAATGCTGGATATTATTCAGGCTATTCAGAATGATATCATTCCCGGAAAAGAATATCTTGAAAAAATGCTTGCTTATCGGGAACAGTATGGTGTATAATCCAGAAATTAAAAAAACTGCTGTCAGGTACAGCAGTTTTTTTATTATGTTCCAAGATGTTCCAGCGCATACATAATGCATTGTACAACAAGCGCATTCAATGAAAGATTATTTTCATTAGCCAGTTCTTCCAGACGATTACAGATATTTATCGGGAGACGAAATGTTTTAGAAATACTAGGATAACCTTTCTTGATAACAAATTGTGCATCTTCTTTGCTTTCTTTCATATTCTAATTTCTTCCTTTCTGAAAGCGATATCTCTTATATTATACAGCATTTCATGAAAAAAAGATAGAATTAAAAATGCGTGACATCCTCCCCCGCCTATAG
>DJXD01000071.1 GCA_002449585.1 Ruminococcus sp. UBA7013
GATTTTTATGAAATGTTTTTTGATGATGCCCTCCGGGTGTCCAGAGATTTGGAACTGACGCTGACAGGCCGTGAATGCGGTCTGTCAGAACGTGCCCCTATGTGCGGAGTTCCTCATCATAGTTATGAATTATATCTGAAAAAGCTGATTGATCTGGGGTATAAAGTCGCTATCTGCGAACAAATGACAGATCCGGCATTGAGTAAAGGACTCGTTGAACGAGAAGTGATCCGGGTTGTCACACCAGGGACGATTATTGAAAATGATATGCTGGATGATGCGAATAATAATTATCTATGCAGTGTCTATTGCAGTCCACAAGGGGTTGCACTCTGTTTTGCAGATCTGTCCACAGGAGAAGCCGCACTTTATTCTATATCAGATGAAGAAAATCAGGAAGAAATGATTAATTTATTATCCAGATATATGCCGGTAGAATTAATTTATAATCCAAGATTTCTGGATAAAAGACAGGTAAATAATTTTTTGAAAATCCGTCTGCAATGCTTGTGCGAAATGCAGGAAGAAGATTTTTTTGATCCAGCCTTTCATGCAGATGCTGTATATCAGCAGTTTTCTGTGCAATCACTGGGAGATCTGGGACTTAAATCTGATACCGCAGAAGCCTTTGCTGTCTGTGGATTATTTGCTTATATTCGTAATACACAAAAAAGCCCGGTCGGCCGTTTTGTCAGTCTGGAATTAAGTGATCATTCTGCCTATATGACATTGGATTATAATGCATTGAAAAATCTGGAATTGACTTCGACAATACGGACAAATAATAAAAAAAATTCCCTGCTGGCCGTGCTGGATGCTACTCGGACTGCTATGGGAAAAAGAATGCTGAAACAATGGATTGAACGGCCTTTGAGAAGCCCTGCCCGGATTCTTGCAAGATTGGATGCTGTAGAATCTCTAATGAAACATAGTATAGAAACATTACAGTTACAGGAAATGCTTGAAAATATTTATGATCTCGAACGACTGATGACAAGAATTGTTTATAAAAAGGCAACTCCCAGAGATCTGAGGGCAATGTGTACCACAGCGCAGACACTTCCAGAATTAAAAATTTTGCTTTCACAATTTGAGGATAGCTCCCTGCTCCGGAAATTAAATAAAAATATTTCAGATTTACAGCAGATTGCAGATCTGATTGACCGTGCAATCACAGAAGATCCTCCCATTTTGTTGAAAGATGGCGGAGTGATCCGGACGGGATTTGATAAAAATCTGGATCAGTTAAGGGAAATCATGGGGGGCGGCAATTCCCTGATTGATCAGATCTGTGAACGGGAACGGGAAAAAACTGGAATCAAAAATCTGAAAATCGGCTCTAATAAAGTATTTGGATATTATTTAGAAGTCACAAGATCTTATTATGATAAAATACCGGATTATTATATCCGCAAGCAAACACTTGCAAATGCAGAAAGATTCATCACAGATGAGCTAAAAAAAGCGGAAAATACGATTCTGGGGGCAAAAGATAAGGCTTTGCAACTGGAACAGGATTTATATAATCAAGTACGGGATTATCTGGCACAGGCACTTGTGAAAGTCCAGGAAACCGCCGCCGCCATTGCACAGATTGATGTGTTGGTTTCTTTTGCCGAGACAGCTTCTAAAAATAATTACTGTAAACCCGAAATTTCTATTGATCATGTTCTGAATATCCGGGATGGACGGCATCCCGTTGTGGAACAAATGCTACAGGATGAAATTTTTGTTCCTAATGATGTGTATCTTGATACTGATCAGAATCGGCTTTCTGTCATTACAGGGCCTAATATGTCAGGTAAATCTACATATATGAGGCAAACTGCCCTGATCGTCCTGATGGCACAGATGGGCTGTTTTGTCCCGGCAAGCTATGCGAAAATATCCCCTGTAGATCGGATTTTTACTCGTATAGGTGCTTCAGATGATCTTTCTGCCGGTGAAAGTACTTTCATGGTAGAAATGAAAGAAGTTGCTGAAATTCTCAAATATGCCACAAAAGATAGCCTTGTGATTCTTGATGAAGTAGGCCGGGGAACTTCTACATTTGATGGAATCAGCATTGCACAGGCAGTAGCAGAATATATTTGCAATCAGAAATCCCTTGGATGCAAAACCCTGTTTGCAACACATTATCATGAGTTAATTTCTCTTGAAAATGAGATGACAGGAGTAAAAAATTATAGTATTGCTGTCCGGAAGGGAAAAGAAGGAATTCGATTTTTAAGAAAGATCGTTCCCGGCGGTACAGATGATAGCTATGGAATTGATGTTGCAAAGCTGGCAGGACTGCCGCATAAAGTGCTGGATCGTGCCCGGAAACTTCTGCATGAAATGGAGGAACATCAGCCTATGCAGAAAATACCTGTGAAAAAATCAGATTTACAGATCAGCTTTGATGCACAACAGGAAACAGAAATTATCCATAAGCTGAAACGCATGAATATTGCAGAATTGTCAGATGCAGAATGCAGGGAATTTTTGGAAGAATTATATGCTGTATTGAATGGATGATTTATCTATGAATAAAATCATAAAAATGATACATGTTATGCTGATAACATTATCATTAGGGATATTTCTGCTTAGTCTGCTTCGGCTGATCATTGTATGGAATACTTTGCCGGATAGGATAGGAGTACATTTTTCCAGTACTGGAGAATTTGATGTTTTTGACAGTAAGCGTTATATTGCCTATCCTTATTTAATTGCCTTATTTGCTATCATTTTAGTACAGGTGATTACATATTTTATCTGGAAAATCCCCACAGGTATGAAAATATCAGAAGCAAAAGAAGCAAAAATAAAATCAGCGTTTCAGCTTTTGATTGATTTTTCAGGGATAGGATATGTATTTTTCTATGCTGGTGTGTGGACTGATTGTGTAATCAGGCAGAATCCACTTGATACACATATTCCTCAAATCATACTTCTGTTCATTTTCCTGATGAATATCTTATTTTTTATTTATATCATTGTGATTAGAATCAGAAAGGGGTAAAAATGTCTGTTATTAGCGTACTGGATAAATCTGTTTCTGAGCTTATCGCCGCTGGAGAAGTGATTGAACGGCCTGCTTCTGTGATCAAAGAATTAGTTGAAAATTCTATTGATGCAGGTGCAAAAAGAATTACTGTTGAGATCAGGGACGGCGGCACAAGCTTTATGAAAATTACAGATGATGGCTGCGGCATGTCAGCTGAAGATGTTCCAAAAGCATTCCTTCGCCATGCTACCAGCAAAGTAAAAGAAAAAATAGATCTGGAAAATATTCATACTCTCGGATTCCGTGGTGAAGCTCTGGCCTCTGTGGCGGCAGTCGCTAGAATTCAGGTTATGACAAGATGCCCCGGCGATGCATTCGGCTCACAGTATGAAATTGCCGGGGGTGAAGATTCCAAAGTAATTGAATGCGGCTGCCCAGAGGGTACAATGATCATGATCAGAGATCTGTTTTTTAATGTCCCTGCAAGACGCAAATTTATGAAAAAAGAAACTTCCGAAGGAAATGCTGTTTCACAGATTATTCAGAAAATAGCAATTTCTCATCCGGAAATTGCATTTAAATTTATTCGAAATCATAAACTTGATTTTCATTCTGATGGCACAGGTGAATTAATTTCTGCCATTCATGCGGTTTATGGAAAAGATTTTGCCCGTGATTTGATCCCTGTGGATCATGAACAAGATGGCATTTCTGTAAAAGGCTATGTCATCAAGCCGCTGTTTGCCAAAAATAACAGAAGTTTTCAGAATTTTTTCGTAAATGGCAGATATGTGAAATCAAAGCAATGTTCCGTTGCTATTGAAAGTGCTTATGATACTCTACTCATGACAGGAAAGTTTCCGGCCTGTGTACTCATGCTGAATATGTCCCCCGATTCTCTTGATGTGAATATTCATCCTTCAAAAGCAGAAGTTCGTTTCTCAGAAGAAAAACAAGTGATTGATGCAGTCTATTTTGCAGTGAAAAATGCATTTCTGAAAAATGGATTGCTTTATGAATTTCAAACTAAAAAAGCAGATTGGTACGGCGGCATGCCTGAAACACAAGAAAAACATGTATTTGCAACACAGCCATCAGAGCCGATGCCTTTGCCGCTTCCAACAGAAACACCTAAATTTGAAAAGCTGAATCAGAGTGATATGCCCTTTCAAGTGCAAATTCCTGATCCTGTTTATACGCCTCCCAAATGGGAAGCATTGCCGAAATCGCTGACACTTCCGGAAAGTTTTCTTGATGTCGAAGCAGAACCAGAAGAGGAAGTTTCTGTTAGAGCAGTTCCCTTTCAGCAGCTGCATCAGCATTATGAAGATCCGGTTTTTCCTCCGGAACAGTCTGCTCCGCCGTTACAGAATGAATCACAAGAAACAGTGCAGTTCCCGGATTTGCAGGTTGTCGGGGAACTGTTTGCCAATTATGTGATAGTGCAGTCTGGAGATAACATGATCATGATTGATAAACATGCCGCACATGAACGGATTATTTTTGAAAAACTTAGAAAAGAAAATTGTAAACAATATCAGCAAATGCTGCTGACCCCCTGCAAAGTTCTGCTGACACTGGATGATTTTTCTGCTATGGAAGAACAGCAGCCTTTGCTTGATAGATTAGGATTTCAGGCAGATTTTTCAGAAAAGCCATATCTGATAATTCAGGCCGCACCCTATTTTTTTGCTGAAATGGATCTTGATGAGATTATACAGGAAGTAGCGCATAATTTATATCTTGGAAAAGTAGATCCCCAAAGTCATGCGTTGGAGAATACATTGCATGATCTAGCATGTAAATCGGCGATCCGTGCGAATGATAAAAATACTGTTCCTGAAATGCTGTCATTAGCGGAACAGGTCTGCAATCATGAAGAAATCCGGCATTGTCCGCACGGCCGGCCGGTGATGTTTGTTATGTCAAAGCGTGAGCTTGAAAAACAGTTCCGGAGAATTGTATAATTATGAAAATGATATGCAAACAATGCGGTCAGATGTTTGATCTCACAGATTCTGAAATGCAGTTTTATCAAGAAAAAGGTCTGCATCTGCCGAAACGCTGTGAAATCTGCCGGGCAAAGAATAAATCTGCAAAAATAAGCCATGTATCAAAAAATGTTTATATTGCTGATACAAGATCAAAAAAATTTGCTATTCTCTCTGCCTTTGTGATTCTAGGGTTGATTTTATCTGCAATATTGATTTCCAAATTAATCAGCCCGGATAAAAATCCGTCTCAGATAACAGCTGAAGTAGAATCTGTATCAACAATGATAGAGACAGAGTCGCCTATAAAATCTGTTACACAGGAAATCACTGAGCCAACAACGCAGAAAGCCACTGAATCAGAAACACAGAAAATGACTGAACCAGAAAAAGAAGTGACATATTATTTAAATACTTATCGCATGAAATTTCATAGGCCTGATTGTCCCAGTGTAGAGCAGATGAATGCCCATAACAGACAGGCCTTTTATGGCACACGTGAGGAGGCTGTTCATGCAGGATATTCCCCCTGTAATAACTGCAAACCATAGAAAGGATCACATGCAATGCAGAAACAGAAATTATTTGCAATTGTCGGAGCAACCGCTTCCGGAAAAACTGCCCTTGGTGTGGAACTGGCTAAAAAATATAATGGTGAAGTGATTTCCTGCGATTCTATGCAGATCTATCAGGGCTTAGATATTACAACTGCAAAGCCATCGATAGAAGAAATGCAGGGAATTCCACATCATCTGATCAGTGTGATTCCACGATCACAAAATTTTTCCGTTGCAGACTATGTTATCTTAGCGAATCAGAAAATTCAGGAAATTGCATCCCGTGGCAAATTGCCGATCTTTGTCGGCGGAACAGGCCTGTATCTTGACAGCGTTCTGAATGGAATGCAGTTTGCCCCTCAGAAAGAAACAGAGATCCGGAAAAAATTGCTTGCAAGAGCGCAGACAGAAGGCAATCAGAATTTATATCAGGAATTACAGAGCCTTGATCCTCAAGCCGCTCAAAAAATTCATGTCAATAATACTGTCCGGCTTGTCCGTGCGCTGGAAGTCTGTCTTACCTCCGGAATGACATTTACAGAGTATAAAGCCGCCAATCTGGCCGCTGATTCCCCTTTTGATGCCTGTATTATCGGACTTGCTTATCAAAATAGACAGGATCTCTATGACAGAATCAATCAGCGAGTGCTTCGGATGGCTGAAACAGGAATGCTTGAAGAAGTGCGGGAAGCCTATCAGCAGGGATCTGTTGGCACTTCTTCCGCTGCAATCGGCTATAAAGAGCTCATCCCATGGCTGGAAGGCTCTTCCAGTCTGGAAAATTGTATTGCACTGATTCAGCAGGAAACCCGACGCTATGCCAAACGGCAAATGACATGGTTTCGTCGAAATGCTCAAATTCAGTGGTTGATATTGAGTAAAAATGATGAAGTACAGGAAATTTCTGAAAAAGCTGAAAAAATCATAGCCAAAACAGAAAATTTGTGATATAATAGATAGTAAGTGTTTCCAGATAGAAGAAATACTACTGATTTGAAAGGAGTTAGAAATATGAACAAAAATATGAATCTTCAGGATACATTCCTGAATCAGGCAAGAAAAGAAAGAATTCCGGTGACAACCTATCTTGTAAACGGATTTCAGTGCAAAGGCATTGTCAAGGGCTTTGATAATTATGTTGTTATTTTTGATTGTGCCGGTCAACAGCAGCTTGTATATAAACATGCGATTTCTACCATTGCGCCCTCCCGTCCGATTTCTATTCTGGACAGTGAGGACAAGCCGGAATAATACATGCATTCTGAAATGTTGTCTGGAATTCTGGTGCTTGTCGCTGTTTTTATTATCATCACTGTAGTTAATGTTATTATACGACAGTTTAACCAGAATTATACAACAGAAACTGCTTTGCTCTCGCAGGGTAGTGACTCAGAACAGGTGCAGGGCATTTTTATCCGTGATGAACAGGTGCTGAATTATAAAGGATCTGGAATCATCAGCTATGAAGTGCCAGACGGCGGCAAGCTGGGAATTGGAACTGTGATTGCAGAAGTATACTCTTCTGAACATCAGATTGAAATCAAGCAGAGAATTCAGCAGTTGAAAAATGAGCTTTCTCTGCTGGAAAGAATTTCTAATCCCGGTACAACAAAAACCGCCCAGCCGTCCAATATTGCAGATCTGTTTACACAGAATTATAAAGAATATCTGTATCAGCGTGAACAAATGCATTTGTCAGATTTGCAGAGCAGACGGGAAGAAATTGCCGTTCTGTTAAGCACATATCAGCTGATTACAGGAAAAGACAGCGGTTATGAATTACAGATGCAGGCCATACAGGCAGAAATCAGTTCTCTGGAACAGGCACAGGAGCAGCCATTAGATGTAATCATTGCAGATGAAGCCGCTTATTTTGTTAGCTATGCCGATGGTTATGAATCTTCTCTTACGCTGAAAGATGTCCGCAATCTCACAGCGGAACAGCTGGAAGGAATTCAGGATCATACAGAATCCAATGCAGTTGGAAAATTAATTGACAGCTATCAATGGGTGCTGGCGGCGGTTGTGGATAATACAGAGAAAAGATATAAACAGGGTCAGCCGCTGACACTAAAATTTGCTTCTACTTCGGAAACCGTTGACGGAGAAGTCACATCTTTAAATGCAGATTCTGGTGATGACCGGACTGTTATCTGCATTACTTGTGAAGTCATGACTCATGATCTGGTACAGCACCGAACAGAGGCAGTAGAGCTTATTCGGGGAGAATATCAGGGGATCCGTGTTCCCAGAACTGCCCTGCATTTCAGAAATATCACAGAAGCAGTCAAAGATCCGGAAACTGGAAAAACAAGACAAGTCACAACAGAATATAGGGGTGTTTATGTGCTGGACGGCGAACAGCCGGAATTTAGAAAGCTGGACGTTGTCTATGAAGGCGCAGATTATGTGATTTCTGCTCAGCATACTGGAAATGATTATCTTGCGCTCTATGATTCCATTATTACGAAAGGAATTGATGCAGATGGACAATAAACAAATACAGGAAAATTATCACAGAATTCTTGAAACAATTGCAGATGCCGCCGTAAAAAGCGGCCGTTTGCCGGAAGAAATTGCATTTATGGCCGTGACTAAAACCGTTGCGCCGGAATTGGTCAACTGTGCCATTGATTGTGGCATTCAAATACTTGGAGAAAACCGAGTTCAGGAATATCAATCCAAAAAAGATGCCTATCGTCCCGGAATTCCGGTTGATTTCATCGGCACACTACAAAGCAATAAAGTGAAATATTTAATTGGCAATATCCGGATGATTCAGTCTGTCAGCAAGCTGACACTGGCACAGGAAATTGAAAAATATGCAGCAAAACAAAATTTGAAACAAGATATTTTGCTGGAAGTCAATATTGGAGGAGAAGAAAGCAAAAGCGGCATTCTTCCGGAGACTTTGCCAGAGCTTCTGATGCAGGTGTCAGAATTGCCGCATGTGCATGTGTGCGGCCTGATGACGATCCCGCCGCCGGTCAAAGATGACCGCTTTCTGAAAGCCATGCAGGAATTATTCCTGAAAATCAAACAAATGCAGATCCCAGATACAGAGATGAAAATTCTTTCTATGGGAATGTCTGATGACTATGCGCAGGCCATTCAGTGCGGGTCAAATCTTGTCCGGATCGGTTCGGCGTTATTCGGCGCAAGAGATTACAGCAAACGCTGAAAGGAGACCACTGATGAAATTATTTGACAATGTAAAAGAATTTTTCTTTCCTACGGATGACGCACCAGAACCGCCGCCCGTCCCATCCGCTCAGGAACTGCCGCCGATTCCTAATATTGATGAACAGCTCAGCGGCCATAAACAGGGCGATATTGTCAATATTCAGGCAACGGCACAGCTTCAGGTTGTGCTTGTCAAGCCGGAAGTGTTTACCGATGCAAAAGCAATTGCAGATCATCTCATCAGCCGCAAAACGGTTGTGCTGAATCTGGAAACGGCATCACCAGAAAACCGGCGGAGAATTATTGATTTTCTGGTTGGCGTGTCGTATGCCATCAGCGGCAGCCTGAAACCAGTCGCAAATCTGACGTATATTATTACGCCCTATAATGTCGGATTTATCGGGGATGATCTTGCAGCAGAACTGGAAAACAACGGGCTGTTCAATAATCAGTCATGACAGAAAAACAACAGGTGCAAGATCAGTTTTTAGCGGCGCATGTCAGAGATATGATACGCAGGAATGCATGGCGCAGTTTTACCGGATTTCTTGACAGAAGGCAATATACAATGCTCAGGCCAATGCTGAAAGAAGGATGTTTCCGGTTTTATGGCGGCTGTGCTTCGGCAGAACGAGGGATCTTATGTATTCATCCGGAGGATGCTGTTCCGGAAGATTCTGAATTTCCCATCACATGCCTGACAATCACATTCCGGGAAACAGATCAGATCACACACAGGGATGTTCTGGGGAGTCTGATGGCACAGCAAGTAACACGTGACTGCATCGGAGATATTTTTGTTTCCCCCGGCAGAATACAGTGCTTTGTCACAGGTGCGGCCGCAGCGGCAGGAATGCAGCTCACGAAAATTGGCCGCATGGGTGTGAGAGTGACTGATGCCGTACCATTTGCAGATGATTATCAGCAGGCAGTGAAATCTATAACCGGAACAGTGGCTTCTCCACGGCTGGATGCAATTCTGAAAACGGCTTTGCATTTGAACCGGGAAACATGTGCAGAATTGATCTGCCGTCAGCTGGTGATGGTAAATTATCAGGAAATCACAGAAGTTTCTCGCCATCTGAAAGAAGGAGATGTTTTCTCTGTCAGGGGATATGGAAAATTCTGCTTGAAATCTATCAGTATGCCGACCAAAAAAGGCCGTCTGCATATTGTAATTGAAAAATATTTATAATTTGAGGTGAGTTTGCATTATGATGACAGCGGAAGAGATCAGAGGTAAAAAATTTGATAAAGCGGCCTGGGGTTATCAGGCAGAAGAAGTAGATGAATTTCTTGGCCAGCTGGAGGAAGTATTTCAGGAAATTGATGCAGAAAGAGAAGATAGTAATCACAAGATTCAAGTGCTTGCTGATAAAGTACGGGAATACATGAAAGATGAGGAAGCTATTAAAGATGCACTGCTTGGCGCACAGAAAGAAGGACATAGAACTATTTCAGAAGCAAAAGAAAAAGCAGAGCAGATTCTTGCAAGAGCAAAAGAAGAGGCTGCTATGCTTCTCGATGAAGCAACACGCCAGCATGAAATTGCAATGGAAAAAAATAGAGCTGAAATTGCAAGAGAAAAAGAGGCTCTTGCCGAAGCGAAAAAAATGGTTGCCGATTTCAAGCGGAGTCTGTTTGATATGTATAAAACCCATCTGGAAAAGATTTCTGCTATGCCTGAGGAAAATGAAGAACTGCCGCCGCCTTCTGAAGAAACTGCCGGCGTTACAGTAGATGCTGCAAAAGAAGCCATTCTTGCCGCTGCTATGTCTGCTGCCCCCCCAGCTGAAACCGTTTCATTTACCCCTCCTGTTCCAGATGATTTTAATTAATCAGGAAAATCCCCCGCTTTGAAAGTGGGGGAATTATATTTCACCTCTTGACAAATTGCGAAAAATACGGTATACTGAATATAGTATAAGGGATTCCCTTCTCTGTGAGAACAGAAAGGGAAAGAACCATGGGACACATGGGGATCGCCCGACAGATCAGCCGGGAACCAAACCCATCACCGGGGGAGGATGTCACTCAACAGGAAAGGAATATTTCTAATTATGGCACAGGATTACAAGAATTCGCTGAATATGCCTCAAACAGCATTTCCAATGCGGGGCAATCTGCCGAAGCGTGAGCCAGAGGTGCTCGCACAATGGGAACAGAAACGACTTTATGATTTGATCATGGAAAAAAATGCCGGAAAGAAAAGTTTTATGTTCCATGATGGCCCTCCGTATGCAAATGGTACAATTCATATTGGTACAGCATTGAATAAAATTCTGAAAGATTTTATTTTCAAGCAGAAAAATATGACAGGGTATTATGCGCCCTATGTTCCCGGCTGGGATACGCATGGTTTACCTATTGAGCTGAAAGCCCTGAAAGAAATCGGTGTGGAAAATGGTGCAATTCCGCCGCTGGATCTCAGACAGGCCTGCAAAAATTTTGCGCTGACTCATGTCGAAAATCAGAAACAACAGTTCAAACGGCTCGGAACAATTGCAGATTATGATCATCCGTATCTGACGCTTAGACCAGAATATGAAGCTCGTCAAGTGGAAGTATTCGGGAAAATGGCAAGAGATGGCTATATGTATAAAGGCCTGAAGCCTGTTTATTGGTGTCCTGATTGTAATACAGCTCTTGCTGAAGCGGAAATTGAATATGAAAATGATCCGTGTAAATCTATCTATGTGAAATTTAGAGTGACAGATGATAAAGGCCTGTTCTCTGCAATGGGATTAGATCTCAAAAATGTGTATTTCGTCATCTGGACAACTACCACATGGACAATTCCCGGCAACCTGGCGATCTGCTTGGGGCCTGATTATAATTATACATTGGTGAAAGTCGGGGAAGAATATTATGTCATGGCGGATGAACTGGTGAAAACCGTAATGGAAACCGCAGGCATTCAAGAATATTCAACAGATGGCATTTTTACAGGCGCACAGCTGGAAGGTATCAAAACCAAACATCCGCTTTATGACAGAGTTTCCCCGATTATTATCGGCGATCATGTAACGCTTGAAAGCGGTACGGGCTGCGTACATACTGCCCCCGGCTATGGTGTCGAAGACTATGAAGTATGCAAGAATTATGATGATATTGGTATTATCGTCTGCGTGGATGCAAAAGGCCGCCAAACTGCCGAAGCAGGAGAATTTGAAGGCCTTGACACAGATCAGGCAAATCAGAAAATTGCACAACGATTAGTAGAAGAGGGCGCAATGCTTGCTATGCAGAATATTGTGCATCAGTATCCGCATTGCTGGCGGTGTCATTCTCCGATTATTTATAGAGCTACAGAACAGTGGTTCTGTTCTGTGAACGGATTCAAAGAAAATGCCATTAAGGCAATTGAAAGTGTCAAATGGATTCCTGAATGGGGCGAGGATCGTATTAAAGGCATGGTCAGAGATCGCAGCGACTGGTGTATTTCTCGCCAGAGAACTTGGGGCGTTCCTATTCCCGTGGTTTATTGCAAAGATTGCAAAAAGCCCATTGTGACAGATGCCACTGTCAAGAGTATCGCTGATGTGTTCAGAGCAGAAGGCTCAGACGCATGGTGGAAAAAAGAAGTTTCTGAACTGATCCCGGCAGATACAAAATGTGAGTGCGGCTGTCAGGAATTTACAAAAGAATATGATATTATGGATGTCTGGTTTGATTCCGGTGTATCACATACAGCAGTACTTGATAATTATGATGAATTAACTTGGCCAGCAGATCTGTATCTGGAGGGCGCAGATCAATATAGAGGTTGGTTTCAATCTTCCCTGCTGACTTCTGTTGTCTATAAAGGCACTGCGCCATATAAATCCGTATGTACACATGGCTGGGTCGTAGATGGCGAAGGCAAGGCAATGCATAAATCTCTCGGAAATGGCATTGCTCCGGAAGAAGTAATTGAACAGTATGGCGCAGATATTCTCCGCTTATGGGTTGCTTCTTCAGATTATCATTCTGATATTAGAATTTCTAAAGATATTCTTAGTCAATTATCTGACGCTTATAGAAAAATCAGAAATACAGCAAGATATATTCTTGGTAATTTCAGCGATGGTGAAACGGTATTTAATCCAGATGCAGATTCTGTTTCTTATGATCAGCTGGATGAGCTGGATGAATGGATTCTTATGCGCCTGAATCAGCTTACAAAGAAAGTTAATGCTGGTTATGATGCTTATGATTTCCACTCTGTATTCCATGCAATCCGGAATTTCTGCACTGTGGATCTGTCAAGCTTTTATCTGGATATTATCAAAGATCGTCTGTACTGCGAAAAAGTCAATTCTGCAACCAGAAGAGCCGCTCAGACAGCTATGTATCGTGTACTTGATGCGCTTGTCAGAATGATGGCTCCTATCCTGAGCTTTACCAGTGAGGAAATCTGGCAGAATATGCCGCATAAAGCAGAGGATGATGCAAGAAGTGTATTCCTGAATCCGTTTATTCCTGAAAGTGATGAAGTGACAACAGATCCCGTATTTGCGGCCAAATGGGATGAAATTTATGCGATTCGGGAAGCTGTTAATAAAAAACTCGAAGAAAAACGCAATGAAAAACTCATTGGCAAATCTCTGGAGGCCAAAGTGATTATCACTGTCAAAGAAGATGCAGAGGCACAGCGGCTTAAAAGCTGGACAGAATTAAAAGATGTCCTGATTGTATCAGCTGTTGAAATCTGTACAGGTGACACCGGAGAAGCAGATTTTGCTTATGAAATTCAGAAAGCATCCGGCAATAAATGTGAAAGATGCTGGTGCTATTCCGAAGAAGTCGGCAAAATTCAGCTGCATCCCACTCTGTGCAAACGCTGTGCGGAAGTGATGGGCGAATAATAAAGCAGAGCGGCCTGCTGGGACGGCAGGCCTGCTATTTTTCAGAAAGGGGAAAACATGCTGATTCTTGCTGTATTTGTGATACTTGCAATTGCTGGCGCAGACCAGATAATTAAATACTGGATTGTCCAGAATTTTGAGTTATATCAGGAAAAGCCATTTCTGCAAATTGGCAGTCTGGATATTATGCATCTGCATTTTATTGAAAATACTGGATCAGCATTCAGCAGTTTTGCCGGGCAGACGGTATTTCTCTTGATCATATCAGCTTTGGGTATGGGTGTCTGTATTTATAGCTTGATTCGCTATGCAAAAAAAAACAGGCTGTTATACTGGAGTCTTGTTATGATTCTGGGCGGTGCGCTGGGCAATATGCTGGATCGCATATTCCGGGGCGGCCGTGTAGTGGATTATCTGGATTTGCAGCTGTTTGATTTTGCAATTTTTAATCTGGCAGATTGTTTTGTCAGTGTGGGAACAGTGCTATTAATGGTTTATATTGCATTTTTCATGGAAAAAGAAGAGAAGAGGCAGAAGAATGACAACACATGAACTGATCTTTCCGGCAGAAGCCGAAGGCATACGGCTGGATAAATGGATTGCAGGACTTGAAATCGGCCTGACACGCTGCGCTGTACAAGGATTAATTGCCGCCGGAAATGTGACAGCTGACGGAAAAACGATTCCCAAAAATTTCAGACCCAAGGCAAATATGAAAATCAGCGTGATGATACCGCCCCCAGAGGAAATTGCAGTCATTCCACAGGAAATTCCACTTGAAATTCTGTATGAAGATGAAGATCTGCTAGTTGTCAATAAACCAAAAGGCATGGTTGTACATCCGGCAGCAGGAAATTATGATGAAACGCTTGTGAATGCATTGCTTTATCATTGCAAGGGAAGCCTGTCCGGAATCAATGGCGTGATTCGTCCGGGGATTGTACATAGAATTGATAAAAATACCAGCGGTCTCTTGATTGTGGCTAAGAATGATATGGCTCATCAGGGACTTGCTGAACAAATTAAGGCGCATAGCTTTACAAGAGAGTATGAAGCACTTGCAGTAGGGCATTTTTTGGAGAAAACAGGAGTGATCAATGCCCCGATCGGAAGAAGCAAAACAGACCGGAAAAAAATGTGTGTGACAGATCAAAATGCAAAATCAGCTATCACACATTATGAAGTAATCCGGCAATATGCAGGGCTGGCGCATGTAAAGCTGATTCTGGAAACAGGCCGGACACATCAGATCCGTGTGCATCTTGCTTATATTGGTCATCCGGTTTATGGGGATGATGTATATGGAAAAGCAGTGAAAGGCACACAAGGGCAATGTTTACATGCCCGAAAAATCGGGTTTATCCATCCCCGGACAGGGGAATATCTGGAATTTTCCGCACCTGCTCCGGCATATTTTCAGAAATTATTAGAAAAGATGTGACATGATGAAATTAGATCAAAAGCTCTGTATTATTACAGATCTGGACGGAACATTGCTTCCGGCAAGTAAAATTCCCCTGGATCAGGATAAAAAAGCCATTCGGAAATTTGAAGAAGCTGGCGGCTTATTTTCTATTGCAACAGGCCGCACGGTTCAGGCTTCTGCACGATATGCCGAACAGCTGGATCTTAAAAGCCCTATGATTGTTTTCAATGGCGCAGCAATTTATAATCATCAAAATCAAGAATATTTATTTGTTCATGCGCTTCCGGATACAGCCAAAGCCATGACAGAGAAAATTATCACAGAACAGCCCCATGCAGGCGGGGAAATTCTCTGTCTGAAAGATACATGGGTTGTCAATAATACAGAACATGAAAAAATGCATATCCAGATCTGTGGCGTATCCCCTAGATATGGCACAGTGCAGGAAGTACAGGGCACATGGCTAAAAGTCCTGTTTGCCATGTCACCAGATGAAATTCCTGCATTTATCCAGTATATTCAAGATCAACATTTTCAGGGTGTTGATTTTATGCGCTCAGAAACGAAATTTTATGAAATGCTTCCCGAAGGCGTTTCCAAAGGCAGTGCCCTGACAGCTTATAGAAATCTACCCGGCATGAAAGAATTTAAATTCATCGCTGTAGGGGATTTTGATAATGATATTGCAATGCTCAAAGCAGCAGATCTCGCCGTTTGTCCTGCCAATGCAGCTGATCCGGTTAAAGCCGTTTCTGATCTGATTCTGTCCAGATCCTGTGAAGAGGGTGCTATGGAAGAATTGATTTCTAAAATTTTAAATCAGGAGATATTAATATGAAAATTTTAAATCTGCATGGCTATCATGCATCTGCACAGAATAGTTCTTGCCTAGCATTGGAAAAACAAGGCTTTTCTGTGATTTCTCCTCAGCTTGATTATGATAAAGAAAGTCCAAAAGAAATTTTAATGCAGCTGGTACAGCTTTATGATTCAGAAAACTGCCATGCTGTAACCGGGAGCAGTATGGGCGGATTTTTCGCTTTTCAGGTGGCCGCTGTGAAACAGTGCCCTGCTGTTCTTATTAATCCTTGTTTGAATCCGTTTCAGACTCTCCCGGAAATTGGCTTTGAAAACAGAGATTTTATCATGCAATATATCGAATTATTTTCTAATCTTTCAAAGCTGAATCTGGAAAAAACATTTGCCATTATCGGGGAAAAAGATACTGTCATCAAGACACATGACTTTTTGAAATATCTGCTTGGACTGGAACATTGTGTTCTGATTCCGAACGGCGGTCATCCGGGTTCTTCTCTCCCCTTATATGAAATTTTTGAAGACTATGCAGAAGAATTTTTTGCCAATAACAGTGAAAACTGTTAAATAAAATTATCGGAGGTTATTTATGGACGAAGCGATCAGGAAACAGCTTGAAAAAATAGCTGTCAATGTCCGCATGGGTGTTCTGACAGGAACATTTCATGCAAAATCCGGTCATCCAGGCGGTTCGCTGTCAATTGCGGATCTGGTGACATATCTGTATTTTCATCAAATGCATGTGGATGCGCAGAATCCGGATGATGAAAACCGTGACAGATTAGTATTATCAAAAGGCCACTGTGCCCCGGCATTATATGCCGCATTAGCAGAAAAAGGCTATTTTGATAAAAAAGAATTAGAAAGTCTGCGGCATATCGGTGCAATGCTCCAGGGACATCCTAGCATTCATACACCCGGAATTGATATGTCAAGCGGTTCTCTTGGTCAGGGCATTTCCGCCGCCTGCGGCATGGCTCTCGCTGGAAAACTGAATCAGAAAGATTATCATGTCTATGCCATTCTGGGAGACGGCGAAATCGAAGAAGGTCAGGTATGGGAGGCCGCTATGTTCGCCGCACATTATCAGCTGGATCATCTGATTGCAATTGTGGATCATAATGGCCTTCAGATTGATGGCAAAATTACAGAAGTCTGCTCTCCTGAACCAATTGATGAAAAATTTAAAGCGTTCGGCTGGCATGTAATTCTTCTGAATGATGCCCATGATTTCGATCAGATCGAAAAAGCATTTCAGGAAGCGAGTACGATTACAGGAAAACCGATTGTTATTATTCAGAAAAGCATCAAGGGAAAAGGCGTTTCTTTCATGGAAAATCAGGTATCCTGGCATGGTGCTGCCCCAAATGCAGAACAGTATGAACAGGCTATGAGTGAATTGAAAACCGCTCTGGCAGAATTGGAGGCGTAAATCATGGCTGAGATCAAGAAAAAAGCAACCCGTGAAAGCTATGGGGAAGCAATTACAGAATTAGCTGAAACATATCCGAATTTAGTTGTTCTTGATGCTGATCTTGCCGCCGCTACCAAGACAGGCATTTTCAAGAAAGCCCACCCGGAAAGATTCTTTGACTGCGGCATTGCAGAGGAGAATATGATGGGCGTGGCCGCTGGTCTAGCCGCTTCCGGGATGATCCCGTTCGCAAGCTCTTTTGCAATGTTCGCCGCCGGACGTGCTTATGAAATTGTACGGAATTCTATTGGCTATCCGCATCTGAATGTAAAAATCGGCGCAACACATGCCGGGATTTCTGTCGGCGAAGATGGCGCAACCCATCAATGCAATGAAGATATTGCTTTAATGCGTACCATTCCGGGAATGACTGTGATTGTTCCTTGTGATGATGTCGAAGCAAAAGCCGCTGTCAAGGCCGCTGTTGATTATGAAGGGCCTGTTTATATGCGATTTGGACGGCTGGCCGCTCCCATTCTGAATGATCCGGAAACATATCAGTTTGAGATTGGTAAGGGGATCACACTCCGGGAATCAGAGAAAGATCAGATCACTATCATTGCAACTGGTTTGATGGTTGCTGAAGCCGTTGCCGCCGCTGATGCGCTCAAATCAGAAGGAATTCAAGCCAGAGTGATCAATATTCACACGATTAAGCCCCTTGATACAGAATTGATCTGTAAGGCCGCAAAGGAAACAGGCAGAATCATCACTGTAGAAGAGCATAGCATTATCGGAGGTCTTGGGAGTGCTGTTGCGGAATGCGTGACGGAATATTATCCTGTACCAGTCACAAAGATCGGTGTCAATGATGAATTTGGCCATTCAGGGCCTGCATTGGATCTGCTGAAAGAATTCGGTCTGTCCAGTGAAAATATCATCAAGACTGTCAAGGCCGTTCTGAATCAATAACAGAAAGATGATATTATATGAAAAAAAGACCTGAATCAGATATGGATGAAGATTATATCACAGATTATACAGGCCTTTGCGGGAATTGTCATTCCTATATTGGAAATGATAATTATTGTTGTATCTGCGGTACAAAGGCCGGTGAGGGTAAATTTCTTCCTTTTTACGGACAATGTTTATATGGCCCTCCGCCTGTTCGGCAAGATTATGAATGTACTGCTTGTGGTCATAAATGGAATCGTATTGTGTATATCTATAAACATTATGAATATTGTCCGAAATGTGGCCAGAAAACAGCTAAATCTATTTCAGAGCCGAAAAAAATATTTTAATATGAAAAGCCCTGTTGAGATCAGCAGGGCTTTTTTCAGAAAGGAATGTTATGAATTATATCAAAGAAGTATTTGCAAAATATGATAAAACTACAATCAGAGTGTATCAGGCCTATTGTCAGGAAATTGCTGAGGAAGCTGTGAAATTACAGCATTTCGGAGAACATTATAATTTTCATCGCATGACATGGGTCAAGCCTTCTTTCTTATGGATGATGTATCGTTCTAATTGGGGAACAAAGAAAAATCAGGAGTTTGTGCTAGCTCTCGATATTGATCAGAAAAGTTTCATGCAGTTATTAAGGCAAGCCGTCCTGACATCACCAGAAACAAGCTCCGGCATGGATTGGGAAAAAGCCTTTTCAGAAACGGCTGTCTATTGCCAATGGGATACAGACAGGGGCATCAATGGAAATCCGCTCCAGAGAGCCGCCATTCAGATCGGCCTGAAAGAGCATATTTTACAGGATTTTTTCGCAAATGCCATTTGCAGAATTGAGGATATGACCCCACAGATCAGAAAATGGAATATGCTTCGAAAACGGAATCAGCTCAAAATGAAAGATCTGCCAGCTGAAAAATTATTTCCAGTGAATGACAGGATAATCCGCAAAAATTTGGATATGCAATGAATCAAAATAACCCCTGCTTTCAGCGAAAAGCAGGGATTTTTGAGATCAGCATGATTCTGTGATAATCTGATAATTATGAAGTAGTGAGCCGCATCCTTTGCCAATATCAAAACCGGTTTTCAATGCGCCTGTCAGATAATTCTTTGCACAGCGGACACTTTCTGTCAAAGATTGGCCTTTTGCAAGATGGGAAGCAATTGCAGAGGATAATGTGCATCCTGTACCATGCGTATTATTAGTATTAATCCGTTCTGCATCAAATATAACAGATTCCTGATTTTGATATAATACATCAACAGATTTTTCATGCAGGTGTCCGCCCTTGACAAGCACCGCTGTTCCGAATTTTTGAGCCAAATGTTCAGCGGCTTTTTTCATGTCTGCAACCGTTGCAACCTGCATTCCAGTGAGAGCTTCTGTTTCTGGAATATTAGGTGTGATAATTTCCGCAAGGGGAAGAAGCTCCGCAATAAGTGCGGCTATGGCATCTTCATGAATCAGCTTATGTCCGCTTGTGGAGATCATGACCGGATCAGCCACAATATGCGCTGGATGATATTGTTTTAATTTTTCAGCAATCACATGAATAATAGATATATCAGAAACCATGCCGATCTTGACCGCATCCGGGAAAATATCTGTAAATACAGCATCTATCTGAGCCGCTACAAATTCCGGGGAAACTTCTGAGATTGCTGTGACACCAGTAGTATTCTGTGCTGTCAGAGCCGTGATCACGCTCATGGCATAACAGCCATGCATTGTGATCGTTTTAATATCTGCCTGAATGCCTGCACCTCCGCAGGAATCTGATCCGGCAATGGTAAGTACTTTTCCGATCATGTTATAGCCCCTTTGCAATGGATAATAATCTTTCAGCGGCTGCTTTGATATCAGATTGTGCAAAAATCGCTGACATTACAGCAATTCCAGCAATACCCGTATTTTTAAGAGAATCTGCATTTTCTGCATTAATCCCTCCGATGGCTACCACCGGAACGGATGCCGCCTGACAGATTTGTGTTAATAATGCATGACTGACCGGGCGGGTATTGGATTTTGTATAAGTATGAAATACCGCACCAGAGCCAATATAATCCGCACCGTTCTGACTTGCTTCAACAGCTTCTGCTACAGTCGCCGCTGATACGCCAATGATTTTATCATTGCCAAGTAGTTTCCGGAGTTTTTGCGGAGACATATCTTTCTGACCGACATGAACGCCATCAGCATTGCATTTCAAAGCAATTTCCGCATTATCATTGATAATCAGGGGAATATGATATGCTGTACAGAGTTCACGCATTTCAAGAGCTTGTTTCAGGAAAGCATCCGGATCAAGATCTTTTTCCCTCAGCTGAATGCAAGTAACACCGCCTTGAATAGCAGTTTCTACCTGTTGTGTCAATGTCTGCCCATTCAGCCAGCGGCGGTCTGTGACCGCATAAAGCCGGAGCATATCAGCAGAAAATTTCATAATTTGCTTTCTCCTTTAATAGATCATTATTTATATGAAACATCGCATCAATCAGATAATTTCTATAAGATGCATTTCCATCCTGCGGAGTCATTCGTTCCGCTGCAATTTCCCCAGCGATTCCCATCATGCAAACCGATGTTGCACATGCTTGCAATGCAGAATGACTCACGGCCAGACATGCCGCCGTCAGCGCACTCAGCATGCAGCCAGCCCCTGTGACAGATTTCATCATAGAATGACCATTTCGGATGAGATAGGTTTTTTCTGCATCAGAAACAAGATCAATCTGCCCCGTCATGATGACTATTGTATTTTTCAAATATGCAAATTCTTTCATCATCTGAACAACCGGTGAAATATTCTGCTCATCAATTTCAAAAGCAGTATCTACACCGGAAAATATTTTTGATCCTTTCGCAAGATACCAGATTTCAGAAGCATTTCCCTTGATCGCTGTGAAATGGATTTTTTTCATGAGAATCTCTGCGGCATCACGGCGGAATGTAGATGCTGTTACCCCTACCGGATCAAGAATTACAGGGAGATGCAATGTATTGGCCTGTTTTCCGCTGGCAATCATGGCAAAAAGTTTTTCTCTGTTCAGCAATCCCATATTGATATTTAATGCATCACATTGTGCAGTGATCTCAACAGCATCTTCTGAAGAATCTGCCATAATTGGCGATGCGCCGCAGGCTAATAATAAATTTGCACAGTCATTTGCTGTGACATAATTTGTAATACTATGAATCAATGGCTTTTTTTGCCGGATGATTTCAGGTATTTGATTCAACATGTGTATCACCAATCAGACGCTCCACGCCAGCACGTTTCAGAGCCGGGATTAATAAGGCGGCAATGATTGTTCCGCTTAGACTGCTGATGAAAAACGCCGGAACATAGGTAAATAAGGCCGCTTCTTTTGACATAATCAGTGTGGCTGCAAAATAAGCATACATGCCGCCGATCACAGCCGTTCCGAACAGCTCACCAACATAGGCAAACGGCAATTTTTTCAGCTTCTGATACAACAATCCGCACAGAAATGCACCAAATACACTGCTGAATGCCATGGGTGTGCCCGTTCCCATCAGATTGCGGCAAAGACTGGAAATAAATGCCGATGCCGCCGCATAGCCTGGCCCTAAGAATACGCCGGCCACGACATTGACAAAATGTTGTGCCGGAAAGCATTTAGATGCGCCGACTGGGATCGACAGCGGTGAACATGCTACCGCCATAGCCGCAAGCATTGCCGTAATAACCATTTTTTTGATCTGTGAATGTTTCATGAGAGTTTCCTCCTGTAAATATATTAACATTGTCTACAGTTGAAAATATGACCGCAGACAGATGTTTCTTGTTCTGCGGTCGATACTATTGGTATCCTCTCACTCCGGAACACGGATTCCCTCGCTGTTCAGGCTGATCAGCCCGTCATGACGCTCCTCATGACTTTGTGAATTTATTTTATAAGTCAGTATCTAGCAATTGATAGAGTTAATGCTGTCGAATTTTGCGATTCAGTTCATGTAATTTATCATTGTGTCCTAGAACAAATTGTATATTGCGCTCTCTGTCCAAGACATATGTACTTAGATTCGTTCCAACAACAACCGTTGTTCCATCTTCCATGATAAAGCTATAGTCTTCTATTCCATCAAATATAAACGTCATATCCTCTTCATTTGTTATGACTTGTTTTATTTTAAGTGCTCTAAATGCTTTAATATACGCATTGATCATATCAGAATCTTTAGTTGAAAATTGATGATAACCAGCTACTCCGCCGATTCCATACTTAATTTCAACAGGGACAACTTCACCTTCCATTATGCTATTAAATGTATCATTTGAAAAAACATCTTCAATATCATATTTATGTTTTTTTTCATCATTACATCCAACAAATGGAAACACACAAGCCAATATAGAAAAGAATAACAAGTAGTGCAATCTTTTCATAATTTTCACCTAAGTCACACTAATCAAAGTAGATTTATTTTTCTGTGCAGAATTTGACTTCTTTTCCCTCTAAAATCATATTAGTAGTTCTGACAGCGCACATCTTTCCGCACATAGAGCAAGTATGACGATCTTCCGGAGGTGTGCTTTCAAAATAAGCTCTTGCCTTTTCGGGATCAATGGCATATTGGAACATCTCTTCCCATTCGACTTTATGACGAGCATCAGCCATTTTATTATCAATATCACGGGCATTGGGGATGCCTTTGGCAATATCAGCGGCATGTGCAGCAATCTTGCTGGCAATAATGCCTTCTTTGACATCATTCGCATCAGGAAGGCGCAAATGCTCCGCAGGGGTGACATAACACAGGAAATCCGCACCATTGACAGCGGCAATTGCTCCGCCGATTGCAGAAGTAATATGATCATAGCCGGGGGCGATATCCGTCACCAGAGGGCCTAATACATAGAATGGCGCATTATGACAGATCCGTTTCTGAATCTGCATATTAGCAGCAATTTCATTCATAGCCATATGGCCAGGGCCTTCTACCATGACTTGAACATCCTGTTTCCATGCTCTTTTTGTCAGATTGCCGAGCTCAATCAGTTCACTGATCTGACCTGCATCTGTACTATCATCAATGCAGCCGGGTCTGAGTGCATCACCAAGGCTGATGGTGACATCAAATTCACGGAGAATTTTCAAAACTTCATCATAGTATTCAAAAAACGGGTTTTCATTGCCAGTCATTTCCATCCATGCGAACAGCAGAGAACCGCCTCTTGATACGATATTCATGCGTCTGCCTTCTCGTTTGAATGCTTCTATAGCTCTGCGGTTGATGCCTGCGTGAATTGTCATGAAGTCAACGCCTTCTTCTGCATGGGCACGGACAACCCGGAGGAAATCTTCTGCGGTGATTTCAAGCAGATCTTTTTCCAGATAGCCAATTGCATCATACATAGGTACAGTGCCGATCATGGCAGGAGATTTTGCAATTAATTCCTGACGGAAGGTATTTGTTTTTCCGTAATTGCTCAGATCCATAATAGCCTCAGCTTTGAATTTTAAAGCAAGTTCCACTTTTTCCCATTCTTTTGCATAATCTTTAGCATCCCCGGAAATTCCCAGATTGACATTGATTTTGGTTTTGAGTCCCATGCCGATCCCCTCAGCAGAAAGGGATTTGTGATTGATATTGGCCGGAATCGCAACACATCCATCAGCGACACGCTGACGAATGATTTCAGCAGACAGATTTTCTTTTTCCGCAACTGTTTGCATTTCAGGGGTGATGATGCCTTTTTTTGCAGCATCCATCTGTGTGGCATAATTTCTCATAATTTCCTCCTGATAGATTTTATATTTCAAAATATTTTTCATCCAGTGACATCCTTGGATAAATAATCAAGCGGCATTCCTGCAAAGAAACGCCGCTGAACTGACAACATGCAGAAACTTCCTACGCAGGCATTATCCTGACAGGTGCAAAGGGTCGAGATGTAGTAATCTCCTCTCAGCTTTTCCAAAAGCTCCCCTGTATCTATAACAAAAATATTATAACATAAAATTTCAAAAAAGTCAAGCTTTTTTTAGATTTGCCTCAAATCAAATTTGACGGATTTATTGACAGAAGTCGCAATTTATGATATAATTAGAACAAGAAAGTAGTTTTTGCGGAAAGAGGTGAAAAAATTGGCAAAGCGTTCAATACAGAAAACAGTCGGCGGATTGCGAGCAATTGAGTTATATTTCCGTGTGATCCGTAATATGACAACAGGAGAACCTGCATTTTATCAGTCACGTACACAGCTCAATACCCCAGGGCTTGGAACTCTTATGCCTGAAAATTTCCGGGAATTGGCGGACATGTCTCCACAATGTACAGAGTTGTTCTTACTGGAATTAAAACAGGCAATTCAGACAAATATTAAATTTTCAAAGCGAGATCTGATTTTTGAGTGGATTTCAGTATATATGCCCATTCGGTATTTAATGCAAATTTCCTGTGACAAGATTCTGCTGGAAAATTGTCAAAAATATGATCTCCCTGCAAATCGCATGTGTTTCATGTTGTCTGGTCAGCTTCTTATGGAAACAGATGGCATTGCTGCACGAACAATCCGCCTTTTGCGAAGCTATGGCTTTCATTTTATGCTGATGAATTTCGGTGCTCTTGACTGTCCGATCATGCGGCTTGCAGATTTCCCGGTGGATTATGTCATGTTTAGCCCAGAACTGACATATTATTTAGGCCGAGATCAAAGAACACATGATGCAGCGGCTTCTGTGGTTGGTTTTGTGAATGATCTGGAAATTCATCCTATTGCGGACGGAATCATGGAAAGTTATCAGGCAGAAACATTCTATGATTTCGGCTGTATCTACTGCGCCGGCAGTCTGGCCGGAACATACCTGCCGGAAAGTGAAATCCGGCAAAAATCTGATCATTAATAGGAATGGAGGATGTCTATGGCAGAAGAAATTCGAGATGTCCTGGAATTAAGACGCACCGCAAAAGAAACAAAACACTATCGTGTTGTCATGCGTGTGCTGGGGCTGCTTGTCATTATCCTGACTGCAATTGTTGCTGCTGCATATGCGATTTCCTATTTTTATGATAAGTTCGGAAGCTTTACCGTTCGGATTGATAAATATGACATGGTCAGACAGGGGCTGACACTTTCAGAAACACCTGACTATGAAATTGCTAATGCCCGTCTTGATGCTGATATTGTCAATGATATGACAAATATCAGCGGCGAAGATCTGCCGCCTAATATTGATAAAATCAATGGTGCGCATAACGGAGAAAGCTATATTGCCTATACTTTTTATTTGATCAATTCCGGTGATGATACGATTACATATACTGGAGAAATGACAATTGAAAATGTAACAAAGGGCGTTGATGAAGCAGTCCGGATTGCTGTCTATAAAAATGGAGAAAGAACCATTTATGGAAAGACAAAGTCCAATGGTGCAGGAAAAGAAAGTGACTGTGACAGTGAATTTCTGTCTTCTACGATCGTAATGGCAACCAGTCATGAAAAATTTGAATCCAAGGCAAAAGATAAATTTACAGTTGTCATCTGGCTGGAAGGAAATGACCCTGACTGTACAGATGATATTATTGGCGGAACGCTGAAACTTGGTATGGATTTCCGCATTACAGAATCAACATAAGCTTATTTTAAGGAGTAGGAAAGATGAAAAAAGTGTTAAAAACAGTCGTGAACGTGCTGTCATGGGTATTTTTGATTTTTGCGTTATTTATTACAATTCTGGTGTTTTCTTCCGGAAGAAATAACGGTGTCGCAAATCTGTTCGGCTATATTCCGCTGACAGTGGAATCAGATTCTATGCTTCCAACATTTGCAAAGGGAGATCTGATTATCTGTAAAGAAATAGATGATCTGACACAGCTCAAAGAAGATGATGTAATTACATTCTGGACAATTATAGACGGCAGAAAAGTGAAGAATACGCATAGAATTACACATATCAATGAATTTGAGAATACAAGGAGCTTTATTACACGAGGTGACAATAATCCGATTGATGACGAAATTCCTGCCTATGCAGGGGATTTAATCGGACAGTGGACAAATGTCCGTCTGACAGGGGTAGGAAATGTGATGAATTTCCTAAGAACCAAAACAGGCTTTTTTGCCTGTATTCTGATTCCGATGGCAATCTTTTTCCTGTTTGAACTGTATAAATTTATTGTTGTCCTGATTGAAATCAAGCGTCCGGAAATTTCAGAACAGGATCAGGAAGAAATTAAACGCCGTGCAATCGAAGAATATCTTGCTTCCCAAAAACAGGAAGAAAAGAAGGATGATGACAGCGGCCAATCATAAACAGGAGCTGAACTGCCGATGAATGATTTTTTAAAATGGTTTTTTGCCTTTATTTCTTTTATGTTACAGGGCTTTGGAGAGATTTTTTTGGGATTTGGCCGGGGCATCAGGCAGGTATTTGATATTCCCGGTTATGTGGCTCTATTCCGGAGCTATAGCGGAAATTTTGGGATTGCAGAATGGATCTGTTCTGTATTGGCAATTATTATTGTCATTGCAATTTATGTATTACTGGGAACAATGTTAGTTCTGGCCATCCGGAAATATCTCCGTTTTCGACATTCTATTGTTAGTAATGAGGATCTGTTGGAAGAGATCTCTCTTTTGCAAAGACGAGTGCTGAAACTCATGAAAGAAAAAGATGAGATTATGGCCATGAAAGTGACACAGATGGGACTTTCTCCATCAGGTGTGTTGTCACTTGCCGGAACAGAAGCAGCCGGCGGCCAGATCACAGAAGGTGGCGCAGAAGCTGCTCCTGCTGCTGTGGCAGTGGATGGCGTAATCCAAACTTCTGATCAGCGTTTCTCTAAGCTGATCGAAGTAGACAGCTTTTATAAATCATATACGCCGCCGGAATATGATAATGAAATCACACTGAAAGAATTTGTAGAACGTTATCGAAATTTTGCTTGCTCCCGGATGCATTTGTATTATGATCATAAAACCATCAGGCTATTTCTGGCGGGCATGGCTTCCACAAAGTTGATTATTTTGCAGGGTATTTCCGGTACTGGTAAAACTTCTCTGCCATATTCATTCGGAAAGTTTTTGCAAGTAGATACTACTATTGCATCGGTTCAGCCGTCATGGCGTGACCGTACGGAATTATTTGGCTATTTCAATGAATTTACAAAAAGCTTTAATGAAACAGAAGTCCTAAAAAGAATTTATTCTTCTAATTATAATAATGATATTAATCTGATATTGCTGGATGAAATGAATATTGCCCGTGTGGAATATTATTTTGCAGAAATGCTTTCGATTTTGGAAATGCCGAATGCCGATGAATGGGAATTGGATATTGTTCCGAATGTCTGGAGTACAGACCCTGTCAAACTGGATCACGGAAAAATAGTGATTCCTCAAAATATCTGGTATATCGGAACGGCTAACAATGACGATTCTACTTATGCAATTTCTGATAAAGTATATGACCGTGCACAGCCTATTAATCTGGATACAAAAGGCGTGGCTTTTGAAGCACCCGACACGCCCCCGATCAATCTGGGCTTTGATCATCTGGATGCGATGTTCCGGGAAGCTTTTGAATTATATCCAATTTCACAGGAAAATCTTTCAAAAATCCAGCAGCTGGATTTATGGGTAATTGAAAAATTGCGTGTTGCCTTTGGTAATCGTATTTTAAAACAAATGGGACTGTTTGTTCCGGTCTATGTTGCCTGTGGCGGAGATGAACTGGATGGAATTGATTATGTATTAGCAACAAAAATTTTCAGAAAATTTGAATCTCTGAACCTGGCAATGCTCCGGGAAGAACTTAAAGAATTATGTAATTATCTGACGAAGCTTTTTGGAAAAAATACAATGAATGAATCAATTGCTTATTTGCAACGGCTTCAGAAATTGTTCTGATAATAGCATAAAAAGGCAGGTGAATCAGTTTGCAGAATGCCTATGAATATATAGAACGTCCGTTTGATCAGAAGGAAGATCTGGAAGAAATAGATGATCTGGATGATCTGGAGGAAGAAGAACTAGATGACATGGATGATCTGGATGATCCGGAAGAATTTGAAGAAAATCCAGAAACGGAAGAATTAGACGACATAGATGATCTGGATGACCTGAATCACCTGGATTATCTTGAAAAAAATGAAGCAAATGAGTTAGAAGAATTTTCAGATTTCAGTGATCTGGATGATCTGGGTTATTATCAGGCAGATGGGAAAGTTTCCGATGATCTGGATGATGATGATCATGCAAGTAGAGAAGATTTTGACGATCTGGATGATGATGATGATCATGCAAGTAGAGAAGATTTTGACGATCTGGATGATGATGATGATCATACAAGTCAAGAAGATTCTGACGATCTGGACGATGATGATTATTATAACACAAGCGAAGAAGATTTTGACGATCTGGACGATGATGATTATTATAATACAAGTGGGGAAGATGCTGACGATCTGGATGATGATACAGATGAGGAAGAATCCCCCGCTTTGCAGGAAACCGCTCCTCCCCCTGTGCCAGAAGAATCAGAGCCGCCCCCTCAGGAAGAACAAACAGATTCTATCCCTCAGGAACTCATTGATTCTGACTATCTGGATGATTTCGACGAAATGGACTATGATGAGTCCGACGAAGATATTTATGATGAATGGTATGACGGTTTTCAGGAAGTGATTCATCAGTTTGATCAGGATACTTTGTTTTCTTCCCTTAATACGCTCCTGCATCAAAGCCGGAATGAATTCGCTGTCAATCGCAAACTCATGCAGAAAACCATTGATGTTTCTTGGGTAGAAGCCATTGAAAATGGTCTCGTTCATATTGATAATTTTCTCCGTGCCCCTCGCCGTACAATCGAAGATGTAGAGGAAATTGTTCCGATTGCCCTCTCTAGAAAAATTACAGTGGAATCTGTCAAGCATCTGGCTCAGCATACAGACTTGATTCAGAGTTTTGATCAGAAAACTGGTAAAATTACCCCTTCTAAAATCCTCAATGTGCATAAAGAAGAAAGCCTCATGACGTATGAAAATAAATTCGTCAATACACTGATTGATAGATTATATCTTTTTATTAATATCCGTTATGAAAAATTGGCACAGGTCGCCAAAGATGAACAGGCTTATATCCTCGGCTATGATACTGATATTGATGACGGCTCAGGCGGAAAATTCAAAATTGAAATCAAGATGGAAACGATTTCTAGCCTTGATACTTATAATGAAAATGGTTACACCATATGGGAACGTGTCGAAAAGCTGAAACGAATTATTGAAGGCTATAAAGGTTCAGAATTATGCACTAAGCTCGGCAATACTTACATTCGTCCCCCCGTTATGCGTACCAATGCTATCATGAAAAATGTGGATCTGAAAGCATGTCTGACATTATGGCAATATATTGAAAGTTATGATAAAACCGGTTATGAAATTAATATTGAAGATTCCGCTGTACAGCCCGAAAGTTCTTATATAGAAGATTTTTACAGAATGGTAATCTTTAATTTGATTCTGTTCCGTGCCCATATGATGGGACAGGAAACCGCCGGAAAACTCAATATTTTGGAAACCCGTCACCGGGAAAGAGTGAAACCGGCATTTGTCAGAAAATTTGATGATCATATTTCTGATGATTATACTGTCATTGCTTCCGGTGCGGCTGGCTATATCGCCGCTGATGGTGTACAGAAAATTACTAAAAAAATTCCTAAAGATGTCAATCTTCTATATGATCAAATCGCAAAAGTGATTAAGATCGAAAAGGCTTATCAGGCAGATCTCGAAGCGGAACGCCTTGTCAAAGAACAGGAAGCCGCTATGGAAAAACGCCGCCGCCGTGCACAGGAAAAAATTGATGCCGCCCGTAAGGCAGAATTAAAACGTTTCGAACGTGAACAGGAACTTGAAGATAAAAAAATCAAGGAAATGCTTGAACAAAAACGTGCCGAACAAAAAGCCGCTGAACAGGAACGCATCCGCCAAGAACAGGAACGTCAAAAATTGCTCGAAGAACAACAGAAAAAAGCAGAGGAAGAACGTAAAAAACAAGAAGAAAAAGATCGACAGGAAGCCGAACGCCGCCGCCTGGAAGAAGAAAAAAATCTCGTCCGCTCAGAACTCGGAGAAGCCGTTGGTGTCGAAATCCCTCAGCCCCCTGAACCAGATCCCCCTCAAGAATCTGATCTGTTCGAAGATCCTCAGATCGTCGCTGAACGTGCTAAGGCGGAACAGCAAAAACGTGAAAAAGAACGCTTGGAAGCCGAACGTGCTGCCCATCTTAAAGCCCAACGACAGTATTTCGAAAATAAACCCTTTCATAAAATCTATAAAGAATATACTAAAAATCCTATCTATGCCATCCCTCGCCTGATTCGCTATCTCCTCGCTATCCTCTTCGGTATCATCCCCGAAAATACAGATAATCCCGATCTGAAACAAAAACTTGCCCAACTTAATCAAAAACGCCATGCCCTCGCTCTCGAAAAAGAAGAAAAACAAAAAATGGAAGCCTATTATAGAAAATATGCCCAGACATTCAAATATCGCTTCCTCCGTAGCATCGCAGATGCAAAATTTAAACGCAAACGTGCTAAGGAAATGAAGGGGAAACCCCTCCCCATGTATAAACCCCCCGTCAGAACCCCTGAACAGGAAATTGCTCATAGAGAAGAAATTCAACGGCTCTATAAAGAATATCATGTCAGTGCGCTTGAACGTGTCCGCCGTTGGTGGAAAGAATTCAAACGAAATCATTTCTCCGGATGAGGTGATAAACTATGAAATCAAAATCCGGATTTTCTCAGATTATAAATACTGTTCTGATCATCATCGTTCTGATCTCCGCCGTTTTTATGACATTCGTCACCGTGTGCGCCGTCCAGAGAAAACCTGTCATGATCTTCGGGAACTGTGTGATGCAGATCATGACAGGCAGTATGAGCCCTACGCTTCAAGTCAGTGACTGCGTGATCGTTCAGAAAATCCCTATTGATCAGCTCTCCCCCGGTGATGTGATTGCCTATCTCTCTGAATCCCCCCAGATCAATGGCCTTATGGTCATGCATAGAATTGTCAAAATCCTCCCCGATGGTTCTTTTATCACTCAGGGAGATGCTAATCCCATTCCGGATGATCTCCCCGTCAGACCTGATCAGATTTATGGAAAATATCTCCGAAAATCCCCCTTCTTTACTTGGCTTACCAGCTTCGCCAATTTCCCAAAAGTCTTCCTCCTCCTCGTCATGTCAATGACTACTGTCATGGCTTTCTATGAAGTCCGCAGTATCTCTCAGATTACCAAAGAAATCCGCTCAGAATCTGCCGAGGAACGCCGGGAACGCCTCATCCGGGAAGCCATCAACAAAGAAAAAGAACGCCTTGCCAAAGAACATTATCAGCCGGAACAGGAGGAAAAATCATGACTCAGGAACATATGATGAAAAAACGAATGCAGCGTTCAAGAGTCCTCTTTAGCATTACTTTTATCGCCTTACTCGTCTTTATCGGCCTGTATATCGATGAAACACGCCGGGTTCAGGAAACCTATCGTGCCCAGTTCATCGCTAATCTAGCACATACTGCCGATTCTGTGGACTCTTATCTCAATGCCGAGGGCGACTGGCCTTTGAAATATCGCCGCATTCTCAGCGATATGAGCAGTGCGGATAGCTTTGCATTTCTTCTCAAAAATCTGACAGAAGATCAGAAAGTCATTGTCAATGAAATGCATACCTGCCTTCTGAAATATCCCGAACAAATGCAGGAACGAGAACGCCTGGAAGCCTTCGGTCAGGCGGTGAAAGATTTACAGTCAAATCTTGATGTCGGCTTTGAAGAAGCAGAAGAACTGATTTCTACAATCGACAAGAAAGGACACTGATCATTATGAGTAAATGGAGCGAAAAACGAAAACTTAAAAAAGAAATCAAAATCTGTATGCAGACTATTGAAGAAATTGAGCGCAAACGCTCCCGGTCGCAGTCTGCATTAGTACAGGCAGTACTTTTACAGGAAACCCCTGATGAAAGGGATGTGGAATGGTTCAATAAATATACCGGCGAAATTACCGCCTGCCGTAATCATATGATTGAACTGCAAAAAAAACTGAACTCCCTCGGATAGAGAGAGTTTTTATTAAAATTATTACTCCTTGTATAAATTCATCTCTCGTTCCCGTCCGGTATTGGGCAAAATATCACAATAACATTCCCCTCTTTTGTATAAATTAGCGATTTTGTTCTGAATCTCTTGACATTTTCCGCTTTTTTGGTTATAATAAATACATAATCAAAAACAAAATTTTAACTCTTTTTCCCGTAGTCAGTCGGGATGTAACATGTGCAAAGCGAGAGATTGCAAGCAAATTTGTCATAACCGTGGGACGCACGGGGTTAGCCTGCACTACTACAGCATCTCTGCCAAATCACAGAGTGTCAGACTGGTTAAACAGGAAGCCCCCGCCTCTTTAGGCGGGGGAGTACGTCACAATTGTGTACTTTGAACAATATCACAGATTTCATGATAAAATTTGTAGTGAAAGGTGAAAGGTGATTTTTATGACAGCTAATAAAAATAATAATGGCTCTGTCAGAAGAAGGCTCGTGCCAGCGGTGGCTATGCTCGCCGCTTCTGCAATGGCTCTTGCTTCTTCTACATATGCTTGGTTTACCATGAGCAGAGAGGTGGAAGTTCAGAATATCAAGATGACAGCAACCGTTCCTGAGAATATTCAGATTTCTTTGGGTACTATTACAAACCATGCTGAAGCTGTTTCTCTTGCTAAGAACACAGGTTATTTAACTGATAGTTCTGGTGCTACCGCTCCTACAAGTGATTACGACTGGTCTAATATTGCTGATATTTCGCATTATTACAGATTTGGTAAATTGATTCCTGCTTCTTCTACAGATGGTGCAAATATCTATTTCACTCCTGATGCCGCTGGTGTTGGTAGAACTCTTACCGCAACTGCTAAATTTTATCAAGCTGCTGAAGGTAAGACAGCATATAAGTACGATACATCTGCAAATACTTGGAACAGTACAGCTTCAAGCGGTGATTTGGCATCTGCTGTTTCTCATATTGTTACTGGAGATAGTGATACTTTTAAGGCAGATGGTACGGAGGGCGATACTTATTCAAAGTCGACTGCTTGGAATGTTACCAATGATGATGGTTATTACATTGATATTCCAGTTTGGCTTAGAACTTCTTCTACAACTCAGCAAAATGTCTATGTGTGTGGTTACGTTACAAGTCAGGGGACATCGACAGCTGATACGGATGTAGATGACCTTTATAAGGCAGTTCGTGTGTCTATTTTGAGTGCTACTACCACAAATAATGCTGAGACATATGCGGCTGATGGTGGTTGTTTGACATTGGCTGATGGTTTAGACCAGTATATTGATCCTGTAACCAATCAAAGTGTTCATTCTCAAAAGTTCCCTGGAAGTCAGGCAGCTTCAAATATTCTTGACTCTGACAACTATAATGGTACAGGAGATGCAAGTACTAATTTGAGTAAGAGCACTGCACTTGGAAGAATTACAAATGATTCTAAGATTTATGGTGTAAACGCTACTGATACCACAGATAATGCAACAACTCATGTTAAAGAAGCAAGCCATGGCGAGATTGTACAGAATAAGGGCGAAAAAGTTGTTGCTACTCTCCCTGTTGGTTCTGGTTCTGCTTACGGTGAGGCTAAGAAAGTGATCATCCGTGTATGGCTCGAAGGCGAAGACGGTAACTGCTGGAATGAAAATGCTGGTCAAAATTGGGATATTGCTCTCAAGTTCATGACTTCTGCACTCCCGACAACTTGATAAGTCTTTGAACTAACTATGACTAACTAAACAATCGCAATCCCCCTCCCACACGCTGGTGAGGGGGATTTTCAACCCCGCAAAACTACTGACTGTATTCATTAAAATACTGTGAAATTCATGTGAAATTATGCAGAAAAGCCAGAAAACCTCTTGAAAAAATCTGTGTTTTGTGCTATAATGAAGTAAGACTATCATACATTATTATAATATAGCTGTTCTCGTGTTATATGAGTGCGTTTCTATACCACAGGTAAAAATATTACGGAGGTGAGCCAGATGCAGGAAAAGCAAGAAATGAATATTAAGAAACTTTCATCTGTGAAAATTATCGTCATCGCCCTACTGATTATATCAGTGATTGTTTTTGGCTCGCTTTCATGGTTTACTATGAGTAAGGAAGTGGAAGGCTCTGGAACGCAGATGACTGCGAGTGATTTGCCGTTTGAAATTTCTGTAGAATCTCCATATATAAAAGGGGTAGACTACAGCAGCATTTTAAATAGCCATTTTGGCTATAATACTACATCACATGAAACCGGCGGAAGTGTGGAAGCAATTAAATGTCTCATGAATGATGTAACTTTGGATACTGAAAATCCTATGAGAGGTTTGCAGCCAGGTTCTTATGGAACATTAACATTTCATGTTAAACCAAAAGTAACGGGAACTTATGAGATAAATTTCAACGTAGCTACAACGGGCTATCATGCAGAATTTGACTTAGACAACAATCAGGCTATCAAACCAAGTAGTATCAAAACAACAGAAGTAAACGGAGAAGATGTTCCGATTTTTTATTCTTTAACAGATTATGCTACACAGCAGTCAGAAAATATTACTGCGTTAAATGAAACAATTACTGAACTGACAGCGAAAGGAACTCTTACAGATGCTGAAAAGAAGACTCTTGATGATGCTCGAAAAGAATTGAGCAATGCCACAGAAGATAGCGTGAACTGTCCTAAGGCAGCAAGATATTTGAATGGTCATATCTTGTTTTTTGAAAACTGGGACAGCACCACAAAATATTATTCTAAATTTATTCCTGATACAGGTTTTGAAAGAACTTATACTTTCACAGCAAATGATGTCGCTGGAACAATGAGTGATTCCAGAAAAGAAGAACTGACTGTAACGATTTACTGGATATGGCCAAACACATTCGGACAGATAGTACTGGATAATGGAAATAAAAATTTAAGTACTAATGACCCTGCAATGTTCAGTAGTACAACAACTGCTGTAAACGGAAAAACACCAAGACAAGAACTGACAGACTATATTTCTTCACATGGCAGTTATTTTTTTGAAAGCACAAATACAAATCTAAATGAAAGTAATCTTGCCAATACAATCAATACGCTTTCAACAACACCAGATAATATTATTCCATTAAGTAATGGCTATAACAATGCAGACCAAATTATTGGTGAAAATGTGCAGGTGTTATTAGCTGAAATTACTGTAATCACAGATTAACTTATCAGGAAAGGAGACAGTTATGAAAAAAATCTTATCAAAATTCAAAAAGCTGTCTCATCGTGAGAAAATAGGTTTTGTAATTGCAATGTTGCTTACTGTATCTCTCACTGTTATAATGCCTGTTTTAGCATGGTTTTCAAAACAGAGACGGCTTGCAGACTTGCAATATGTCAATTCTCCTACAAAACTTTATATTACAGCAGGACATCTGGAAGAGGCAAAATATATCGACCTTTCAGATATTCAGGTAACAGCATCAACAGATACAGCAAAATATTATGTATTTGCGGTAACAGGCACAAATGCGGCTTATTATAATCTTCAGCTTGCTTATACAACCAATAACCAATTTGAATATTTCTTATATCCGGCTCAGGAACATGAGGGCAATGCTCCTGCCAATACAACAATGCCCTACGTTTCTTATACCGCACATAATGATACTGGCACAGACGGAAATTTCTATTACACTGTGGACACGTCGGTTGTCGGTGATGGAACTTTGAGTGCTGCTGCTTGTAAGATTACAGATAAAACAGTTATTACACGACAGGAGATTCAAAGTACAATTGAAAGTGTATTTTTAAATCAAGAAGGGACACTCATTAAAGCAGATAAAACAGATTCTTTGCATGGTGATACTTATGGTAACGACTTTTCTGTGACACAAGTGCAGGATTGTGCTGAGCCATTATACTGGCAAATTCGTAATATCAAATCCGGCATGAACCCTACCACAAGAGAGTTGAAAGATTATTATATTCTTGAAGTGAACTGGGCAAAAACGAAGGCAGAATTTGAAAGACAAAAAATTCCGTTTATAGATAATGGCGAAACAGATGTTATTTATATTTCTGTAGCAAGCGGAACAGGTGGTGCTTAAATTCTGCGCAATTTCAATCAATGAAGGAGTGAGGACACAATGAAAGAAGTACACAAAAATTTTCTCAAAAAATATTGGATTGCAATATGGCTTCTTGTGACCTCCTTGTCATTAGTTTCAGTAATTATTGTACAGGCAGCATATAACAAAACAAGCACTGTAAAAAGTGTTGTTGCAAGAGTGGGAACAATTGGCAAGCATTTTTCTTCCAATTATCTTCAAGCAGGCTCAGAGATGGTAAATGTTCCCATGTATGTCAATGCAGAAGATACCGAACCGGGAGATTACGTTCGTATTTTTAACTATCCGTATGGCAACCCAGGAGACCCTTATTACAGGCAAATTACATATGCTCTTTCAATGAAACTTGTTTATTATAACTCTACTACTGATAAGTACGAAGCAGCTACAGAGACAGTTGTTGGGGACAGATATATCACTGCAACTCTCAATGGAACGACTTATACATTTGGAAAAAATGGAAGTGAGTATTCAAATCTTGGTGATACATTTACTCCAGTTATCTCCACTTTATCAGGTGCTACAGCATCCACAGACAGTATGAAATTAACATACAGTACCAATCAGGTAACGGCTTTATCATCTAGTACAGTATTACCATCACAACCGAAATTATATCTTGAAATTACAGCAAAACCCACTCCTGAAAACACTTATCTTGATTTGGAAACAATACAGGCAAGAATCGATTTGAAACTGAACGGAACTGTTATTCCGGTTACATGGAGCGGATATTTCAATGAAACTGCATCAAGTCCATCTTCATTAGAAGGATTTAATTATGTGATTGCCGGTGTAGGTTCTGGAAGTATTACACTATCATGGAATAGTGATTATGTGGAATTAAATCAGAATTTTATTACAGAATTGGGTTTGACTCCTCCTTCGGGAAGCGGAAGAAAGACAATTACATTTCCTGTTGATTCCAATACAATCAGCAGGTATGATACACAGTTTTATTGGACAGGAGCGCAAAGTTCCGCTATTATATGGAATGATATGGGGACTTTGAAGGGCAGTGATGCCAATACAAATTCCAGTGCATATGTTATCTGCACTTTTACTGAAACAACTTGAATCAGCACAGTTACATGAAAATGTCTGGTGCGTGTGATAAATGATAGGAGAATGGCTATGAAAAGAAAAAACAACAAGCCAAAAATCATAAACCGCCTGATTAGTGCAACAGTTGCTGTTACGCTAATGGTAACGGGTGTGCCTTTTCCAGAATTTTCAGTTGGATTTCATTTTCAGAAAAAAGAATTTTTATTAAATTCTTCTGTTATTGCAGAGGATACAATTCCAGCAGGGATTACAGAAAATTTATTTGACCCAAGCACAGAAATTGGGATTACTACCCCGGAACAATTGAAAAATTTTGCATGGTGGTATAATGCTTATGCACCAAGTACAGCAATCAATGTAAGTATTGGAATCACGGATACAGTAACATATAATGGTGTCAGCTATATCAATCTTCGTGATGGCTTTACAAGTATCGGAACAGATACAAAACCATTTTATGGAACAATTAAATTTACATCTGGTTCAGCAGATACGTTTTCTTTAAGAGTACCGTTATTTGGGACAATTCATCAAGGCACTACAATTATAGATGAAAATAACAACTCCCGTGAAATTCAATTTCTTTGCTCAGAGGCTTATACAGGCGATACTTTAAATCTTCCTGTTACTAATATATTGGCTAGTAAAGTTGTAAATCCGAATTCTTCCGCTACATTACCACTTGAATTAAAGGCAGCATTACTTTATACACTGAATGTTGGTGATGATAGTATTGCAACAAGAAATATTTCCGGAATGATTGGCACAATTGAGGAGAATGCTTCTGTGAAGCTCACTTTGACCAATAATGCTTTTGGTCAGACAGATTATAGTCGTTTTGTCAATGTAACTGGTTCTGGAGCAGTTGGTTTGCTTTGTGGAGAAATGAAAGGAAATTCTTCACTGGAAGCAAATATTCTTTCGGGAACAAATAACAATTATTCCGTCACCAGTTCAAACGGTGTGGCTGGTGGGCTTGTTGGTAAAATGAATACTGGTTCTAAGCTGATTATGCCCACAGCTGATGGTGCTAATGCCGGATTTAATGAATTGACACAGACTATCAACGGAACATATGCCGGTGGTCTGGTTGGTTATGCTGAAAATGCCTATATTGGCACAACAGCTCCTGCATCAATGTACCCTATTTCAATGACGGTGGGTTCATCTGTGAAAACTGCAAGTACCATCTTAAATGGCAACAGTGGCAACGGGCATTTGTTTGGATATTATAAAATTTCAGATGTTATTGTTACTCCAGCAGTCATGGAGGGAGATGTTGAGACAGCTCCGGCAGTTATCAGTAAAAATTGTACCATCACACTGGATAGCTTGTCTGATATGCCTGTTACTTCATTAAAAGGCAATGCGGGCGGTTTAATCGGTGAACTGGAATTTGCGTCTACTGCTGAAACATCAGCGGATGACAGCCCTGTATTTACAATTAATGGCGGTGCAGGGGTCACAGATGCCAGTGCAGCAGGCTCAAAAAATCTGACCCTGAATTTTTCGGGAAATAATAATGGTGGATTGATTGGCACATACAAAACTTCTGATTTAAAAAATACACTCGAAATCATAAATGTATATACTTCTCTTTCAGGTTCAGGAAATGCGACTGTCGGCGGTTTAATCGGGAAGATTGACGATACTGATTCTGCTGCATATGTAAAGTGTCATGAAATACATACGGAAGGCAACAAAGGTGGTGGCTTCATCGGTACAGCTGGAAGCACGAATACAAAAGGAGCTTTTATAGACATATCAGGTTATAATAAGGTTGATAACGGCAGTACAGCAGGAATTGTTTGCTCTCAGCCTTATGGTGTTCTTCGTTTGGCTGGTACTATGGATTTAACCGATTTGACTTCCGGTAATATGATTCTGAACAGCCGTGATACAACTCTTGTTTATTCCAACGGAAATGGAAATGACAGCACATGGACATTAAAACGCCCCAATATTGGTTATGATGACATCGGCACATGGGGTGAAGTATTCCGTCTGACAGGAATTATTAATGAAACAACTTTCAGTTCCGCACACACAGTCAGCATTCCTGCTGCACCTGCTTCGACAGAAAATACTAATAATGGTAATCAAGGACCTATTACAACATTAGAAGATTTTGCAAAACTCGCCTTAAACATTCAGCATAATACTGATAATTCGGGTGCTGCTTTGGTTATGGATGCTGCAAGCACAAAGAGCAGTAATATTCTTGGTTCTGATATTTATCTTAACGGAACTTTTGACCTTTCAAGCACGGGCATTACAGGTCTGACAAGAGATGGCGGAAATTCTGAACAGGTATTTACTGGAAGTCTTACAGGCGGAACAGTAAATCTTGCAGTTGGGGAACATTATGGAAATAATGAACCAATTGAAGGAAATGGAAGAATTTATTCGCATCGCTGGAGCGGTCTGTTTTCAGCAATTCAGGGAGCAACTATCAGCAATGTAACTATAACAGGTTCCTGTGATAAAAAGCCCAATGGCAGTGATGATAATTATTTTGGCGGTGTGGCTGCTGTATATGAAGGTAGTGATGCAACTAGTCTTACAACTGTTAGCAGTTCTGTAAATTGTAATATTAAATCTGGAAGTAAAGTCGGCATTATTGGCGGTATTATTGGTGGAGTTTATAGCACTGCAACAGGTGAGCTGTCATTTAACGATTGTTCCAGTACGGCAACCATGACAGACGGTACAGGACAAAATAATTATTTTGGTGGATATATTGCATATGTAAACCGCAGTTCAGATTCAATCACAATTAATTTCGGCAATATTTCACAATGTACTGTCGGAGGAGGTTATGCAAATTCGACAGCAAAAGCACGTCCGATTTATGGAGGTTTGATTGGTGCTGTCCGTGGAACTGATACACACAACATTGCAACTACTATCAATATAAACGATGTTGCTGTCAGTGGTCTTTCTGTTACAGCTTCTTTGAGTGGTTCATCTCCGAATGGTGGAGGCGGTTTATTAGGGTATGCATGGTATGATGCAGAAGTCAATATTCCAAAACTTTCCGTTACAGGTTCTTCTGTTACCGCAACTGGAGGAGCTGGAAATTTGGGCGGTTTGGTCTATGCTGCAACTGGACATTGGACTGTCTGTGGCACGGGAACAACTGATACTGTAACCTTTACAAATTCAACCTTAACGGGAGCTGGAAGTCTTGGTCTTCTGGTAACAAGGGCATTTAATGAAGTTTCTCTTGGAAGTGATAGCACTACTGACAGTGAAGCTCATACCGCAGATAAAAGCTCTGCACTTTATCTGAAATTGACAAATCAGGCTAAATATGACCCGTCAGGTGTAACAATTTCAGGTGCAACAGTTTTTGATGAACTTGTTGCGTATTCCAAACATCCTGATAAAGATATTACTGAAAATGATGGTCATGCCATTGTTTCTATCAATACGGATGGCACTGGTGCAGATGTTATAATGAGTGGCTCTGCTTGCAATACCTATCAGAATAAAACCAGTTATAATACTAAGAAAAACAGCAATACTCGTTATTATTATAATCTTGATACAATCTGTGCAAAGGAAAGCAAAACAGATGCAGAAAATTTCTTGCTTTGGAGTGTTAACCGTTATGCACATTCAAGTATTAGAGATAATTTTCCATACACAACACCCACAGGTACAGAAACTTTCAGTCTTGATATGAATGGACTTTCCTATTATACAATTGATTATGACGGTTCTTTTCCGTACAGTGGCAAGAATTTTTCTATAAAATTCTACAATAAAGAAATTGAGGACGGAGAAGCAGGCACAGGCAATTCTGACGGCACTGTCCGAAGCACCGTCAATTTAGATAATCAACATTATATGATGCATTGTGGTATGTTCCGGAATGCTGGTGCAAATACTGTTTCAATTGGAAATGTCACTGTTTCTGGTAATGTTGGTATGTATAACAGCGGTTCTGGTTTTATTATCAGCGGACAGTTAGGCGGAGATGCCGGAACAAGCTCTAAATTTTCTGCTTCTGGTATTGCCCTTAATGGAGCATATATTAATGGTGGTTCAAGTGGCTATGCTCCTATGATAATTAACAAAATCAGAAAAAATACTTCCCTGGATATAAAAAATGTTCGTTCTTCTAATTATTTGGATAAAACTGTGGCTACAGTGATTGACCCTGAAACGGGTAACTCTGTAGCGAATAATTGGTATGCAGCATCAAGCCTGATTGGTGAAGTTGGTGATTCAGATTATTCAGACAGTAACATGAACCTTGAATTTTCAAGTATTGCACTCGATGCAAGAAAAACAGCTGATGCCATTTCAACGGATTTTAACAGCGTTTATGGTTCTCATCGTTCTATATTCAGCCATTCCAGCTTATTGGAACACTATATGTATAGCGGCACAGATTCCAAAGGAGTCTATAATTATCGCTGGGAGGAAGACTGGACAAATACCGAAAATACATCAAATCCGCATCTTGTTACTTATGGTGCAGAAATTGATAATACTGTTGACAACACTGATGACAATACTATCAGCGAACAGCTTTATTATTTCGGCTACTTTGAAAATCTCTTTACTCATCCCACCAATAAAAATGCAAAATTCAGCAAGACAAATAATGTTGCGGATTATTCTAATAAATACGGTCAGTTTGCAACGAATTTCTATCCCTATGTATATAATATCGGAAGTACCAAAGGTGATAATATCCATGAGTTGCGTGTCAATATGCCTGTTGCTGACCTGACACAGGGGTGTGGCACTTATAATGACCCTTATGTAATATCTGACGGAAAACAGCTTTATGCAGTTGCAAGTCTTATTGGAAACCAAAACTTTACTGATACAACTTTTAAAATCAATCTGCCCACAGATAGTATCACAGGTAATCTGCAATGGTGTGACCCTGCTACAGATGATGATACTTCAGAACACAAAACATTTCAGTTGAATAATGCTTCCACTCCGCAATTTGCAAGCGGAAGCAAGACTTGGAATAGAAATGATGTCCGCAAATATCTTGCAGGGGCTTATTATCTGATTGATGGAAATATTACATTACCAAGTGATTTTTCCGGCTTGGGTGCTGGAACAGCTGAAACTGATAATTATAACTATGCATTTCGTGGTGTAATTGTGGGAAAAAATAGTGGTACAACTGAAACTCCTGTCTATCCCACAATTACTTTGACAAACGGTGTTCCATTTGTGGAAAACAGCAACGGTTGCGTTATCAAGAATCTTGAATTTGCAAAAGGAGCATTTACGCTTGGTACTCAAACGGAAAAGGCTGAATTTCTGTATAACGGTGGCTGTAAAGCATATGGCGGTATTATCAACAAAATTATGGGCGGTGATAATATCATTGACCATGTCGGGGTTACAATGAGTGTGCCTACCAATGCCACCAGTACTTATGAACACACAATTCCTGTTGGTGGTTATGTCGGGGTTGTCTTCAATGGCGGTCTGTTTTTCCGAAATATGGATACTGTCACGAATAAAACAGGTATTGCAGATTATAAGACAGATGCAAATAAAAAATATCTCTACCGTAATCCGATTATTGGAAGAGTGCTGAATGGTTATGCTGTCTGTGAAGACTGTGATTCTCTTGATAATGGCGACAAAAATTACTATATTTCTCATCTGGATTCTACAGATACTAATAAACTGACAATTACAAGCAATTCTATCACAGCAAATGATGCACAGTCATGGTTTGTGCTTTCGCTTCTGGTGAACAGCGGCACGATGCAAGCGACGAAGACGCAAAACAATACTACAACTACAACCGATCTTGGTCTTTATATTGGCTCAAACAACAAATCACGCCATCTCGGACAGTATGATGATGTTGGCTGTCTGAATACAAAAACATCTGCAACCATCTGTGATGCAGATAAAGTTATTTTCACAGCAGGAGCTGAAACAGGTGCAGTTGCTCCATACCTCATGTATAAGTATACTACCAATCAGACAACATGGCTGAATACAACAACAGGCTATGCTATTACAATGGGAGGCGGCACATGGACTCTCGATAAGGGTTATCGTGGTATCGGAGGATTTAACGGATTTGATACCGGGTCTGCAATATCAGGTATAAATGATAGCTGTAATATAAAAGTTAGTGGAATAACAGGTAATTCAACATCAATAAACCTTGATATGAAGCATCTTGGATATCGGCATGAATTTTTAGGTAAGAACGATGCTGGTAAATTCCCGCAAACACAGGAAAATTATTCCACAACAGAAAACGGATTTGGTTTATTTAATCTGTTTTCACCTTCACAAGATAACGTAACTGTTGAAAATCTAACCCTGACCGGTACGGTTTATTCTGATTATGTGGATAAAGACACAGGAGAGGTGAATAATAATAATCCTGATAGTGGCGGTAACAATTATAATCCAGAGTATGCCTTAACAATTACATATAGCAAGAGATTATCCGCAGGTATGTTTGCCGGAACAAAGCCTGATACCAGTAAAGATTATAAGGTAACATTATCAAATGTTTTTTTGAATGCTGCTTCTGTTCACTCAGGGAAACATTCAGGCGGGCTTATAGGCAATGCTTCAAATGTTACGCTTTCTGCTTGCCCTGCTACAAATGTTAGTTCCTTTGGAAGAAGCAGTGTCGGCGGCCTGATTGGATATGCAAGTGACAATTCAAGAATAAGCGGTGCAGCAGGAGGTACTGCTGTAACGATCAATGCTATAACTGAGGAAGCAAAAGGATATTCAAATAATGCTTCAAAAACAGGACGACATTCAGGTGTCGGTGGACTTGTCGGAATGAGTTCTGCTATCACGATTGAAAATATTAACCTGTCTTCTGTTGAAGGCGGATTAGTTCAGTATGATAATCTCGGAAGCGATGATAGTTCTTATGTAGGCGGTATTCTTGGTATGAGTAATGGTGCTATCACTATTCAAAACTGTACTGTAAATCAAGTGTCTGCACTTGGAACTGCTAACAGAGTCGGCGGATTGGCAGGTGGCACGCTTGGTGGTCAAACGCTTACAGCAACTAATGTTACAATTGATGGAGGCAATACGGCGTATCTCAAGTGTACCGGAAAGGAGGCTGTTGGTGGAGTTATTGGATATTCTCAAGCAAAAGTTTCTCTTACAGATGTCACAATTAAAAATTACAAACTTCAAAAGAATAACCAAAAAGAGGGTTCTGCCAATACAATGGGCGGAGTTGCTGGTTCACTATGTTCTGATTTAGATATGAAAAATGTATTGATCGCTAACTGCAATTTTGAACAACTTAATTCAGCAGCTGAAAGCACTTTTGCAGTAGGCGGAATTATTGGTAGGGTGGAAGATGGCAAGCGAACAATTAAAGGTTATAATGTTGTATTACGTAACATAAGCATTAACAACACACTCGATATTAAAGGATTCTACAAGGGAAACTTTATTGGTGTCGGTACACCATCAAGTTATAAGATTATTGGTCTGTCACTGCAAGGGAATTTACCAACAAACAAATTCATAAATAACACTACAACTAATCCAACTGCCGATGCTCAAAATTCCAAATACATCATCTTCTCCGACTACAAAGGCACGAATCTCCCAACAGCAAGCACAGCTGGAACAGGAAGCGCACCAAAATTCAATGATGTAGCTGTTTCTATGGTAGATGTAAAATCTCCTTATGCAACAGTCAATCCAAGAGTTACTATTGATTCCGCCGATACTCCTGCAAACGAACTCACTGGTGATGGCATGGCTGTCAATGCAAATTCTCTCCCGATTAAAACAATTCTGACTGATATGCAGAAAACTGGAACGGAAAAGCCCAATTATGCTTATACAGTATCTCCCTTGCAGACAAATTTCACCAATGCACTTTCTGATTTCAATGCCGAATTTACTGATGCAAACCTTACAAATAATTTCGCTGTTCTGCTGTTAGAATCCTTGAATCATGATACTTCTGATAACTTGATTAATAGCTATTTACAGCTTATTACAAATACTAATTATGATTTCGGCAGTGATTTGAATAGCGTTTATAAAGTAGACATCTACAGGATGGAATATAATAAGACTACAAAAAAATTTGAGAAAAATACAACAGATGTTCATCTGAAACGAGATACAACAAATAAACAGTTTTACATGGCAGGTGGTGATGATGTCGATACTGTTGATACTACTAAGCCAACATTCAGCTTAATTGATATTACGTTCTTTGACCCTACTTCTACCAGTAAAGCAGCATATCATGTATATGTTCCTGTTCTTACTAAGAAGATGCTGAAATACAAATTTGAGCTTGCAACTGGTTCAGGGACACCATATGAACCGAGCTGGTATCAGACAAATAACCGTTTTACAAGTGGTATTTTAGCAGAAAATATCGGTTCTCCAGGCACATTGTATTTCAAGTACACCTATCAAAGAACAAAAAAAGAATGGCAGGACGCTTTGAATTATGGTGAAAATTTCCTGAGTAATTATAATAAGTCTTTGGAAATGACACCAGTAACCAATAATACTGTAATTAAAGAACTGCCAGCTGAAACAAAACTGATTCTTGTAGATGCCAACCGAAAAGGAAAGGCTTATTATTCTACAATGGGAACAGCTTATAGCAATCATACTTTAAATCTTTCTCAATTCACCAATTTTGAGCCAATCCAAATCAATGACCTAATTTACATTACAGCCGCTCAAAGCGGTAGTGGAGAATATTTGGAATACAATGAAGAAAGAGATGGTACAGATAAACCTGCTACAGTAGAAGCCTACTTAAATGGAACAAAAACAAAATTCCGACTTGCTAATAATGACAGCGGTACAAAATATCACTTAACCGTTGTAGACAGTATGGAAAACAAAGATGCTGCTACTCATCCGACAAGTGATGATACCACTATTGAATTAGAAGAGCGATATTATTTATCTATTTTTACCAACAAGGAAAATTATAGAACAGCCTCCACAAGTAATGAAACTGGTGAAAGTACTGAACCTGAGAATATCGATACACGTTTACTTTATGATGAAGCAATTCATTATTTCACAGTTGGTTCTGGACGTTTAGTGCCAACAAATGGTCTTTCTCCTACAAAATATGTTGAGTCACAGATGAAACAAGTTTTGTTTGCAAATTTGTTTAATCAGAACAATGTAACTTATCAAACATTGAAAGTGAATTCAACGTCCAGTATTAATCCTGAAGAAATTAACAGTGTCAATAACAGTGTAAAAGTTTCTCTCAATGCAGATATCAGTTTGACAAACAACGCAAACAGCTTGCTTGGCACACAGCTGACCACAATTTCCATCTACCAAAGTTTTCTTGTTTATCTTACTAAAAATGACAGCAATGAACATACACGAGCAATACAAGGTTCTCCGACTGCTACTGCAAACATTACAATTAGCTCCAGTAATGAAAGCATTACACCACAAACTTTTCAAGCTAATGCCACAAATTCTTATGCTTCTGTTGGTATGGACTATGTAGAAGTTGCATCAAATGCTCCGCTTGGTACTTACATCAATAATGGTAATACTGCAACAATTCAGGCAGATGTTTTGGTTCAATACGAACTGCCTGCACAACAAAAAGCACAATTTCCGTCACATACAGGAAATCCAAGTGATGACCAAAATAAATATGCAGAAGTTTCCGCGTATTCTAACCTTGGATTTGAATCAGGAAAAACAGCACTTAGTAAAAATCAAGAATTAGCAGGGCTTGCTGAAAATGGAAATAATTACCATTACTATATTATTTCTCAGGAAGACCCATTGCTGAATTATTATGCTTATGCATCAGATGGCAGTCAATTTGGGCAATTGGGAATCAATGCAAATGATTTACCTGACAACACAGGAAAAGTGCATATTAATACAGCAGCAGATTTTGATGTCAGACCAATTGCATCACAAGTTGCAGAAGCAAATTATGTAAAATTTACGTTAACATTGCAGCAAAAGAAACAAAAAGATACATTTAATTATAGTGAATATCAAGTCGTTGATAATATAAAAAAATATCTTTACAATGTGCAGATGAATTTAGAAGGTGTCGAAAAGACTGAAACAGTTGAAAATGGAAATACAATATCCTATACTTTCATTGTTCCACGTACAAATGTCATTGCTCTTGATGAAAATACACCTGCTACAAGTAATTATATGAAACTTCCTATCAGTTTTGATGTGTATACAGGTTCTGACTCGTCTGTTGATGAAAGCGGAAGTTCCATTCCATCGTTTGAAAGTCGAGGTTTGATGTATGCTAATTACAAAGTATCTATTTCGGCAGAGATGCTTATCAGAACAACTACTAATGAAACTGTTAGTGACAGTATTGTTGGTAAGAATGCAACAGGTGAACTGGTTTATACTAATGCAAAACTTTTAGGGGATTATATCAAATAATTAATTGATAAAATTTTCAGCGACCGCAAAGAGGAAAATACCCTCCAAGCGGTCGCTGGGATAGCGGCGGCGATTTATGAATTTAAACCGATAAATTATTTTATAATTGCAAACTACTATAAAGTTTAAGCAGCTTCATAGAGTACATTGGAGTAAGCTGGAGTAAATTAGACACCGATTTACTAATCTCGCATCAAAAAATTCACAGTAAGGCACAATTGTGTGTGACTGTATGATACTGTATGCAACTGTGTAATACTGTGTAGGTCTTTGTACACCTGTGTACGACTTGTAACTTAGTGGCAGAGGAAATAAACACCCTCTGCCACTCTTTTTTGAGCGTGGCGATTTAGTGGTTTAACGTGCTAAAAATATGAGAATAGAATGATGCTGATAATCTGATATTATTTTTGCTGTGCTTGTCTGACAGCTTGATATGCTCTGCCAAACCGATGAAATAAAAAACTATACTACAGGTTTACTTGACATTCTCTCAATCCTGTGCTATAATAGAAACATCAAAGGGAGACACTCCCTCACAAGATTCTAACTAATGAAAGTATAATGAAAGTAAGTATATGAAAGGGTGAAAACGATGAACGCTATCATGAACAATGCAAAGCTGAATAGTAGTCAGTATGTCTTTGAATATCAGCAGTTTAGCTTTTTCCAGTATCAGGAGGAAAGCTCCGCTGTGCTGTACCAAAGACGTACAAGTGCTTGTTCAGTTCACCGGATTCGGTGAAGAAAGTGATTCATTGTGAACCATCTTCTGATAGAACAACACCGTCTGTGTGCAGTACAAAGCTGGCACGGACGGTTTTCTTTTATTATCTATCCAGAAAGGTGGTTATTCTCTATGACAGGAGCTGCTCCTACGATTAACATGACAGCAACCGGTGCAAACATCAAAAATCTCATCAAGGCAAAAGGGCTTAAAATTGTGGATATTCAAAACGGCTGCGGATTCAACACACCGCAGGCAGTGTTCAAATGGCTGCGTGGTGATACCATGCCCTCAATTGACAATATGGTGATTCTGGCACATATGCTGGATGTGACAATTGACCAGATTATTATTCTCAACTGAAAACTTCACTTAATATAAGTGGTAGCAATGGCGGATTCGTCTAACAGGTACAGGACACATCCCTTTCAAGGATGTAATACGAGTTCGAGTCTCGTATCCGTCACCATTCCGTTTCGTCTAAAGGCAGGACGCCTGTTTCTGGCACAGGTAATGGGAGTTCGATTCTCTCAGCGGAAATCATATGCCTTCGTAGCTCAGATGGTAGAGCGCAGGTCTGAAGAACCTGGCGTCGCAAGTTCAACTCTTGCCGGAGGCACTAAAACAATTCCGTTTCGTTTAATGGCAGGACAGCGGTCTTTGAAGCCGAGAATGGAAGTTCGATTCTTCCAACGGAAATTATAAAATATTTAAATGGGAGTGTCGCATAGCGGCAATTGCACCTGACTGTAAATCAGGCGACTTCGGTTTTCGCTGGTTCGAGTCCAGCCACTCCCATCACATACATTTCATCATGGAGAAGTGGCTGAGTGGCTGAAAGCGACAGTTTGCTAAACTGCTGTACGGCATTCCCGTACCGGAGGTTCAAATCCTCTCTTCTCCGCTACAAATAAAAATACCTATCTTTGTGCCAGATTGATAATCTGGCATTTTTGTTTTTGAGCATACTGAATTGTTTGGTATGCTCCTCCGGATTGATGCTCAATACAGCAAAGCACTAAATTGGAACGGTCAATCATATTCTGATTACGAGCCTGAAAAGCGGATTTGTAATAAGCATCTGAGGAACACCGGCAGATTTCGATTTCATCATACAGGTTCAGAAAGCTGTCCTTATGATTTTCTACATTGCTGTTCTGATAAGGCAGAACCAAAGTCAGCGTGCCGTTGATGCGGCTGTAAGTTTTCATTACTCTGCGGATTGTGAGAGCTGCCATCAGGTCAAATTCTCCTGTGCGTCCAATCAGAAAATTCACATAACTGTGACTTTTCAGAATTTTGTAAACTTCACGTTCCAGATTTGCCTCTGCTGAAAGCGGATTCAGGAGACTTCTGTGTCCGAACAGGCTCACGGTATAAATGTTCATTTCTTAATACACCTCTTTGTAAGATTGCGGAGCAGCAGTTCATTTCATGGGCTGTAAGCTCCCTTTTCTTTTATTATACCATATCTTTATAAATAAGTAAATAGTTCGGAAGTTTTAGATTAAAATTTCTGAAAAGAAAGTTTATAATAGAGAGTAGTATTCTAAACATGGGAGGCAGAATGATGGAATTGAATGAAAGACTGAAATATTTCAGAAAATCCAAGAAAATAAGCATTTATAAGCTGGCACAGGAAACAGGCATCTCACAGGGACATATCAGTGATTTGGAAAATGGCAGAAATCAGCCGACAATTGATACGTTACAGAGACTGATTGTTCCTCTTGGCATTTCAATGTCAGAATTTTTCAATGAAGATGGTAAAATTTCTGTACTGACGGATAAAGAAAGAGAACTGGTAGAACAATATCGAACTCTGTCCGATGACAAGGCAGAACTTTATCTTCAGCTTGGTAAAGCACTTAACAAATAAAGTATGATGCATAATTTGCACAAGTAATCTGCATTATCTTTGTTGGTTATAGTAATGGCTATTTTATGATATTTATGGTATGATAGTACACCGAAGGGAGGTGTACCGCCATGCTGAAAGAATTATATCATGGAAAAATCAGCCCGTCAGAGAAAAAACCGGGACACGCTGACTCATGCATACAGGAGTGGATGAAACTCTCGGCAGAGTTTGAAAAAACTCTGACACCGGAACAGGTTCAGATGTACAGAGATTTAAGCGATATGCAAAGTGAAGATGCAGCGAAAGATAATGAGACCCTGTACATTCAGGGTTTCAAAGACGGAGCATTGCTGATGATGGAAATTCTCGGTGAATAAAAGAAAGCTGGTGTGGAAATTGATACCGCATCAGCTATTTTTTGTTTGATTTCACTTTAACGATTTAATGTAATAAAACAACATTTGATTTAAGTTATGAGGATATTTATTCAAACTTCTTATCTATGTCCCACGCTGTGCCGACGTTCTCGCCAACACTTCTGTAGCATCTTCCAAACTGTATCGAAATTTATCTGTTAGATGCCTGAGAAATCCCACTTGAAAAATGGAGGCGTGTCATCAGACAACCGGTTAAAATTTTAATGTTCGGTTAATATAAATCAATTTTTCATGTAAGAGTGATGGTATAGAATAAATACATCAACCGAAAGGAGAACACAAACATGAAAAAATTAATTTCTGGTATGATTGCAATGGTATGTGCAGTATCTACACTTGGTACAACAGTAAAGGCTTCTGCTGGTGAGATGCAAACGCCTTCCAATCTTACTTACAGCGAAATTGGAAATAGTAT
>DJXD01000108.1 GCA_002449585.1 Ruminococcus sp. UBA7013
TCTGTACCGCCCATAGCCTTGATAGCCCCAATAGAACCACCATAGCCACAAGCCAATTCTGCAATTTTACCTTTCTGTCTCAAATGTCCATTGATGCCGTTTTTCTCCACTGGAACGCCAAACATCTTAGAAGCTGATGCACAATAAATATCTTCACCATTAGCGAAAGCCTGTAATCTCCATTTCTCATCAGCAAGCCATGAAAGAACTCTTGCTTCAATAGCCGAAAAATCTGCAACAATAAATTTCTTTCCTTCTGGTGGGATAAAAGCAGTTCTTATCAATTGTGACAATACATCAGAAACATCATCATAATTATTTATGATAGTATCAAAATCACCTGACTTGATAAGTCCTTTCAGTTCTGCAAGATTGTCAAGATGGTTTTGGGGTAGATTCTGTAGCTGAATCAGTCTTCCGGCAAATCTGCCAGTTCTGTTAGCACCATAGAAGCTAAACATTCCTCTGGCTCTGCCATCCTCACAAACAGCATGAAGCATTGTATCATACTTTTTCACAGACGATTTAGAAAGTTGCTGATAGAGTACAAGAACTTCTCTCAAATCGTCAGGAGCTGTTTCCAGTATTTTTTGTACTGACTTCTTATCAAGGGAATCAGACTCAATGTCATGATGCGCAAGCCAGTCTTTCATTTGTGAAGGTGAATTGGGGTTGTCAAGATTTGTCAATTCTACTAATTTCGGAAAAAGCTCTTTCTTGACTTTAATATCAAGCTCAACAGCCTTAACAGCATATTCAGTATCTATCAAAATGCCTCTGTCGTTAATTCTCTGGTCGATATAGAACTCCTCCCAGATAAAATCAGGAGCAGGAATTTCAGAAAGATAGTGCTGTATTTTCAGCTCGACTTCTACATCACGTCTGTTGTATTCGATAAATTTCTTCCAATCTTTGGGGCTATCAGATTTATCATGGAATAGCAAATTCCCATGTTTATCCTGATGAAGCGTGCAGAAATATTTAATCAGGTCTTTGCCCTCTGAAATTTTCTTTTCCTTCAATCTGAGCAGTTTTCCCATATCTTCGAGTGAGGACATCATGCCAAGGTATCTGCCGTGTATCATATCGCATTGCCATGATTCAGGGTCAATATAATTGCCGACAACATCTTCAAAGCCAAGTAATTCGGGGTAGTTTCTGCGAAGGTATATAGATAGGCAGACACGCTCAAAATTTACGTTAAACGCCTTTTTAATGACTGTCTTGTCTATCAGGGCATTCAGTACATCATCTGGCAATTTATCGCCATTTGCAATGTCACAGGTCGCTACTGCACCATTATCGATTGAATAGGAAACAAGCAATAAATCGAAATATTCGGATTCTGCATATCTGTAAACACCGCACACATTGATATTTTCATCAGATGCGGTTTCAATATCAATTGTTATCATTTTCATAATAAAAACTCCTTATCTTATTATAGAATATTAGGGAGCAGTTACAGCTACAGGGTAACTGCTCCCTTGCGTTATCAACCGAAAATCTTTTTTGTATCATGGTCTACTTTGATGTTCTTTTTCAGTTTCACATCAATCACATCATCGACTTGAATTTTATCTATAGTATCATCAAGAAATGTAATTACATCTTCGTTGCATTCTTCTCTGACATAATCTGTAAATTTGTCCTTGATGAATTTTAGGTCATCCAAAGTGAATGTTTTCTTAGAAGCCTCATATTGGCTGATTCTGCTGTTGATTTTATCAATCTGTTCTTCCATTTTCTTTATCTGTTCAACAATCGAATCAAGGCTATTGCCTTTTTCAATTACTGCTATCAGGTTCTTACGTCTTTTGTCAATATCCGCTTTTTCAGCCTCCAGAAGCCTTATCTGGAGGTCTATTTCCTTGTTCTGTGACTCACTGTACCCGTTAAGCTTTTGTAGCAGTTCGTCGATGTTAGCAGGGGAGAAGATACATTCTCTTAAACCGTAGACTATCATATCATCAAGGTACTTTTCGTTGACAGTTTTGACAGTCTGGCAATCACAACTGAATCTATATTGCTTAACGGGTTCGTTGTTTTTATTGGTTCTGCTGTACTGGACTTTTCCTTTGAGTGGCATTCCGCATTTTTTGCAGAAAATCTTCCCATTCATGGGGTAAAAGTTTTTGCCGTTGTGGTTTCTGATTTTATTTTTGTTGTCCCTTAGTCTGTCCTGTACCTTGCTGAACAATTCCTCACTGACGATAGCAGGAACTGCATCAGGTACACGATAATAGTCTTCCTTCAATTTGTGATTGTTGCGAACGCCTCTGAAATCCTTACCAGCCCTTTTATTCCAGAAATATACACCGCAATATTTTTCATTTTCGAGTATGCTTTTGATGGAAGTCATGCCGAATGATTCGCCTCTGGTGGTCTTATAGCCATTATTATCAAGCCATTCGATTATTTTATTATAGCTCATACCGGAAGCATACATCTCGAACATCTTTTTTACTGCTGGTTCTTTCGCCTCATCAATGTGAAGTTTTCTATCTGCACCGACTACGTACCCATAAGGCGGAATACCTCCATTATGGAGCATTTTTTCAGCATTAACTTTCAAGCCTTTCAGGGTTTCCTTGCTTAATCTGCGTGAATATTTTTCAGCCGTAGCCGCTTCATCAAGTATTTCCGACATACAATCTTCATTCATTGTATCAAGTCCAGATGCCGTTAATATTCCGATACCCCTTGCCTTTAACTCGTAAATCATGTTGAGCTGCTCACGGGCATTTCTATGAAGGCGGTCAAGGTTGTGTACCAGAATATATTTGACTTCCGGATGCTTTTCAAGGTCACTCATCATTTTCAGATAGCCGTCTCTGTTTTTCACGGATGTGCCACTTTTCGCAACATCTTTGTATTCGCCAACAATTTTCATATTGTGTTCTTTTGCCGTTTTTCTGTTTGCATCATCCTGTGCGTTAAAACTGTTATTGCCTACTTGATTAAAAGAGCTGATTCTCTTATACGTATAAGCATATATTATATTATTATCAATCATTTTGGTCTATCCTTTCTAAATTTTCCATTTCTTGACATCCAATTGCTGATTCGGTGTAAATTCTATAAAGCAGTTTTATGACACTTTCTGGAAGTTCATCACCTGCTTTATCCGAAACGGTTTCCATGCCCGTGTAGACATGGTAGCCGTTTTTATAGTTTGTGTGTTTGAGGAAATCTCTCTTGAATTCAAACTCTTTCACTATCATGATTCATCCAACCCCTCAAAATGCGTAAGTATATATTCCAAACTCATACAGCCTTCATCTGATGCCAAATCATCCTCCGGCAAAATTATTTCATAGCAGTTCATAAGCGAGTTACCGAAGCGTAATCTGTTTTTTATTGAATTTTTCTTACGTCTGAAAATATATCCGGCAGCATCCAATTCTTTCACTACTAAGCCAACATTGGAAGCACCATAATTTTCAAGGATTCTCACGAAAAGTTCATCAATCAATGCAATAGTATGATTACTTTCGTCTTTTTTAACGCCCTCCGCATAAGGGTGCATAATCACATACGATAGAAGATGCTGATAATACTTTTCGGCTATATCAGTCCTTTCCTGAATTTCGCCGTGGTTCTTTGTCATAATGTCTGTTATGCCCTTTATGTCAATGCAAACACCGAAATCAGTAAGAACTTTTGCCGATAAAAGTATCAATGCATATTCATTCACAAGTCTTTCCGTAAGGTCAAAATATTCTGCTTCATCAAGGCTGTGCCTTATGGATTCTCTGCATTCTTCATATAATCCGACAATCGTTTCAGGGTCTGCGGACAGCAAATACTCTGATAACGCCTTACCAAGTACACCATAATTTTTATTGCAGAATTCATGAATATTATCGCTATGCTGACGGTTATCAGTGAATTTTAGTTCAAAGCTCAATAGGCGAGCATCAAGCCCCTTGTTGTGCATCTGGCTGTCAGAAAGTAGTCTGTTTTCGGAAGAAGTAATTGCAATCAGTTTCCATGTGTCCGCTTGCCTCAAATCAGCGTTTGTGTTGCATCTGCTTTTATCCTGTTCAAGGGTAATCGTGTACAGCAAATTCTCCATATTCAAGCCTGATGAAACTGTTGCTTCATCAAATAACTGCGGAATCCCGAATTTGCAGGAAAAATTTTTCACAATCGCATTCAGTGTGCCAAAAAACGGAATATACAGTTTTTTATCATTTGGATTTGTGAACACGGAAGTCATAAGAGCTTGTGCGGTACTTTTGCCTGTAGTTGTTTTTCCGTAGAACGAAATAATGAACGACATCAGCGGAATACTGCATTTCATGCCAAGATACGCCAGAAACATTGATGCACAGCTACAGCACAATGCGAACATCACCGCCGTATTCGTGAGCAAACTATTAAGCCCCTCTACATACCCCGACAATTCCACGTTTGGTGTATATTGCAGTATCTGCGGTTCTTCATCATATGCCCTAAATTTCGATATTCCGTCTTGCATTATGAACCCCATGCTGTTAGATTGTTCCTGAACATCAAGCTTTGCAAGAATTCTGAAAATATATTTGCTTAAATAATTGGCATAATCGAAATTGATAATAAGCCCATATTTCGATAATTTTATAATATCTTTGGGGTAAAGAGTATCATAATCGACCTCAATAATTCTGTCATTGATTTTAAATCTCACACGATATACATCATTCTTGTTTCTATATGCGGAATCCACCTCAAACCAGTTGGAAAGCCAGACAAGCCCTTTGAAACTTTTGGAAATTACAGCTAATAACAGGCATTTATCCTGAACCGGAATAACAGGATAATAGGTTTCTGTCTGTGTCAATTGTTGCAGAATATTTTTATCCACTTTTTCAGTGCCGAATGCCTCGACACTTTCCAATATCTGTCTAATTTCATTTTCGGGTGATGTTTCTTCGGATAAAATTTCTTCAAGCTTTGGAATATTGGATGGTTTGCGTAAACCCATAAATATCAACCGCCTTTCTTCAAAAATATTGCCGTAACCCCTGAAAATGGGGTTACGGCGTATTCAATTATTCATCGAGACTAATCTTTCTAATGTTGGTAAAAGTGAGGGTATCGCCCTTTTTGTTGCAGACATCAAATTTAACGTTTGAGCCCTCAAAATCCTCGACACGTTCGGCATTAGTTTGAGAAATAAGCTGGGAGAAAGGATAATCCTCAATCCAGTCGCCATTGACATTGGTTAAAAATTTAGTTCCGTCTTCGAGTTTTATTATTATTCTGACCATTTCTTTTTCATTAGCAGTTTTGTACCAGTAAGCCTTGATAATTGTTCCTTTATATGAACCATCCTCGAGATTGAATGTCGAGTTTTTGATTTCAAGTCTTCTGCCCTTTGTGTCGCTTACCTTTTCAGAAGTTTTTTCATTAGTAATTTCAATGAATTTATCAGCCATAATTATTTTCCTCCGTTTAAAGTAAAATTGAGATTTTTCGGTGTGCTGACGTATCTATCAGCACACCACGAACAAACTATCAGGCACTTCAATTGAAGCTAAGAATTACCGTTGCAGACTCATCTTCGTTGGTCTGAACTTGCCTAATGCTGCCACATCTGGTGGTAGTATTTTCTTTGAATTCTACATCCGGTACGAGTGCAATAATTCTGTCAGCGAGATCTGTCGAGTAGATGACTGCACCTTTGCAGACATCATAAGCTCCGACAGTACCTTCGGGAACAGCTCTAAAGGCAACCTCTGTGCTGGACATAAGTACCTTCACAGCTTTTGGTTCTCCGAGTGCAGAAAAGAGGTTCTTACCGATTCTGACTCTTTTTGAACCATCTGAATCAGTGATACCGATTTCGCCCTTTTTACTTGCCTCAGCAGATACCTCTGTGAATCCAGAAAGGTCAGAATAATCCTTAGAGCCAAATGCGACAGTCTGATAATTTGCTTTTTTAATAATTTTTGCCATAATAAATCTTTCCTTTCTTAATGAGAAATGCGGTAAATTATAATTTTGTGTCACTATTCAATTGTCAAGCTACGAGGATGATTTTTATCATCTGAATATATTCTACCACCTTTAGCAAATTTTTTATAGAACAGATTTTCAGAAATTTTGACATAAAAAAAGAATTGCCTCTATTGAGCAACTCTTTTAAGTAAAATTATCTAATTTTTGGCGGTTCTATTTTTCGTATCAGTGATGCATACAGGTCACGCACATACTTTCCCTTTTTGTGTTCCCACGTCAGCTTTGCGTCTAAAATCGTGTAAATAGGGTAATAATCCTCAATAAAATACCGTCTTTCTTCATCTGTAGATTCCCGTATATTTTCTATGACCTTGGACACACCAGCTACCATTTGTTTCACTTTTGTACACAAAATCAAATCACTAATATATGTTTCTTTGCTTTCCGTTAAATTGTCAGGAGTAAGATTTCTTATAATTTCCATTTTTAGTAATATCAGGCTATTTTCTTTCAGATATTGTGTTTTACCATCATGAAAATTAATTACGCCATTAAAACAACACATATCAGTTAGATAATCATCAGAGAATTTATTTTTTGACCTGTTATTTTGATATGCACTTAATTTATTCGCAAGCATATAAACCGACATTACATGATATTTCAATTCTGTTGTGAACAGAAATATACTGCACCGAACAAAAGCATCATCATCTTTACAATTGTAAAACTTTTTCTTAAAGTATCGCTCAAACTTGTCATATTCATCTTTTAATTCAATATTCGGGATTTTGTTCACATCAGTAATTCGCCTGTTTGCTATATTTTTCAATAGTGTCAAATTTTCCATAGCCTCTATTTGCTCCGCATCATAACTGCTCAACTGATACCCAATACGGCGATTATCCCATTCACTCATATCTGGGATTTCAAGTTTTGGAGAAGTGAAATTGTAATTTTCTTCAAGCTTTTCAGCCAGTTGTTGACGATAATAATTAGAATAATGCATTGTCCTCGCATGTTTTCTCTGTTTATCTTCATTTCCCTCCCGTCCACTCATTTCATAAAGTGACATTTTTTTCTCAGAATCCTCTACATAAATCTCTTTCAAGAGCTCAAACACAATCTGATTTGTATACAGGTCAATTTTCCGAATATTGATATATGCTCTATTTTGTATCAAGAAAAAAAGAACATAACGCTTGACAATACTTCTTGCCTCATCCAATTTTCCCATTTTCACGCCCCCTTGCTATTACTATTATAGCTGATAAATTGCCGTATGTCAATACATGAAATCAAAAAAAAGCCGCATAAAATACGGCTTCTTTTCGGTGTTAATACTCTTCCGCAAGTAACATTGTGCAGTATTCCTCACTGTCAATGCAGTAAATTTTAGCAATCACAGGCTTTTCAATTTGGGTAAGAATGTACTGCATCTGATATTCTGGCTGTTCTGCTGAATGTTCAATGACCTGCAATCCGTTCACATCGCTCAAACGGAAAACTTGTAAATAGTCTTTAGGTTCAGGCATAGCATCAATTGTATTCCATAAGAAAATCTGAATTTCAAGCGGAATTTCTGCATCTACACCACGGGTTAAATATCTCGGCTTATTCGGTTCAAACATAGTTAATCCTCCTTAATTCTCGACTCAAACAGGGC
>DJXD01000046.1 GCA_002449585.1 Ruminococcus sp. UBA7013
CCAGTCTGCCCATCTGAATACCAGTTAATGTATCATACAGTTTCTGGATCGTATCGCCCATTTTTTCCATACCGGATGGGAAATAGATTTCTTCATCATGATTTACAATCTTTCCTACCGGAGAAATAACGGCTGCTGTTCCGCAGAGACCACATTCAGCAAAATCTTTTACTTCATCAAAGAATACTTCACGCTCCTGCACTTCCAGACCAAGATAATGCTCAGCAACATATACTAAAGAGCGTCTTGTGATAGATGGCAGAATGCTATTTGATTTCGGTGTTACGATTTTTCCATCTTTGGTGACAAACAGGAAATTTGCACCGCCAGTTTCTTCTACTTTGGTATGGGTAGCAGGATCAAGGAACATATTTTCATCAAACCCCTGTCTGTGTGCATCCATCAGAGTATGAAGAGACATCGCATAATTCAGACCAGCCTTGATATTACCTGTGCCATGAGGTGCGGCTCTGTCGAGATCACTGACACGGATCGTAATGGGTTTCGCACCGCCCTTGAAATAAGGGCCTACCGGAGTGCAGAACAATCTGAACTGATATTCTGTAGCAGGTTTTACACCGATTACAGCATTAATTCCGAACATGAACGGTCTTAAATACAGAGTCGCTCCGCTTCCATAGGGGGGAACATAATCCGCATTGGCTTTGACAACCTGTTCTACAGCATCAATAAATCTATCTTTGGGGAATACAGGCATTTCGAGACGTTCAGCAGAAGATAACAGGCGTTCAGCATTGAGATCGGGGCGGAATGTCACGATTTTCCCATCTTTTGTAGTATAAGCTTTCAGGCCTTCAAATACTGTCTGCGCATACTGGAGCACACAAGCGCATTCACTCATAGTGATAGTAGCGTCTTCTGTGAGAGCACCTGCATCCCATGCGCCATTTTTATAATTAGACACATAACGCTTTTCTGTGGGCATATAGCCAAAGCCTAAATTGCCCCAGTCAATATTTTTCTTTTCCATGATAAAAAATCCTTCTTTCATGTAAATAAAAATTTATATACGTTCTGTAATCAGCGTACCCATTTCAGAGCATTTTACCTGCTTACAGCCGTCTGACATAATATCTCCGGTGCGGAAACCATCTTGTAATACTTTCTTGACAGCATTTTCAATTGCATCTGCTTCTGTCTGCAAATCAAGAGAATATCTCAGAAGCATAGAAGCGGATAAGATTGCCGCAATCGGATTTGCAATATCTTTCCCGGCAATATCGGGAGCAGAGCCGCCGCTTGGCTCATAAAGGCCGAATTTTGTTTCATTGAGACTAGCTGACGGGAGCATACCAAGAGAACCCGTTACCATAGCGGCCTCATCAGAGAGAATATCACCAAACATATTTTCTGTTACCATAACATCGAACTGTGCAGGATTTTTTACAATCTGCATAGCAGTACTGTCAACGAGGGCATGTTCTAGGGTGACTTCTGGATAATTCTGAGCTACTTCATTAACAACTTTTCTCCATAATCTAGAAGAATCGAGAACATTTGCTTTATCCACGCTTGTGACTTTTTTTCTGCGTTTCATGGCAACCTCAAATGCTTTGACGGCAATCCGGCGGATTTCATTTTCATTATAGCTGAGAGTATCAACCGCTGTCATTACGCCATTGACTTCTTCTGTTCTGCGTTCGCCGAAATACAGGCCGCCGGTGAGTTCTCGCATGATTAGCATATCAAAGCCCTGACTGCTGATATCTTCTCTGAGCGTACATGCGCCACGGAGTTCCGGATACAGAACACAGGGTCTTAAATTAGCAAATAATCCCAGAGATTTACGGAGTTTTAATAATCCCGCTTCCGGACGGCGATCGGGTGGGAGCTGATACCAGGGGGATGTTGTTGTATTTCCGCCAATTGAACCCATTAAGACAGCATCACTATTTTTACATGCCTGGATGGTTTCATCTGTGAGCGGAACGCCATTGACATCAATCGAACAGCCGCCCATTAATAACTGTGTATACTGGAACACATGGCCATATTTTACAGCGATCTGATCCAATACTTTCATAGCCTGAGAAACAATTTCTGAGCCGATGCCATCGCCTTTGATGACACCAATATGATATTTCATTATGATCACGCCTTTCAAAAATCTGTATTTATTATACTACTTCTTAGAGAAAATGTCAATCTTTTTTTGACATAATTTTAATTTTGAAACCAGATTTAATTTTTTTCTGAATTTTCTTGAAATTATCACAGAACTGTGCTATAATAAATTTACTGTCCTATGAAAGGAGGATTCAGGCATGAGGCATTATGTTACCGTATATTTGCAATGGCTGGAAGAGCTTTTATCTTCTCCGGAACAGCTGGAAAAGATAGATATTTCAGCACTTCGAAAAGAGATTCTTGTGCAGATCGGTTTCATTCAGCATGAGAGAGCTGTGCATTTTCAGGTAGTTATTTTAGTAGGGCTGGCATTTTTCCTGACAATGGGCTTTTGTCTGTATTTTCATACAATAGGGCTGATACTTCTGAGTGTGCTTTTACTGGGGTTATTTGCGCCATATATCTGGCATTATTATTTTCTGGAAAATTCTATACAGAAAATTTATATTCTCTATAACCGTGTGGCTGCTCTGGAAGATCAGATAGATTATCCCAACAGGGATAAAATGGGACAATTTTAATTCATGAAAGGAATGATCATCATGGCAAAAGATCAGCAGACACCCGAACAGCCGGAAGATTATAAAGGCATTTTGGGCGATTATGATGAATCTGCACAGCCGGAACAATCAGAAGATCCTGCTCCGCCTAAGAAAAATAATACACTGAAAATAGCCGGGATTGGGGCGGCTTCGGTTGCGCTTCTAATGTGCCTTGGCTTCGTTGGTGTTGATATCTGGAAAAAATCAGAATCGCAGCAAGATCCGCCTGTTACATCAGAAGAAACACAGATCACACAAGAAGAAAATCAGGAAAATCAGGAAACACAGAATATGAATACTACAACAGACAGCAGTATTGCACTCAGTACAGAAAATATTGTCATCTCTCCGGCTGTGATGGAATGCTTTTACAGAGATTATCTTTCACAGTATGGTTCTGCTTTAAGCTATTACGACGTGGATGCTTCCGCTTCTCTGAAAGATCAGATGCTCCCGGAAGATGCAGGGGAATCAATGTCCTGGTTTGATTATTTTATGACACAGACACAAGTTTCTGCTTCTCAGGTACTCGTGATTAATGAAGCCGCCAAGGCCGCTGGCCATACGCTCACAGAAGAAGAAAACAAAGTCATAGATGAAGATCTAGCCTCACGAGATCTTTCCGGCTATAGCGAATCTGTAACAAAAGACGACCTTCGGAAAATGATTGAAATGCGGGCTATCGCTTCTTCTTATTTTGAAAATGTGCTGAATAATTTAAATATTACAGATGCAGACTGTGAAGAGTATTATCAGAAAAATAAAAATTCATTCGATACTTGCGGATTAATTGGATTTACTATTTCTTATGATGATCCGGATGCAACTGCGCCTACAGATGAAGACGGAGAAACCCTGCCGACAGAAGAACCCGGCATGACGCAGGAACAGGCAAAAGCATTTGCAGATGCACTTGAAAATGCCACTTCTGCGGAAGATTTCAAAAATCAGATCTGTGATATTCTCCGGGAATATGAAGGATATACAGAAGAACAGATTGCTAATATTGATCCGTCTATTTCAACAGACAGTTTCCCCTATTCAGAAGGCAATGAGCTCGCAGAATGGGCATTTTCAGCCAATGTCAATGATAAAAAAATGATAGAAGGCACAAATAACTATTCTGTTTATTATCTCACACGTGCCGCCAGCCGGGATGATACAGAAACAGTTAATGTCCGTCATATTCTGTTTTCAATTTCTAATCATACAGAAGAACTTGCGGAAGATGCCGACGAAGATGCTGTTGCTGCCGCAGAAGAAAAGGCTTTAGCAGAATGCTGGAAACTCGCCCAAGATACCCTTGCTCAATGGGAAGCTGGTGAAAAAACAGAAGATAGCTTTGCAGAGCTTGCCAGTCAACTGACAGAAGATCCCGGCTCACAGACAACAGGCGGCTTGTATGAAAATGTCTATGTCGGCCAGATGGTGACAGCCTTCAATGACTGGTGCTTTGATGCTTCCCGTCAGCCCGGAGATACTGGCCTTGTTGAAACAAATTATGGCGTTCATGTGATGTATTTTTCCGGCTCTGGTGATCCCGTTTGGAAATCTTCCGCCCATCAGGCACTCCAATCAGAACGCATGAATGCCTGGTATGATGAACAGGAAGCACTTTGGACAATCACAGTCAATGAAGAAGCTATTTCTAATATTCCGGGGTAATCTGCATGACTAAACAAGAGCGTACAAATAAAGCTATAGAAATTCTGAAATATCATTATCCTGATGCACAATGTGCCCTGACATATAAAGCACCTTATCAGCTCATGATTGCGGTGATCCTGTCCGCACAGTGTACGGATGCCCGTGTTAATCTTGTTACACCCGGATTATTTCAGCAGTTTCCAAGCATGCAGGCGTTTGCAGATGCAGATCTGTCTGAATTGGAACAAGCTATCAAAACATGCGGATTTTATCATAATAAAGCCAAAAATATCAAAAAGGCCTGTCAGCGGCTTCTGACGGTTTATCATGGCATTCTGCCTGATACCATGCAGGAATTGCTGACACTCCCCGGAGTCGGGAGAAAAACAGCTAATTTATTATTAGGCGATGTTTATCATCAGCCAGCCGTTGTGACAGATACGCATTTTATTCGCATTACCGGAAGGCTTGGCCTGACACAAGAGACAGAACCTAAAAAAGTAGAGACAGATCTCCGGGCATTGCTTCCTCCAGAAGAATCTTCTGATTTTTGTCATAGAATTGTCTTGTTCGGCCGGGAAACCTGTCAGGCAAGAAAACCGAAATGTCATGCCTGTCCAATGGCAGATTTTTGCCCTTCCCAGTCAGTTTTTTTAGAAAAATCATGACAGGCTATTGACAAATACAAGCAAATAGGATAAAATAAATATATCAATACAAAAAAGGCGGTATGATCAGATGGGTATTTTAACAGCCATTTTCGGCTCTTATAGTGAAAAAGAACTGAAACGGATCAAACCAATCAAGGATCAAGTTCTTGCATTGGAAGAAGAATATAAAAAGCTCAGTGATGCAGAGCTAAAAGAAAAAACAGTAGAATTCAAACAGAGAATTGCTGATGGTACAGATACGCTGGATACACTCCTTCCGGAGTCTCTGGCGGCTGTCCGGGAAGCTGGGGCACGTGTCCTCGGCAAACGTGCTTTTGAAGTACAGATTATTGGTGCAATTGTCCTGCATCAGGGACGTATTGCAGAAATGAAAACCGGTGAAGGAAAAACACTTGTGGCATGTCTTGCGGCTTATGCAAACGCCCTCAGCGGAAAAGGTGTGCATGTCGTTACTGTTAATGATTATTTAGCTAAGACACAGTCAGAAGAAATGGGAAAAGTACACAGATTCCTCGGTCTGACAGTTGGATGTATCCTGCATGATCTGAATAATGCACAGCGCAGAGCAGCTTATGCTTGTGATATTACTTATGGAACAAATAATGAATTTGGCTTTGACTATCTTCGTGATAACATGGTTACGCATAAAAAAGATATGGTGCAAAGAGAACTAAATTTTGCAGTTGTCGATGAAGTTGACTCTATTCTGATCGATGAAGCAAGAACACCATTGATTATTTCCGGACAGGGTGATAAATCCACTGACATGTATATCAAAGCAGATAAATTTGTCAAAACGTTAACACCCATTACATTCGTAGAATTGGATGATAAAGTAGATCAAGAAGAAATGAGCGAAGGCGCAGACTATATTATTGACGAAAAAGCCAAAACGGCAACCATCACAAAACAGGGCGTTGAAAAAGCAGAAAAATATTTTCATGTGGATAATTTAATGGCACAGGAAAATTTGACACTCCTGCATCATATTAATCAGTCATTAAAAGCCATCGGCATTATGAAAAAAGATACAGATTATATTGTCGAAGATGATGAAGTTATCATTGTTGATGAATTTACCGGCCGTAAGATGCTGGGGCGGCGATTTAATGACGGTCTGCATCAGGCCATTGAAGCAAAAGAGGGTGTCAAAGTTCAGAGAGAATCCAAAACACTTGCAACAATTACATTTCAGAATTATTTCCGGTTATATGCCAAGCTTTCCGGTATGACTGGTACAGCCATGACAGAAGAAGATGAATTTAGAGAAATCTATAAACTGGATGTTATTGCAATTCCTACAAATCGCCCTGTACAGCGTATTGATCACCCAGATCAGGTATATCGCTCAGAAAAAGGTAAATTCTTGTCTATTATTGAACAGATCGTAGAATGCAATAAAAAAGGGCAGCCTGTCCTTGTTGGTACGGTTTCAATTGAAAAATCAGAATTATTATCTGCTCTGCTCAAACAGCGTGGCATCAAGCATGAAGTGCTGAATGCTAAATATCATGCCAAAGAAGCCGAAATTGTTGCCCAGGCCGGAAAACTCGGAGCTGTGACAATCGCCACCAATATGGCCGGACGTGGTACAGATATTATTCTTGGCGGTAATGCTGAATTTACTGCTCGTGCAGAACTCCGCAAGCTTCAGAAGGAAACCGGTGAGCCGCTTTATGATGAAGCTGTCATCAATGAAGCAATCGGCTTTGCAGATACGGATAATCCCGAAATTCTGGAAGCCCGTGAAGTATATCGAAAGCTCTATGATAAATATGACAAGCAGGTGAAAGAGGCTGCTGTTGCTGTCCGGGAAGCCGGCGGATTGTTCATTATTGGTACAGAACGCCATGAATCACGCCGTATTGATAATCAGCTTCGTGGACGTGCCGGCCGTCAGGGTGATCCCGGTGAAAGCCGTTTCTTCTTGTCTGTCGAGGATGATCTCATGAGAATCTTCGCCGGGGATAGAATGGAGGGTGTTATGCGCAATCTGAATGTAGAGGAAACTATGCCCGTAGAAAGTAAGCTACTTACAAAAATTATTGAATCCTCTCAGAAAAAAGTGGAAGGCCGCAATTTCAGCATCAGAAAAAATACTCTGAATTATGATGATGTCATGAATGCACAGCGTGAAATTATTTATAAACAACGTGCTCAGGTGCTCGATGGAGAAGATTTGCATGAATCTATTCTCAAGATGATGGAAGAACTTGTTACCAGCATCGCCGCTCAGTATCTCGCTGAGGAAGATGTTCAGGATACTTGGAATCTTGTCGGCCTGAAAGATTATTTCTATGGCTGGCTTCTGGAAGATGGAGAACTTGTTTTCTCAGAAGAAGAACTCCCACAGCAGACCAGAACCAGTATCACAGAATTTTTAATTCAAAAAATTAAGTCAAAATATGCCGAAAAAGAACAGACTTATGGTGAAAAAACAATCCGTGAATTGGAACGTGTTGTCATGCTCCGTGTGGTAGATACTAAATGGATGGCTCATATTGATGATATGCAGGAATTAAAGCGTGGTATCAGCCTGAGAAGCTACGGCCAGAAAAATCCTGTTGTAGAATATCGCTATGAAGGTTTTGACATGTTTGACGCAATGATAGAAAGCATTCGGGAGGATACTGTTCGGATGCTGATTACAATTCAGATTCAGCAAGCCCCTCCGCCACGTCAGCAGGTTCTGCGCCCTGATGCTCCCAATGCAGGAAGCCCCGGCGTAAAAAATAATAGAAATGCTTAATTCCAGATCAGCCCCTCCGGGGGCTGATTTCTCAAAGAAGGTGAAATTTTGGAGTATCTGAATTTTGCAGAATTCTATGATATTCTGACTAAAAATGTTGCTTATCCGGCACGTGCCAGAAAACTGCATACACTGATCCAGAAATATCTCCGAACGGAAACAGATGGCAGATTATTACTTGATTTAGCCTGTGGGAGTGGATCTCTCAGCGAAGAAATGGCAAAATTAAATTATGATGTGATCGGCGTAGATGCTTCTCCGGCTATGCTCAATCAGGCCATGCAGAAAAAATTAAAAAGCAATCTGCCGATTCAGTATCTTTGTCAGGATATGAAACAGCTGGATATGTTCGGAACAATTGATGTAACTGTCTGCATGCTGGATAGTCTCAATCATCTGGAGAATCTTGACGAAATACAGCAGGTTTTTGACAGGGTTTCCCTATTTGCACAGCCTGGCGGCCTGTTTCTTTTTGATATGAATACACTTTACAAGCATCATGAAATCCTGAAAAATAAAATTTTTCTTTATGATACAGAACAGGTCTTTTGTACTTGGGAAAATCATCTGCATGGGGATACTGTTGAAATGCAGCTGACATTTTTCGCTCATGATGATGAACAGGATTGTTATTATCGTTCAGATGAATTTATTAAAGAAACTGCATATGATAATTCTTTGATTGAGAATGCAATCCGGAAAGCAGGGCTTGTATTGCTCGCCGAGTTTGATGCTGATGCTGATCTTGATGCACCAGAGCAATTTTCTCTTGTTTCAGATAAAACAGAACGGATTTTATTTGTCACACAGAAACCATAAGGAGACATATATGAATTCAAAAAAATTATCTTTGATATTGATTTTCGGCTTTTTGTTTCTGACCGCTTGCGGAAGCAATCCACAATTAGAAAACAGCTCTGTTGAATCTGTCACGGAAGCAGTAACAGAGCCTAATAGAACACCAGAAACAGAACCTGTCACCATCGCAGAATCAGAAATCCGTTCGGAAACTGCAATTTCTGATTTTTCTACCGTTGAAGGTTTTATTACAAATGATCCCAAATATTCCACTGACACACATCGTTATCAGATCTATATTCAGAAGGTCATGCTGACTGATCCGGACGGTGATCAGAAAACGGAAATCGTAGTCTGCGCCAAAACTAAAAATCTTCAAAAAGATCAGTTTAAATATGCTACGATTGCCGCCGTTGAAAGCTTCTATGACTGCTTCATGAATGATAATATTCTTCAGGGAGCTAAAAAAACATGGTTTGATGGTGTGAATGAATATGCCGCAGAAGATATTATTTCTGCCTGTCTGGATCAATATTATGAAATCTATGGGGATCAGGAAATGCAAATGTATCAGAAATATACCCTTGCTAATACGTTTGAGGACTGAAAGGAATTAAATTTTATGAGTATTATTAAAAGAGCCATCTCCGCAGATGGCTGTGTGGTGGCTTCTGCCATTGATGCCACTGATATGATCAATCAGATGGAAAAATTTCATCATCCGTCTGCTGTTGTGACTGCCGCCCTGGGACGGCTTGCCGTGGCCGCTTCCCTTATGGGATATGGTCAGAAAAATGAAGATGATAAATTAACTCTCCGCATTGATGGAGATGGTCAGATTGGCAGCATGATCGCCGTATCTGATAGCCATGGAAATGTAAAATGCTGTGCAGATCAGTATATTGTAGAAATCCCTCTCAATGCAAAAGGAAAGCTTGATGTTGGCGGAGCTGTCGGAAACGGAACACTTTCCGTGATCAAGGATTTAGGCCTGAAAGAGCCGTATGTTGGAACAATCCCATTAATATCCGGTGAAATCGCCGAGGATATTGCTAATTATTATGCATCCAGTGAACAGATTCCTACTGTGCTGAGTCTTGGTGTTCTGGTTGCACCGGATCTCACTGTGAAACATGCTGGCGGTTTTCTGATTCAGCTTCTGCCATTTGCCGGAGAGGAATGTATCCCGACACTGGAAAAAAATGTTGCTGAAATGCCAAGCATTACACAGATGCTTGAAAATGGCATGTCTGCTGAAAAAATTGCTCTGAATTGTCTTGCGGGACTTGATCCCAATCTGCTGGATGAAGCAGAAGCAAATTATGAATGCGATTGCAGTCGGGAACGCACGGCCAAAGTATTAATCAGTTTGGGCAGGCAAGAATTGCAGAAACTTGCTGATACACAGGAAAGCATTGAAGTTTGCTGTCATTTCTGTGACCAGAAATATCAGTTTTCCCCTCAGGAAATTTTAGCCATGATAAAAAATTAAAAAAAGAACACACTTTCTGTTCTGCTTTTGCAGATGGAAAGTGTGTTTTCTTAATTTAATCTAATTCAAATGCACCAGTATATAACTGATAATAATGTCCTTTCAGTGCAATCAGTTCATCATGATTGCCTTTTTCAATAACTTTTCCATGATCTAATACCATAATCAAATCTGAATTCCGGACAGTAGAAAGTCTATGTGCAATGACGAAAACCGTTCGGCCATGCATCAGCTTATCCATACCAGCGGAAACAATGGCTTCTGTACGAGTATCAATAGAAGAAGTGGCTTCATCCAAAATCATAACAGGAGGATCAGCAACGGCCGCCCTTGCGATTGCGATCAGCTGACGCTGTCCCTGTGAAAGATTTGCACCATTTCCGGAAAGTTCTGTCTGATATCCATCAGGAAGACGAGTAATAAAATCATCTGCACCGGCAAGCTTTGCGGCGGCAATGCATTCTTCATCTGTGGCATCCAGTTTTCCATAGCGGATATTTTCGATGACTGAGCCTGTGAATAAATTTGTTTCCTGCAATACCAACCCAAGTGAACGCCGGAGATCTGATTTCTTAATCTTGTTGATGTTGATGCCATCATAGCGGATTTTTCCATCTGCAATATCATAAAATCTATTGATCAGATTTGTGATTGTTGTTTTGCCTGCGCCAGTTGCGCCAACAAATGCAATTTTTTGTCCGGGCTTTGCATAAACGGAAACATCATGCAGAACCGTTTTTCCTTCTTCATAGGCAAAATCCACATCAACCATTCTGACATCTCCCTGCAATGGGGTATAAGTTACAGAGCCGTCTGCCTGATGGGGATGTTTCCAAGCCCATTTTCCTGTATGATGTTTTGTTTCTTTTACAGAGCCATCTTCTGTGATTTCTGCATTTACCAGTGTTACATATCCTTCATCTGTTTCGGGTTCTTGATCCATCATGTCAAAAATACGTTCTGCACCAGCCAGAGCCATGACAACAGAATTGATCTGCTGTGTGACCTGATTCACATTACCTGTAAACTGTTTTGTCATATTCAGAAAAGCGACAACAATGCTGACATCCAGCACAGAGCCGGACAAGCTGTAATTGCTGACATGATTGAGTACCAGCACACCTCCGACAACGGCGATTAATACATAAAGAATATTGCCGATATTCATGACAATAGGCCCTAATGTATTGGCATAAGCGTTAGCTTTATAGCTATCCTGATATAATTGCTCATTGATTTCATCAAATTCTTGCTGACAGATTTTTTCATGATTAAATACTTTAACAACTTTCTGCCCGTTCATGATTTCTTGAATATAGCCCTCTGTGTCGCCTAAAGATTTTTGTTGACGGATAAAATATTTTGCACTGCCGCCGCCCATAACTTTAGCGACAATCATCATCAGGATGACACCGCCAACGGTCAGAAGCGTCAGCCAGAAACTATAATACAGCATAATGAAAAATACTGCAATGACAACCGTTCCTGCTCTTAAAACCGTCGGGAGACCTTGGGAAATCAGCTGTCTGAGGGCATCAATATCATTAGTATAATAACTCATGATATCACCATGTTTATGTGTATCAAAAAATCTGATCGGAAGATTCTGCATTTTTTTGAACATTGCTTGACGCATTTTATTCAGAAATCCTTGTGTGATCACGGCCATTAATTGAGAATAAAGCGTGATTGCTACTGTAGAAATCAGATACAGGATGATCAGAAATAGCATCATGGGAATGATTTGTTCACTGGCTTTGCTCCAGTTCCAATCTTTTGAAAGTGCCTGTGTAATGATTTTAATTACTTTCTGAATATACATATCTGGGATGGATGAGGCAATAGAAGAGAAAATAATGCAGATGATTGTGACAGGTACTAATTTCGGATAGAATTCAAGCAACATTTTCATGAGACGGGAGAAAACGCCTTTCTTTGGCTTTTTGCTATAAATCGGTTTTGGCATTACTCCTCACCTCCATTTTTTTGTTGTTCATAAACTTCCTGATAAATCTTATTTGTCCGGAGCAGTCTCCAATGTGTTCCAATAGCATTGATTTTTCCGTTATCCAGTACAATAATCTGGTCAGCATCTTCTACAGAAGAAATTCTCTGTGCAATGATAATTTTCGTTGTTTCAGGGATAAATTCTTTAAAGCCCTGCCGGATTAAAGCATCTGTTTTGGTATCAACTGCACTGGTAGAATCATCCAGAATCAGGATTTTTGGTTTTTTCAACAACGCTCTTGCAATACAAAGCCTTTGTTTCTGGCCGCCGGAAACATTTGTCCCGCCTTGTTCGATATGCGTATCATATTTATCTGGGAATGTCTGAATAAATTCATCTGCCTGAGCCAATTTACAGGCTTCTTCGATTTCTTCCTCTGTAGCGTCTGGATTTCCCCATCGAAGATTTTCTTTGATCGTTCCGGAAAACAGCACATTTTTCTGCAATACCATAGCTACCGCATCACGCAGCACTTCTATGTCATATTGCCGGACATCTACGCCGCCCACTTTCACAGATCCCTCTGTAACATCATAAAGCCGAGGAATTAGCTGCACTAATGTTGATTTACTTGATCCAGTACCGCCAATAATGCCAATTGTCTGACCGGATCTGATATGCAGGCTAATATCTTCCAAAGCAAATTTTTTTGCTTGTGCGGAATATTTAAAGCTGACGTTTTCGAAATCAATTGAACCATCTGTGACCATAGTCAAACTTTGTTCCGGATTATGAAGCGTTGGCTCTTCTTCCAATACTTCATAAATACGCTTCATAGATTCCATAGACATTGTCACCATGACATAAATCATTGACAGGAACATCAGAGCCATTAAAATCTGTACACCGTAAGTAATCATAGCAGAAATCTGGCCAATATCCACACTTTGATCTACAATAGCCATTCTTGACCCAACCAGCAGAATAAACACCATATCAAAATACATGCAGATCTGCATCAAAGGCGTATTCAGTGCAACAAGCTGTTCTGCTTTGGTAAAATCTTTTCTGATATCTTCCGCAGCTGTTCCGAATTTCTTTTTTTCATGCTCTTCCCGTGAAAAGCCTTTGACCACACGCATCGCTCTAACATTTTCTTCAATAGATTCATTCAGCTTGTCATATTTTTTAAATACCCTCCTGAAGGCTGGCATTGCATATTTCCCGATCAAAAATAATCCGATCAGAAGAAGCGGAATCACAATAACAAAGGCCATTGCTAATTTTCCGCCCATGTAAAAGGCCATAACAGTGGAAAAAATAAACATTAGCGGACTTCTTAGCCCCATACGGATGATCATCATAAATGCCATTTGTAAATTTGTAATATCCGTAGTCATTCTAGTAACCAAAGAAGATGATGAAAATTTATCAATATTTTCAAATGAATACGTCTGGACTTTTTCAAACATGTCATGTCTGAGATTTTTAGAAAGTCCGGTTGCAGCTTTAGATGCTGTAAAACCAGCCGTACCGCCGCACATCATGGAAAGCAGTGCCATGATGGCCAGAATGATACCTGTCCGGAGTATTTGATTAATCTGTGCATCCTGCTGAATTTCATTGACCAGATTCGCTGTGATAAATGGCAGAAATGTTTCAATCACAGCTTCTCCCAAAATAAATAGCAATGTCAGGATGGCAGGGGTTTTATACTCCCTGAGACAGGAAAGCAGTCTTTTGAGCATAAATCATATTCCTTTCTTGTCATTTTGTTCACGTTTTCTCTGATGCATATGACAGAAACATTGATGCAGGGCTTTTAGAGCCTGACAGAAATTTTCCTGTTCATCGGGGGGCATTTCCTCGAACATGCTTTGATAATAAGCGGCATCTTGTGACAGAAATCTGTCAATATATTCTCTGCCCTCCTGGGTTAGCTTCAGGCGAACAATCCGCCTGTCAGAAGGATCGGCAACCCGTTCGGCAAAACCGCATTCTGTAAGCCGATCCACGGTTTTAGTCACTTGTTGTTTTGGACTATGTGTAGATCTGGCAAGCTCGCTCATGGTCATGGTATCACCATGTTCCCGAAGCAGTTGAATGCAATAATACATGCTAAGACTGACATGATCATCCAGCAATGTCTTAAACGGCTTATCAATCCAGTAATGCCACTGCGGCATTGTTGCAAGCAGAAGCTCCTGCATTTCAGAAGTTTTCAAGATGATTCACCTCTTTTCAGAAAATTAATTCTCTTCTATGCATTGTCATCAGAAAAGAACTGTCATATTTAGTTTACTATTTTCAATATGATTTGTCAATAGAATTTCTGATTTTTGTGAAAGTATACAAAAAAGTCCCTGTTTTTAAACAGGGACTTATTGTTATTTACGGATGAGTTTCTTTTTCAGCAGAATATAATCATAGATATTGACTTTTCCATCATGATTCATATCTGCATTTTCCTTTTGTTGTTTTGTAAACTTTACTTTCGCATGGAGATATTTTTCCATCATAATTATATCAGCTGTTGTAACAGAATTATCTTCGTTAGTGTCTCCTATCATTTGTGCAGGAATGACAGAAACGTGAATTTGAACTACATCTGCCTCCTGATTAATGACAGAAATTATTGCTGTTCCTTCTCCAATTGCTGTAATAATTCCTTTTTTAGAAACAATTGCTATATCTGGATTATTAGATTTATAAGTCAAATTTCCTTGATTTGCACTAATGGTATACTGTTCACCATTTTTCAGTGTCAACTGATTTGTATCGATGGAAAGGTCTGGAACTGTTGTAGTTGTTGTAGTAGTCGTACTTTTTGATGTAGTAGTTGTTTCAGGTGATGAAATAATTTTTATATAACCATCTTGCCAAGAAGAAGAATATGTCATAAGTGATTCAGTATCTTCCCATAAATGTACAGAATTATCAGCTTGTGGCATATACTTAATTTTAAAAATATCACCTGCTTTTGCATCAGTAGGAATGTTAACCATAAACCAACCAAGCAAAGTTCCTTCATTTTTTATTTTTGTGGCTTTGTCACTTGCCCATCTCATCCAGCATTTATTATTATTAATACTACATGCCATATCAATAGTATTAATAGTATATTTTATGAGAATCTGTCCATATTTATATTCTACAGTACAACGTGGATCAAATTCAATTCCAAATTCAATAGCATTTACAGCAGGCATATTTATATCATCTTTTCCTTTTGCAAATACAGAAACAAATGCTTGATAATTATTTTTTTCTAATTCTGATTCTGTTAATTCTATTTGATCAATATCAATGTAAATATCTTCATTAACAGTTTCCCATTTTGCAACTAAAGTAAAAGAATCTGTTTCTGTATGTTGAAATTGATCTGATGCGGTGACTATCCTATTTAATCTTTCATCATACCAACCTTTAAAAATGCTATTGTTTCTTGTTGGAATTGGTAAAGAACCATAGGTATCGTTATATGTAATGATTTTTTTACTTTCTGAACAAGTTCCACCTGTTGTATTAAAATAAAGTGTATATTGTTTAGCTGTTAAATGAGCATACAATGTTGTATCAGAAGTAATATTTACAGTAGAAGTACTAGTTATTTTGTTTCCATTTAATGTATACCACCCATTAAAGGAGTACCCTGATTTTGTAACATCAGGTAATGAACCATATGTTTCGCCCTCAGTTACCGACTTACTGGAAACAGAGCAATTTCCACCATTTGCATTAAAATAAACCATATGGTTTATTTTCTTTGCAGCAACACTAATATTTACCGTATCTGTCAGACTACCTTCTCCGGATATTGAACCTTGTGGAGTTGACCATGCAATAATTTGATATGTGCCTGATTGTGAAACCGTGAAACTATATGATGTATTTTTATTCATCGTCTCGTTCAAAATCCTCGTTCCGTCAGGTGCAGAAATTTGAAGCCAGTAATGAGATAAATTAGAGTTTGATGGAGAAGCTGTCCATGAAATATATACTGTATCTCCAACTGTATAAGAATCTTTATTTGTTGAAATGGTTGGTGTAACAATGCTGCTGGTTTCCCCTGTAATTACTGAAACAAGCTTTGCAATTGTTGCAGAACCTACCTGCCCGTCTACTTCAAGACCATATTTGGACTGAAAGCTTCTTACTGCTGAATCTGTATTTGCTCCAAAATCGCCGTCCACAGTTAAAGAATAGCCGACTTTATTCAACGCTGACTGTACCCAGCAAACATAACTGCCAGTAGAACCATACTGAATCAAAGGAGTTCCTGTGGGACGAGGATACGGAATGCCAAGTGGTGTGTCATTATTTAGTGTTGGCGTAACATATCCACTATAATTTGGGGTCAAAAAACACTTTACAGTACTATCATATGAACGTGTACGCCTGCACACTTTTCGTGTCGTTGTTGAACCATCCCCTGAATTTCCTGCAATCGTGTGTATTGTTCTTGAAGAATTGTCAAAATATTCCACAACTTCTACATGATCAAAATTAGCTGACCGACTGCCAGTACTATTCCAGTCATAGAAAACTAAATCACCTGATTGTGGAACATAACTTTTATCAGATACTACCCAATGTTTTGTACCAGAGGAATTATTATATTGGTCTAAACATCCTGTAGTTTGCTTTATTCCACTAACTCCTGCGTATTTCGCACAATATGAAGTAAAAGCTGCACACCATGAATATGCATATGAACCATCAATAGACCACAATGCTGATGTATATTTGTAATAAGTATTTCCAATTTCATTTTTAGCAATGCTAACCATATCATCAGCCGTATTTGAAGCTTTTACATATGTCTCTTTCTTAGGAAAATACAGAAATACTGCAAAGAACATAATCAAACTGAGAAGAGCCAAGCTTATTCTCTTCCATCTTGATTTTTTCACATAAATACCTCCTAAATAAATTTGTATATATTATACAGTATATTTTTTGGAAAATCAATAGTTTCGTTGGAAATGTTACATTTCGTTCATAAAATTTGTGATATTTGTCCAATGTCAGAATATGAAAATTGTATATATTATAAATCACTAAATGTGGAAAGACAGCTTTGTTTATCATCTGTTCTATTTTCTATATGCCGATTTTGAATATTGGATATGGAAATTCCTTTTATAAATTTGTAAAATCGCATTCTGTGAGCCGATCCATTTTTTGGAAAAATATTGGATAAACTGTAAAATCTCAGATAATACCTTGATATCTGAAAGCAGATACAGAATATCCAGATTACAAAGAAATGCCCACGGCATAGGCCGCACAGCAGCTTTTATGCCTGCTTTGTCAGAACTGGAGTGCTTTCTTTACTACAATCAAGGATTAGAAGACACACAAAGAGAAATATACAGGCAGACCAAAATTCCCAGGATATTTGAAAAAAAGCGGAAAATTCCTTTTGATTCTGACAAATCAGAATTGCAAACTGACAAAGCTCGAAGCGTATTATCAAACGTGAGTTCGATGAAAAAAGAA
>DJXD01000054.1 GCA_002449585.1 Ruminococcus sp. UBA7013
TTTTCTGATCGAATGAATGATTTCGTGTTTCATTATAATTATTATATCACATTCATCAGAAATTTGAGACCAAAAAGGGGGGATTTTTCCAATCATCTTTTTATCCTGATCGAATGATTTCGGGTTTCATTATAATTATTATATCACATTCATCAGAAATTTGAGACCAAAAAGGGGGGATTTTTCCTTTCATGCTCCTTTGTATAAAATTTTGTCAAACTTTTCCCGATATTCCTTACAATTTTATTCCTTCATTCTTTTTTAGAAAAAAATTTTCATTTTATGCTTGACATTTGTGCAAAAGTGTGATATAATAATTTCCAAAGAAACTTACTTTTGTATAGTTTCCTCAACTACAACCCCGTAAAAATACGGGGTTCTGAAACTGTAAGGAACTCTTTGAAGGTACGACAACTACAACCCCGTAAAAATACGGGGTTCTGAAACCCGGTGAGAACAACAGTCGTACTTAAGGAGGTGATAGGAATGGAAGATTCATCTTGCGATTACGGATGCTAAGGAGGCATCCTAGCAACTACAACCCCGTAAAAATACGGGGTTCTGAAACACCGTCGTGGCAGATATGTGTTACATCAGAATGCAACTACAACCCCGTAAAAATACGGGGTTCTGAAACAAAATCGTTCTTACTTTCGAACTCAACTACACAACTACAACCCCGTAAAAATACGGGGTTCTGAAACCTATCCGAAAGGAGGTGTTAGTATGGGTGACGGAATTGGAGGCGGCATTGATTTCTAAAACTACAACCCCGTAAAAATACGGGGTTCTGAAACCCAGTTCCGTTATTTAATACTTGGCGTGTTATACAACTACAACCCCGTAAAAATACGGGGTTTTGAAACTCGCTTTAAGAATATACCAGAGTTTTAGCAACTACAACCCCGTAAAAATACGGGGTTCTGAAACCATTCCGAGCATTGCATACGGCATGTTCTCCCAACTACAACCCCGTAAAAATACGGGGTTTTGAAACTCGCTTTAAGAATATACCAGAGTTTTAGCAACTACAACCCCGTAAAAATACGGGGTTCTGAAACCGTAGGACTGCCACGGTACAAACTTATCCATCACCAACTACAACCCCGTAAAAATACGGGGTTCTGAAACTTAAGTTCGTCAGGCAATTCCTTTTTCTCAGCAACTACAACCCCGTAAAAATACGGGGTTCTGAAACATGGATGTAATACCCTTTGTCCGTAATCATATACAACTACAACCCCGTAAAAATACGGGGTTCTGAAACACTTCTTTGAAATCTTCGCTGATGTATCCTGCCAACTACAACCCCGTAAAAATACGGGGTTCTGAAACCGAAAGGAGGTGTTAGTATGGGTGAAGGAATCGGAGGCGGTGTTTGGGATTAATAATATCAATCCCAAGGCAAACCAACTACAACCTCGTAAAAATACGGGGTTCTGAAACCCTGTTGTAAGGGATGAAATGGATGAAAGCCAACTACAACCCTGTAAAATAGAATGACAAAGTCAACATTTGGTATCAGTATCTATTTTCTAACAACAAAAAAAGCTCTCCATTTCGGAGAGCTGTATTTATATATTAATGAAAAGGAAGTGAGCATTATGCCCGAAGAAGGCAGGGAAATATATGTCAATGAGGAACTAATGAATATTACCCGAACTGTTTTTTATTATGGCTGTTATTCTGCTAAAGATTTTAAAAAAATGCATGGCATCAGCAATTCCTCTTTCAATCGCTATAAACAATTTTTGCAGTATATATTTGAGGATTATTTCCAAGAAACGACCTCGGAGAATTGCAGAGAAAAAGTGCCATATTTCCGTATAGATGAATTTAAAACGCCGTTTAATATCCTGCTTGATCTTTATAGCATGAAGAAAATTCTCCCCATAGAAGCGATCCTTTTTATCAAACTGATGCTTTTTTTCACGGGAAGAAACGAAAAAAAGCAGTTTACTTTTAACAATCTTCATACACAAATTCACATCTTGAAAGATAAAAAGAAAGAAGAATACATTTCTGACAGGACATTTAAGAGAAAATTGGAAGAAATCGCAGATTATGGCTATCTCACATGTGAAGGAAAAGGAACTTTTAAATATTCCTTTCCGAAAGATATTTTGATCACGCTGGATGACACGAATCTTTATAGGCTCAACGCTCTGACAGATTTTTGCAAAAACATCTATTATCCGTCTGTATGCGCACATTATCTGACAGATACATTATCTTTGATAAATCAGGAAAAACGGATTTCATATGATATGCTTTTTTCTTGTAAACCTCTTCACATGGGGCAGGTGCTGGAAGATGGGAAGCTATGGCAACTTCTCACAGCGATTTATGAAAAAAAGCTGATTCGTTTTGATTACAAAGGAAAAAATGAAGAAAAACTTTATAGATATATACAGCCGCATAAACTGATTATCAATGAAACAGACGGGCGGCGTTATGTATTCTGCATCATATTAAAAAATGGGAAACCTTGGGGGCGTTTATATCGTTTAGATAATATTTCAAAAATGGAAATAGAAACGAAAGAGGAAGAAACGCCGCTGACGGAAGAAGAAGTGAATCAGATTTATCATGAATTACTTGACAAGAGTTTCATGGGCACATGTTTATTCCAGAAGAAGCTACAGACTGCGACATTGATTTATCGAACAGATTTTTTTGATGAAATACAAAAATACTTTCCTGATGCTAATCCGGAACATGTAGATGAAACACATGATAAAATCCGGATTGAAGTGAATTCATTGCAGGAGCTGAATCCTTGGCTGAGACGGAATCTTGGAAATGTTCGCATGGTAGATGCTTCTGATGACACAGCGGAAAAATTTGCAAAGGAATTGAAAGAATGGGGGGCTATGTATGGCATTGAGCGAAATAGAATTGATGAATAAATATCATAATCGATATTTTTTAGCATTTATTTCTGTTATGAATCGCCTGAAACCGATGGAAACGATTTCTTCCATTGCATTTGCGGAGCGCATCAAAAAAATTGCTGACGAAACATCTCCCTATAGAGATGAATGGATTGATGAATTTGTTCAACATGCCTGTGATAATGGCTTTTTTGCATCAAAAAAAGGCAGTATTCAGAAAACCATGACGGAAAGCATATTTTTGCCGATGGCCATGCCAGAAAAAATTTATCTGAAAAATATTTTGAAAAGTCCGTATGCGGCACTTTTTCTGGATGAACCTGTGATTGAGGAACTGTTAAAAAATCTTTCTGATGTGCCGGATATGATGTTTGACAAGCTGATTGATTTTACTGGAATCGAACCAGATCCCATATTTGATGATACTTATATTAAAAATTTTCGTCTGTTAATGCAGGCCATACAGGAACATCAGAAAATTACGTTTATCAATATAGATGCACAGGGGAATAAGCGTTATAATTTTGAAAGAATTCCATTTCGAATGGAATATTCCGTGATTATGCGATGTTTCTGGCTTATTCTCTGGAATCAGAAAGAAGAGCGGGCATTTAAAGCGAATATTTTCCGCATATCTGATATTCAGCTAATGGGTAAAATTCCTGATATAGAATATCAAAACATGATGAATAAGATGGAACAGCAGAAGGAACAGCATCCGATTATCATGACTGTAACAGATGAAAAAAACGCTGTTGAGCGGATCAGCTTATTATTATCGGTATATCATAAAGAGATGGAATATATTTGCGAAAATAAAGTAAAAATTTCTGTTAATTATTATAATTTTGATGAAAATGAAATCATTGATGGAATCATGTCATTTGGGAAATTAGTTTGTGTGCATTCTCCGGAGCATGTTGTGAAAAAAATCAAAGCCAAATTGATTGCAGAATTTTGTTTGCCCTCAAATGGATTTGCGTGATAAATCGAAGGTGAATATTGACATTATCTTAAAAATGTGATATAATAAATAAAGTCAGGTAAAAGCTTGCCTGATCTGAAAAATTGTGAATATCATGCAAACGGAGGACTGAAATGAAAAGGCTGGTAACAAGAAGTGATTTTGATGGTCTGGTCTGCGCAATGCTGCTCAAAGAATTAAATTTGATTGATGAAATCAAATTCGTACATCCCAAAGATGTACAGGATGGTAAGATTGATTTATCTGAAAATGATATTACGACTAATTTGCCATTTGATAAAAGAGTAGGGCTTGCCTTTGATCATCATGAAAGTGAACTAATCAGAAATAAGGCTGAAGATTATAAAGATAAATATATCATTGATGGAAATGCAAAATCTGCTGCACGGGTGGTATATGATTATTATGGCGGTGCATCTGTTTTTAAGCATGTGTCAGCAGAGATTATGACCGCTGTTGATAAAGGAGACAGTGCTGATTTTACAGAAGAAGAAATTTTACATCCTTCTAATTGGGTACTGATGAATTTTCTGATGGATGCCCGGACAGGTCTTGGCAGATTTCATGATTTCCGTGTGTCAAATTATACGCTCATGATGGAATTGATTACTTATTGTGTGGATCATTCTATTGAAGATGTTCTCAATCTTCCAGATGTCAAAGAACGTGTAGATCTGTATTTTGAACAGCAGGAACTTTTTAAAGAACAACTCAGACGTATTACTAAAATAGTTGGAAAAGTAGCTGTGATTGATCTTAGAAATGAAGATGTCATTTATGCCGGAAATCGTTTTATGGTCTATGCGATGTGGCCGGAAACGGAACTTTCTGTTCATGTTGCTTGGGGATTCCGGAAACAGAATACAGCTGTGATGATTGGCAAATCTATTATTAATAGAAATTCTGATTTCAATATTGGTGAACTTTGTCTGACATATGGCGGCGGCGGTCATGCCAATGCAGGAACATGTCAGCTTGAAAATGATCAGATTGATACAGAGCTGCCAGTGATTCTGGATAAATTAAACGGGAAACGACCTGTGAAATAAATTCATATCTGACAGCATATGATACTATCAGAACAAAGCAGGAGGTAATTTTCATGATCGAAATTAAGACCTACAGAGGTCATATCCGCAACTGGGAAGCACTCAGCAAAGAATTGCAGACAGATGTTTCCGGTATGACCAGAGAAGAGCGTGAACTTGTGATTTTAACAAAAGCCTATGAAGTTTGGGGCAGGCATATGGCAGATCATTTATATGGCATGTTTGCCCTTGCGCTTTGGGATGATGAGGCACAGGAGCTTTTCTGTCTGCGTGATCAGTTCGGTACAAAGCCATTTTATTATTATCAGACAAAAGATGGCAAACTTCTGTATGGAACTTATATTCGGGATATTCTGAATCAGCCCGGATTTGTAAAAGAGTTAAATATAGATATGCTTCAGATCTATCTGACATTAACTTATGTAGCTGGGGAAGATACGTTTTTTAAGGGCATAAAAAAGCTGATGCCTGGGCATTATCTGGTATATAAAAATCAGGAATTGCAAATAACACGTTATTGGAAACCAGAATTTCATCCAGACGAAAGCAAGACGCTGGAAGAATGGGCAGATGAAATTCATGATACTGTCAAGCAGATGTTTTCTGAAATCAAGACCGAAGACGAAACAGCAGAATCATTCTTGTCCGGCGGTGTAGATTCTTCTTATGTGCTGGCAATGTCTGATGCAAAATGCGCTGATTCCTGTGGTTATGATGAAGAACGTTTTGATGAATCCAGAATTGCTGCAAAGACAGCGGAATTATTGGGAGTGACACATGCTGTCTGCAATATTCAGCCAGAACAGTATTTTTCCATTGTGCCGTATGTCATGTATCATATGGAGCAGCCTTTGGGGGATGCTTCTGCAATTGTATTCACCATTGCATGTAATGAGACGGCCAAGCATACGAAATTATGTTATTCCGGGGAAGGAGCAGACGAATTTTTTGGCGGTTATAATATGTATCGCAATGCAGAACGTTATGGCGAAGAGCTGAAAAATTTCTATGTTGGCAATACGAATATCATGAAAGAAGAAGAAAAGCAGAAAATTCTGAAATCTTACCGCCCGGAAGTGCAGCCTATTCAGCTTGTAAAATATATCTATGACGAAACAGAAGGGCTTGACCCACTGACTAAAATGTCTGATGTTGATATTCAAATCTGGCTGGAAGGTGATATTTATCTGAATGTTGATAAGATGAGTACGGCGGCAGGGCTGGAAATTCGGATGCCTCTCACTGACAGGCGTATTTTTGATATTGCTTCCCGTCTGCCGTCAAAATATAAAGTCAATGAAGAACAGAATAAAATTGCTTTCCGGACAGCTGCCGCCAAAGTTTTGCCGGAAGAAATTGCTTTCCGGAAAAAACTTGGCTTTATCGTTCCCATTCGTATCTGGCTCGCAGATGAGAAATATCATCAAGATGTTCGGGCAAAGTTTAACAGTGATATGGCTGCACAATTTTTCAATACAGATGCAATCAATGCTATTTTTGATGACTATATCAATGGAAATTCTGATCAGTGGCGCAAAGTATGGACAATTTACACGTTTTTAGTTTGGTATGAAGAATATTTTGTGAGAAGATAAGCAACATTTGGCGGCAGTATCTAACTGCCGCTTTTTTATCCATAACCAGCAAGAAAACCCCTGCTTCTAAAGCGGGGGATGAATTGCGTACCTGTTTGGGAAATACTTGACAAATCCCGAAAAATAGGGTATACTAAAACTGTATCTTGACAATGGTAAAAATATGAGGTTGTGCTGACCAATCATTCAGCACGTAAAATTTTTAATGTCAGTTAGACTTTCTGAAAAAAAGTAGTCAGGATAACTAACAAAA
>DJXD01000031.1 GCA_002449585.1 Ruminococcus sp. UBA7013
TCACAGAGCGGCTTTGAAAGTTTTTTCACAAAACAATACCCCTCTGGATCAAACCCGGCTAGAAAAGGCTCTGAGCGTTCCTTTTTTCATCTGGAAGATTTTCCCGCTGCGTTCCAATCGCAAAGATGAAGCATGACATAGTGTGATAAATACTTGCATATCTTCGACTGTCCTGTATAATAATTTCTGCCGCTGTTCATCCAGCTCTCCCATGACATCATCCAGCAGAATCACTGGCGAACGCTTCAGCTTTTGATTATACAAATGCGCCTGTGCTAATTTTAATACTAATGCCGTGCTTTTCTTCTGCCCTTGCGAGCCGAACAGATGCACCGGCCGCCCATCAATCAAGAGCTGTAATTCATCACGCTGAACCCCTTTGCAAGTATATCCGGCTTTGAGATCTTCCGCAAGATGGGCTTTCAGCATGTCCTGATATAATAATTTTAATTCTTCCTGTGATAAATGCATTAACGCATCTATATCACAGAATGCGCTTCTATAACTGATCTCCAGTTTTTCCGTTCCTCCGGTGATGACATGATATAATTCTTCACATAAAGGCGCAATCTGCTGAATATAATTTGCTCGCATCTGACTGACATGCACACCGGCATCTGAAAGCTGTGCATCCCAGAGCAAGGCGGTTTCTTTCCCAATTCTTCCCTTGATGATTTTCTGCAATCCGGCATTTCTCTGCTGTAATAATAAAGCCATCCGGCTGACGTATTGCATTCCGCCGGGATGAAGTTGACAGGCACACAGATCCATGAATGTCCTTCTTTTTTCAGGTGTTCCGCTGACAAGTTCTGTATCTGCTGGAGAAAATGCCACACAATGAAAGGCTTCGAACAAGCTCCCGGTTTTGAGAATTTCCACGCCATTGAGCGAGATTTTTCTTTTTCTCTGCTGGCTTCGTTCTTGAGAATATTTGATTTCCTGTTCTCGTCTGCCATCATGAAAACGCATTCTGCATTGAAAATAATCCGCCGTGAATCCCAGATAATGCCGTTCTTTCAGGCCGTGAAAGCTTCTGCATCCTGTCATGAGCCAGATCGCATCTAACAGATTTGTTTTTCCCTGTGCATTATCCCCAATGATTAAATTTAATCTCTGATCGGGCGCAAAATTCACCTGATGCAGATTTCGAAAACCATCTGCTGAAAATTCTGTAATATGCATAATTATTCTGCTTCGATCCTGATCGTGTACTGATCCACAGAGATCTCATCCCCTGGGCGGATTTTTTTCCCTCGCATGGTGCAGATTTCCCCATTGACTTTGACATGTCCCTGTTGAATCAATTCTTTTGCGAAACCTCCGGTATCACAAAGCCCTGCAAATTTGAGCAAAGAATCCAGCTTGATATATTCTGTCCGGATTTTGATGATTTCAATTTTTTGTTTCATAGAAAATCCTTCTTTCTGATCAGTCCTTGAGCTGAATCGGCATGATTAAATAAATAAAGCTTTCATTTTCCACAGGTGTGATCTTGATTACTTTGTTGCTGGCGTTCATCTGGAAGCGGATTTTATCACATTGGCAAGCTCTCAGGGCTTCGAGCAAATATTTATTGCTGAATCCGATTGTGATATTTTCGCCGGAAATATCTGCCGGGATGCGGTCATTGATCTGGCCGATTCCGGTTTTGCAGGAGATTTCCAGGCTACCATCAGCGAAGACACAGCGCATAGGGGCTTTATTTTTCTCATTGATCAGGAGGGAACAGCGTTCAGCGCAAGCCATAAGTTCCCGTTTTTGCAAGATGACATTGATTTTTGATTCTGTTGGAATACTTGTGCGGAAATTATGGAAATTGCCTTCCAGAAGTCTTGCGAAGAGTTCGAAGCCATTTACAGCAAATACAATATGCTTTCCGTTGTTGAAGAATTCACAGTTCTGATCAGGATCATCTTTCAGAACGCCGATCAATTCATTCAGGGCTTTTTTGGGAACGACAAAGCGGAAGGGGGCAAGGCCGGGAAGATGTTCCTGACGGAGTGCGAGCCGATAGCGATCCATAGAGACCAGATAAAAAGCATCTTCATTGGATTCAAACAATTCTCCTGTAAGGATCGGCTGATCTTCTTTGACAGAAGCGGCAAAGCCAGATTCCAGAAGCATAGATTTCAGCATATGCTGGGGGATAGCGGTTCTGGCATTACTTTCGACAACGGGGAGTTCTGGGAAATCTTCTGCGCTCATAGCAGATAGCTGATATTCTGTATTTTCGCTATTGAGCACAACGCAGAGATTTTCATCAATTGAGCAATGGACTTGTGTACCGGGGAGACGCTTTGTCATTTCGCTAAACAATCTAGCATTGAGAACACAGGAGAGTTCCCCATCACATTCGGCATTGAGTGTAGTACGGATACCAAGTTCCAGATCATAGCCAGTGAGAGTAACTGCATTCTGTTTTGTCTGGAGGCAGATGCCTTCCAATACAGACATAGGGGATCTGGAAGAAACAGCTTTTGATACATGTGCAATAGCAGCGCACAGTTCTGATTTATTACAAACAAATTCCATGATGATGATCATGCTCCTAACTTAAAATTTAAGATTTCCATTATCTGGATGATTAAATATTCTGAACAGCATTCAGCTGTGATTGCTAATATCTGGATATTCTAAGTTCTGATTGGATTTTAAATAGATTTGCTAATATCTGGATATTCTAAGTTCTGATTGGATTTTAAATAGATTTGCTAATATCTGGATATTTTAATTTCAGATAGATTCAGGTATGAATTTTCCATTTTTTAGGATATAGATTCCCTGAGATCTTTTTTCAGCTTTCTGCCCCAAAACACTTTAGGGGGCTAAATGGTTACATTCTGTAACCTTTTTCAAAATTTTTTCCGAATTTCGATTTTTGAAAAAAAGTCATAGTCAAGATAGTAGTAGTAGTAGGGGGTGTTGAAACTGTTGAAAACTTTTTTTTTGCCCATGTTTAGACGAAAAAAGGCAAAAGTTTTCAACAATGGCATTGTTGAAAAATTGTTGAAAAGTTGAAAACTCATTTTCTGAGTAAAATTCACCTTCCGATTGTTGAAAAGTTGAAAAAATGTGGAAACAAAGTGGAAACATTGTTGAAAGATTGTAATCACTCCGTAACTTTTCGGAAAGTTTTCAACATAGTGTTGAAAACTCAATTGTTGAAAGTGTTGAAAACTTTTTTTGTCAATCGGTTCTGGCCGATATTTCAACAAAAACGCTTGATATAATCAAAATCAGTTTATGTTGAAAACCTGTTGAAAGTCTGTTGAAAACTTTTTTTGTCAATCTTTTTCAACAGAGTTTTCAACAGTGTGTTGAAAACTTTTTGTATGAAATTGGCAATTTGCTTTAGCACCCTAATGTGATACATTGGGAAAGTGTTTTTCCATATTATTACAAAAAAGGACACGTTGAAAATTATATACAAACTGCACAAATTTCATTTTTTTCAAATTTATACCCCCCCTGAGATGGGCGGATTTTTCTCCCGGATGTCCTTGATAATATCCTCTACCAGCGTTCTGAGATTAGCATCTTTTTTCAGCGATTCAGTGACAGTGTTGATGGCATATACAATTGTCGAATGATCTCGCCCACCAAATTCCATGCCGATGGCCGCCAAGGGCATTCCTGTGACCTCTCTGACCACGTACGCAGCCACTTTCCGAGCCATAGAAATCTGTGAAGTACGCTTACTAGAACGAATATCATCAGTGGTAATGCCGTATACATTCGCTACTTCTGCGATGATTTTCTCTATGGTGATCGGGATGGGCTGATCATCCGTCAGAATATCCCTGATAACGCTCTGTGCCATGGAAATAGTCGGGTAGGTATTAGCGAGTGTTTTGAGGGCTTTCAGCTTCTTCACAGCCCCCTCCAGCTGTCGGATATTGGTCTTCAGACGGGTCGCAATGAATTCCGTTACTTCATCCGGAATTTTGAGATCTAAAAGTTCGGCTTTCCGGCGGATAATGGCATATCTAGTTTCAAAATCCGGGGCACTAATATCAGCGATCAGACCGCATTCGAAGCGGCTTCTGATGCGTTCCTCCAATGTTTTCAGTTCCTTGGGGGGTTTATCGGAAGTGATGACGATCTGTTTTCCTTCAGAATGGAGCTTATTGAACGTGTGGAAGAATTCTTCCTGCATGCGTTCTTTTCCGGAGAAAAACTGGATATCATCGACAATGAGGACATCTGCCCGGCGATATTTATCATGGAAGACGGTTGTATCACGCTGATCAATGGATTTAATCAGCTCATTTCCGAAGGCTTCACCGGTCACATAGATGGCATTTCGTTCGGGATTAAGGCGCATCATTTCGTGTTTAATGGCCGTTACCAAATGGGTTTTGCCGAGGCCTGATGCACCGTAGATAAACAGCGGATTGTAAGAGGCGGCTGTATCGGAAGCAACGGCTTTACAGGCGGCAAAAGCGAACTCATTGGAACGGCCTACGATGAAAGTATCGAACGTATAGTCATATTCTGCGAATTCATAGCTTTTCTGAAGCTCTTCATGTTTCTCGTCAATCTGTTCGAAATTGGCGGTATTAGGAGCGGGGGGATCTTTTGCCTGGATATTGATGACGATTTCCACGGGGAAGCCGGTGACCTGACTGAGGGCAGATTCCAGAGATTTGCGATAATTTTTTGTGATAATATCTTGTTGGAACTCAGTATCCACCTGGAAAACGGCGGTATTTTCGTCCAGTGAGACGGGTGTCAGCATGTTGATCCAGGTTGTCATGGCGACATTAGAAATCAGTTCATGTTCGGCACAATAGAGCTTTGCTTTTTCGAACACATCAGCGAAAGTATTCATAAATAAAAACCTCCATTTCATAAATTTCTCTACTACTATTCTAGCATACTCATGCTAAAAAAGCAAGGGCTTTTTCATTTTTTTTCGATCTCGGAGGGGTCTGAGGGGGGTGTTTTTGGCACTCTCGGAATAATTAACAGAATTTTCAGAAAAAAAAGCTGAATTATGTAAGATGCTACAAAACTGACATATTTCTGTCAGATCTTCCAGTAACTCTCTTCGACACATGTCGTGACCACGTTAAAATAGACAATGATTCTCAACAAATTTTCAACACTGGTATGTGAATTTGCCGACGAAAACGGAGGGTAAACGTTTTCGGTTGAAAAGTTCTATTAACATTGCACAAAAATTGACACAATCAGCCATAAATGCATAAAAAAGGGAGAAAATTTGTTCGATTTTTGTGCAGATAATCCAAAGAAAACATTTAGATCTATTCAGAATTTATATATATTCACGAATTTGTGCAATATTCATAGAAGTTTTCCACTTTTCCTGAGTTAAAAATCGTCATTGCACAACCGTTCACGGTTTGTTCATAAACAGCATGCAAAAAGTGATTTTTAACTGAACTATTGTCTCCTAAACTGATCATTTGTAATCAAATTTGTGCAACCTGCCGAAAATGTGGAAAGTTTTGTGAGATAAATATAGACCTTGCACAACCGTTCACGGTTTATTCATAAACAGCATGCAAAAAGTGATTTTTAACTGAACTATTGTCTCCTAAACTGATCATTTGTAATCAAATTTGTGCAACCTGCCGAAAATGTGGAAAGTTTTGTGAGATAAATATAGACCTTGCACAACCGTTCACGGTTTGTTCATAAACAGCATGCAAAAAGTGATTTTTAACTGAACTATTGTCTCCTAAACTGATCATTTGTAATCAAATTTGTGCAACCTGCCGAAAATGTGGAAAGTTTTGTGAGATAAATATAGGCCTTGCACAATGGCTCGGCATATCTTTCCAGAACTGTTAAATATAGTTAGGATTTTTGTATAGTACTGATAATATTTATCAACAATTGTTGAAATATATGCGCATAAGCGATAAAAATGCAATTTTTTTGTACAAAGTCTATATTTATTTCAACTTTTGTTGAAAGCTGTCTACATTCCGGATAGGGTGTAAAATGTTGAAAGTTTTCAACTGTTGAAAACTTTTTGATCGATTTTGACTATTTTAAGCCCTTTTCTGATATTCTCAAAATATGCGTATGTGCAAAATCACAACGGTTTTTTCAACAAGTTTCCAAATTTATACAAATGCCGTTTTTGATCAATTTTTTAAATTCTGAAATTAATTTTTCAAATATTCAACTGAAATTTTTTCGTTTCACAAAATTTTACTCGCTTGATTCTTCCCGTTTGGCTATTGTAAAACGGCCTTGAAAATGTAAAGAATTGGTATCTTCATAGATGCCAGAATCATCATTCAGATATCGCCTGAAAGAAAACATAAATTTTTTTCAAAAACTACTTGACAGAATCTTTGAAATGCGTTATAATGAGATGGTATGAAGATACGAAACAGCCGTCCTGTACTGACTGGATGTCAGGGCAGCCGGTATTCAGAGAGGAGGATGCTGCATGAAAAGAACTTACCAGCCCAAGAAGCTGCACAGAAAGAAAGAACACGGCTTCATGAAAAGAATGTCCGATAGAAACGGCAGAAAGGTTTTAGCTCGCAGGAGAGCAAAGGGCAGAAAGAGACTTTCCCATTGACGAGTCAGACCACAAACTCCGATTTGTGGTCTTTTTGTTTTACCGGCTTTATCCATTTTTCCGAACAGGGGGCGCATGATTATGCTCTATACAGAAACAATCACAGAAAATAAACTCTTCCGCCTCTGCTATCAAAAAGGCGCATCTATTGTTTCACAGAATATTGTGCTCTATGTCCGGAAGAATCATTTGCCGGTGAATCGCCTGGGAATTACCGCCAGCAAGAAAATTGGCAATGCCGTTTGCCGAAGCAGAGCCAGACGGCTCATTCGTCAGGCCTGGCATGAAAATGAGATTGCCCTCCCCATCGGCTTGGATGTCGTTATCGTTGCCAGATCGCATATTAAAACTATAAAATCCGATACCCTGAGCCATTATCTGCGGAAATATGGTGTCCCTGCTTTATGGCAGATCTATCAGGAGGATGCTCCAGGACAAGCCGCCGCTTTGCCATGAAACAGCTGTTTCTGCTTTTGATCCGGTTTTATCAGAAATGCATTTCTCCATTGTTTCCGCCCTGTTGCCGCTATTATCCCAGCTGTTCGGAATATGCCCGTATTTCCATAGAACGCTTTGGCATATGCAGGGGATCGCTGCTTGCTGTTTCCCGGCTTCTCCGCTGTCATCCATGGGCACCCGGCGGAGTTGATCCCGTCCCGATCCGCTTTCCCCTTGGCCAAAAACATAAAAATAGAAATTAGATTAGAATATAGAACATCAGGAATGAGGTAGCCCGTTTTGAATTTTTTGATTAATCTCATTGCAATCCCTCTCGGATTTATCATGAAGCTGATTTATGGCCTTGTAAAAAATTACGGTATCGCCATCATACTGTTTACATTTGTGACCAGAATGATCCTGTTCCCGGTCTCTTACAATCAGCAGAAAAGTGCGGCCAGAATGCAGCTGTTGAATCCGAAATTGAAAAAATTGCAGGAAAAATATAAAGATCCGCAGGAGCTGCAAATGGCGCAGTTTCAGCTTTATCAGGATGAAAATATTAATCCATATTCTTCCTGTCTGACTTCTTTCATTCCCCTAATTCTTCTCTGGGGTGTGCTTGCCGTTGTCTACAAACCCATGACTTATATCTTGAATTATGATGCGAAAACCATCGCAGAAGCGAAAGCAATCGTGATTTCGATCGATGAAGATCCTGAAAGAGCGGAGGAAGTCATCAAGAAAAACAGCATGAGAGAAGAATTAATTATCATGGAGAAAATGCTCCGGAATCCGTCCGGTTTTTCGGCTGTTGTGGATGACGGAAAAATCACACTTGTCAATGCAGATTCTGAAACATTTCAGAGTTTACAGAAAATTGATCCGACATTTCAGACAGAAGTCACAGAATTCGCCAAAACTTTCACACTGGGGAATGTAAATCTGAGTGAAACGCCCAGCACAAAGCCATCTGAAAATTCCAGTGTATTTCTGTTTCTGATCCCGTTTCTTTCCGGATTGGCACAGCTTGCGCTGACGGTTTACGGTCAGCAGATGCAGAAAAAACGGAATCCAGATATGCCGAATATGGGCAGCATGAATTTAATGCTGTATACCATGCCATTATTTTCGATCTGGCTGGCATTTACTGTTCCGGCTGGTGTGGGATTTTATTGGCTGTGTTCATCGTTATTTTCCTTTCTGCAAAGCATGTTTTTATACTGGTGGTTTAATGACGAGCGTATCGAAAAGATTGGAGAAGCAGAGCGAGAAAAGGCAAAACATGCAAAACGCCGTCCCTCTATGATGCAAAAGCTGATGGAACAGCAGGAAGAAATGCTCCGCCAGCAGGAACAAGGAGCTAGCTCACGTCCATCGAACCGGGTTACATATTCTGATGGAGAACCACGCATTTCCCGTGCAGAACGTGAAGAATATAACAGCGCAGTGATCCGGGAGGCTCGGAGACGAATTGCCGAAAAATATGGCGATACAGATGCATTACAGGAAACGGAACGCCAGACAGCGAAAAAGAAAAATAAAAAATAATCCCTATAAAAGGAGGTTTTAGTATGGAACAGAAATTTACTGCTAAAACTGTAGAAGATGCCAAAGCATTGGCCGCACGTACATTCGGCGTTGCTGAGAGTGAATTAGAATTTCAGATATTGGAAGAATCAAAAAAAGGCTTTCTTGGCTTAGGTTCAAAAGATGCTGTTATATTGGCGATTCTTCCGGAAGAACAGCCTGTTCCGGATGCGCCTGTCGAAACATCTGCACCCGAAACCGTTTCTTTTGAGGAAGAACTTCCTGAACAGCCTTCTATTGTAGCTGATTTTACAGAAGCATCCGCATCAGAAGCGAATCAGCCGGAAGAAATCATTGATCCTGAACCTGTAGCTGATCCGCCGGAAGAAATCATTGATCCTGAACCTGTAGCTGATCCGCCCGAAGAAATCGCCGATCCTGCTGAAAAATCTGCTGTTCCTCATGATGAAGAACTTGTTTCTGGTGAGCCTTCTCCCGAAGCCCTCGCTAAAATCGAAAAAGCAAAGAATTATTTGCTCAATGTTCTCGGTGCAATGGGTGTGCAGGCAGAATTAGAAGTTTCCGCTGGAAGCGAAAGCGCAGTGATTAATATTCACTCCCATTCCAGTGGTACGATCATCGGAAAACGGGGCGAAACACTGGATGCTCTGCAATATCTGATTTTCATGATTGCCAACCGGGGCGAAAAAGATTACTACAGAATTATCCTCAATAGTGCTGATTATCGTGAACGCCGCCGCAAGACATTGGAAGAGCTTGCCGCTAAAATCGCCCGTAATGTTCTCAAAACAGGCCGCTCTACTACGTTAGAGCCTATGAATCCTTATGAACGCCGGATCATTCATTCTGCTGTATCTGAAATCGAAGGCGTGAATTCTAAGAGCATCGGAGAAGAGCCACATCGGAAAGTTGTGATCTCTTCTGTCAATAGACCCCCAAAATTCAATAATAAATCGCATAAACCCTCAGGACGCTCCGGAAGACGTGACGGCGGCCGTCCTCCACGCCGGAAGAATCAGGATGTTTCTGCTTCCCGGATTTCTATGGATTCTATGAAAACCAGTTTCGAGAAAGATTATAAACGCCCTAAGCCGGAAGATGATATTAATGCCGGCCTGTATGGAAAAATTGAAATCTGATCAAAAAAGGCCGGACAGAAGTCCGGCCTTTTTCAGATGCTTGACAAATCATAGAAATTATGATACAATAAGCTGAAAAAGGAGCGTGATTTATATCTATGCTGAATGATACAATTGCTGCAATCGCAACGCCTGCGGGAACAGGGGGCGTGGCTGTGATCCGTCTGTCAGGCTCTCAGGCGATTGCAAGAGCCGCTGAAGTATTCCAGCCGATCCGAGGGGCATCCCCTGTGGATATGGCTGGCTATACGTGTTCTTATGGGTATTTTATGGATCATGATCAGATTCTGGATGATGTGATCTTGACCATTTTCCGTGCGCCTCATAGCTATACCGGGGAGGATGTCGCAGAAATCTCCTGTCATGGGGGCAGATTTCTGGCTCAAAAAATTCTCCGCTCTGTCTTATGTGAGAAAATCCGCCCGGCAGAGCCTGGAGAATTTACCAGAAGAGCCTTTCTCAATGGCAAGCTCTCGCTGACACAGGCCGAGGCCGTGGCGGATCTGATCTCTGCATCCGGAGAAAATGCCCTGAAATATGCCCGTACTCTCCGGGATGGCGCAACATTCCGCCGGATTTCGGCATTTTCTCAGAAGCTTTTAGAAATTCTTTCAGATCTTGCAGTATGGGCGGATTATCCGGATGAGGATCTTCCAGCGGTGGAATCGACTGTTCTTTCTGAAAAATTGCATACGCTTCTGAAAGAGATGCAATCTCTGCTTGCGACTTATGATTATGGGCGTATTCTTCGGGAAGGCCTGCATACGGTGATTGTCGGAAAGCCGAATGTTGGGAAATCGACGTTATTCAATGCGCTCAGCGGCTATGAGCGGAGTATTGTGACGGATATCGCCGGGACAACAAGAGATGTCATTGAGGAGCAAATCCGCCTTGGAGATGTGATGCTCCGGCTTTCTGATACCGCCGGGGTGCATGGCACAGATGATAAAATAGAACAAATTGGCGTAGAAAGAAGTATTGCCAGCCTGTCACAAGCAGATCTGATTCTTGCTGTTTTCGATCTGAGTGCCCCTTTTACAGAAGAGGATCACACATTGCTGGAGAAGCTTCCGCCAGAAAAGACAATTTTAGTCTATAACAAATCTGATCAATCACAAGAAGTATTCCGGGAACTGCCGTTTCAGCCAGTGGATATGATAGAGATTTCTGCGAAACATGGGAAGAATCTACCTGCGCTTGAAAAGGCAGTAGAAGCCTTTGCGGCTCGTCATGCATCTCCGGCGGAGGATGGCATGATTGCGAATGAACGCCAAAGAATCTGTTTAGAACAGGCTGTTTCCGGCGTTGCGGAAGCCATACAAGCCCTTGATCAGGGTTTTGCTTATGATGCTGTGACGGTGAGCCTTGATGCGGCCGCTGATGCGCTTTTACAGCTGACGGGGGAACGTGTGACAGATAAAGTAGTGGATACTGTATTCTCTCGATTCTGTGTAGGAAAGTAAACGTTTTCGATATTTTGTACAAAATGCACAAAGCATGATTTTAGATAAAATATGATTCAGGAATGCATCCATCCTCTTGAAAACGGATCATGAAAAAAATGCACTAATTGTATTCTGATCAAGGATACAAATGATACAAAAACAGTATCCGAGTAGACAAAAGGTTAATTGTTAACTGAATTAATAAATTAAATTTGGGTGTTTTTTACGATCCTGATACTGGAAAATATGACGATAACTGGCAAAAATCAGTTCAAAATGATACAAAAAAATCATGCGAGTAGACAAAAGGTTAATTGTTAACTGAATTAATAAATTAAATTTGGGAGCTTTTTGTGATCCTGATGCTGGAAAACATGACAGCAGCTGACAGAAATCAGCTCAAAATGATACAAAAAAATCATGCGAGTAGACAAAAGGTTAATTGTTAACTGAATTAACAAATCAAATCAAGGGACTTTTTGTGATCCTGATGCTGGAAAACATGACAATAGCTGACAGAAATCGGCTCAAAATGATACAAAAAAATCATGCGAGTAGACAAAAGGTTAATTGTTAACTGAATTAACAAATCAAATCATGGCTTTTTTCCTGATTTTGATACTGAAAATCAGCCAGATTTATCCCGAAATGCACTAATTGTATTCTAATGGAGAAGACAATAGTTCAGTATGCATCAATTGTATTCTGATGGAGAAGACAATAGTTCAGTATGCATCAATTGTATTCTGATGGAGAAGACAATAGTTCAGTATGCACTAATTGTATTCTGATGAGTGGACAATAGTTCAGTATGCACTAATTGTATTCTGATGAGTGGACAATAGTTCAGTATGCATCAATTGTATTCTGATGAGTGGACAATAGTTCAGTATGCATCAATTGTATTCTGATGGAGAAGACAATAGTTCAGTATGCACTAATTGTATTCTGATGGAGAAGACAATAGTTCAGTATGCATTAATTGTATTCTGATGAGTGGACAATAGTTCAGTATGCATTAATTGTATTCTGATGAGTGGACAATAGTTCAGTATGCATCAATTGTATTCTGATGGAGAAGACAATAGTTCAGTATGCACTAATTGTATTCTGATGAGTGGACAATAGTTCAGTATGCATTAATTGTATTCTGACGAGTAGACAATAAGTCAGTTGAAAATTTGAATTAAGGAAGTATGTTTATGAATCAAAATTATGAAATGGGTGTGTTTGATGTCATTGTCATTGGCGCAGGTCATGCCGGTGTAGAAGCCGGACTTGCTTCGGCTCGACTGGGATGTGAAACGCTTCTTATGACAATCTCTTTGGATCAGATTGCAAATATGCCTTGCAATCCATCCATTGGCGGAACAGCAAAAGGGCATCTTGTCAGAGAGATTGATGCTTTAGGCGGTGAGATGGGCAAGGCCGCTGATGCTTGTTTCCTCCAGAGCAGAATGCTCAACCGTGGAAAAGGTGCGGCTGTGCATAGTCTTCGAGTACAGGCCGATCGTGTCAAATATCATGAATATATGAAACATGTCTGTGAACAGCAGGAGCATTTATATATCAAGCAGGGGGAAGCCGCTGAAATTATGATAGAAGAGCAAAAGGCGGTCGGCGTGATCACTCGGCTGGGAGCGGTTTATCATGCAAAAGCAGTGATCATTGCAACAGGAACATATCTGAAGGGAAAAATTCATATTGGACAGGTTTCTTTCGAGAGTGGCCCGGATGCCGCACTTCCGGCCAATGCGCTTGCTGAAAGTCTCCGGAATGTCCTGCCCTTACGGAGATTCAAGACCGGAACGCCCTGCCGTGTGCATAAAAGAAGCATTGATTTTGAAAGGCTCGAACGGCAAGACGGTGATCCGGAAATTACGCCTTTTTCATTTGAAAATACAAATGCTGTCATGCAAAATCAAGTGAGCTGTTATATTAGTTATACAAATCAGAAAACACATGATATTATTCGGGCGAATCTGCACAGATCTCCCCTGTATGCCGGAAAGATCGAGGGTGTAGGCCCTAGATATTGCCCATCGATTGAAGATAAAGTTGTCCGATTTGCGGATAAAGATCGGCATCAATTATTTATTGAACCCATGGGGCTGACGACGGAGGAATATTATTTACAAGGGATGTCATCCTCATTGCCGGAAGATGTACAGCTTGCCTTTCTTCGGACGATCAAGGGGCTGGAACATGTGGAAATTCTGCGCCCGGCATATGCAATCGAGTATGATTGCATTGATCCCACAGCTTTGAAATCGACATTAGAAACAAAAGCAATATCGGGATTATTTGGAGCAGGGCAATTCAACGGCAGTTCAGGCTATGAAGAAGCGGCCGCACAGGGATTAATTGCAGGAATAAATGCTGCTCTTCTGGTGCAGGGAAAAGAGCCTTTGACTTTGGAAAGATCGGGATCTTATATCGGAACTTTGATTGATGATCTTGTGTGCAAAGGGTGTAGCGATCCATATAGAATGATGACCTCCCGGAGTGAATATAGATTAATTCTCAGGCAGGATAATGCAGATTTTCGAATGATGCCGATCGGCTATAAAATCGGACTACTTTCGAAGAAACGCTATGAACAGATGCTTGAAAAATATGCATTAGTGGATGCAGAAGTCAAGAGGATCAAAACCACAAATCTTGCGCCGGGAGAAGAGATCAATACTTTTTTGGAAGAAAATGGGACATCGGCATTAAAAACAGGATGCAAAGCGGCTGATCTGATCCGGCGGCCGCAGCTAGGGTATGAAGCTATTGCGCCCTTTGATCCGGAACGGCCGGCACTTCCGGCGGATGTTCGGGAGCAGGTAGAAATCCAGATCAAATATGAAGGCTATATTTCCCGGCAATATGATCTGATCGAAAAATCGCATCATTTAGAGCAAAAGAAGCTTCCTGCGGATATTGATTATCATGAAATCCGTGGTTTGCGGCTGGAAGCGATTGAGAAGCTGACAAAGATCCGTCCGGATCATATTGGTCAAGCTTCCAGAATTTCGGGGGTATCTCCGGCGGATATTTCTGTTTTGCTGATCTGGCTGGCACAGAAAAATTAAAAATGTTCCACGTGGAACATTTTTGAAAGAGGAACATTTATGAATTGGGAGCTTTATCATCAGTTGAAAGAAGAGAGATATGAAAGATTTTTGCATACTCTGGATGAAATGGGGCTATTTCTTCTGAAATCTTCTGACGATGAAATTTTATACAAGATATTTGAAGAATTCGCCATTGACTTTGGCAATCTGCACAGGAGCAATCTGGAAATTCTTTTTGATGCTGACTATATTGATAAAATAATCATGAATAAATGCCAGAAATTATATCATTTATATTATGCTATAGAATTTGAAACGCCAGAATTATTCAATCTTAAGGCAGTAAGATCATCAGAAAAATGGTATGAAATCATGAGTTTATCTGATGAAATCAAGAAATTATTATACTGGTAAAAATGTTCCACGTGGAACATTTATGAACGATGAAATTTTATACAAGATATTTGAAGAATTCGCCATTGACTTTGGCAATCTGCACAGGAGCAATCTGGAAATTCTTTTTGATGCTGGCTATATTGATAAAATAATCATGAATAAATGCCAGAAATTATATCATTTATATTATGCTATAGAATTTGAAACGCCAGAATTATTCAATCTTAAGGCAGTAAGATCATCAGAAAAATGGTATGAAATCATGAGTTTATCTGATGAAATCAAGAAATTATTATACTGGTAAAAATGTTCCACGTGGAACATTTCAGGAGGAAAATATATGCTTATTGATTTTGAAGCTTTGGAGGAAATAACAATTCCCCATCTTGATGGGGGAGAGGGTGCTGTGAGTGCAAAAATGTATCTGGATCAGGCAGGAAAGATTATTATCAGCCGGATTCCAGTGGGTGCATCAATAGGGCGACACTGTCAGAAGACCAGCAATGATATTAATTATGTAATCAGCGGAGAGGGAAAAGCCATCTGTGATGATCAAGAAGAAACGCTCCGGCCGGGAGTATGTCATTATTGTCCGAAAGGGGCGGTGCATACTATTATCAATACCGGAAAGGAAGATCTGATTTTATTTTCCGTTATTGCGGAACAGATTTAAAATGTTCCACGTGGAACATTTCAGAAAGAAGGGGAAACTATAGAAATTAAAGTGAATCAGAATAGCTATGATGTCCCGGAAAATATGACTTATCGGGAATTGATGGAGCTTCTGGAAAAAAATCATTGCATGACAGGAGAAAATGCTGTGTGGGTACTCAAAACGGCAGAATACTGGAATATTTGCTCTTATTTTACCAAAACAGGTAAAATATTTCCCAATGTGATGAAATTTGAACTCCGGGAATTATCTGAAACTGGAGAATTTTTCTTAAATGCCTATCTTTCTCCGGATGCATGGCATAAGGCAATTTATGCGCATTTTAACGGAAGTATGTCATCTATGTATCATGACGGATGGGCGGATGAAGTATTATATTGCATGAAGCTCATGAAAGAATCTTAATGTTCCACGTGGAACATTTCGAAATACAAAGGAGAAATTAACATGTCTGTTCTGCCTGATTTTGAAACATCAGAAAGCATATTTCAGGAATATCAAATTCATGTTCCACGTGGAACATTTGAGAAACTGGAAATCTATGCGGATTTTCTGATAGATTATAATCAAAAAGTCAATCTCACAGCTGTGACCGATGGCATGGAAATCTTGAAAAAACATTTTCTTGATAGCTTTCTATTGCATCATTTTGCAGAAACCTGCTTTCCGGATCATGCTAGAATTCTTGATATTGGCAGTGGAGCAGGGTTTCCGGGCGTTCCACTGGCATTGCTCCGGCCTGATCTGGAAATTACTCTGCTGGATAGCCTTAATAAAAGAATTCTCTTTCTGGAGCAGCTTAGAGAAAAATTAGATTGTCATTATCAAACCATTCATGGCCGTGCTGAAGATTTCGCTAAAAATCCCGATTTCAGAGAATCTTTTCAAGTTGTCACTGCTCGTGCGGTTGCCGCATTGCCCATGCTTGCGGAATATTCTCTGCCTTATGTGAAGCCCGGCGGCTATTGGATCGCCATGAAAGGCCGGGAAGAGATCAAACCGGCATTGCAAGCGATCCGCATTTTAGGGGGAAAGCTGGAATCTACAATCCATTATCAGCTTCCGGGAGGAGATGAACGAGCCTTATATTTGATCAAAAAATTATCGCCTTGTCCGACAAAATACCCCCGCAAAATTGCTCAGATTAAGCAAAAGCCACTGTAACAAAAGCCGAATCTGTTCGGAAATCCGTTATTTTCACAAGAAATAACGGATTTTTTTTGTGGCAATGATTTCCTGTATCTGTTATAATAGAATCATAGAGAGAAATTTAAGAACAAAAGAAATCATGAACATCTGAAAGGAGAAAATCAATTATGTCTGCAACACTTACAGCCGCTCAGACGGAAACCGAACAGCGTGTAATGCATCTGCGTGTAGAAGACATTCGTCCGAATCCGCATCAGCCGAGAGTGGTATTTCATCCGGAAGAACTCCGTGCATTATCAGACAGCATCCGGCAGAATGGCATTTTACAGCCTTTAACGGTGCGACAGTGCGGAGAGCATTATGAGCTGATCGCCGGGGAGCGTCGTCTTCGTGCGGCAAAATTGGCCGGATTGCGTACTGTTCCGTGTATTGTGATGGAAATCAATGATCGGAATTCTGCAATTCTGGCACTTGTCGAGAACATTCAGCGGCAGGATCTGAATTATTTTGAAGAAGCGGCGGCATTGGAAAGACTGATCACTTATTATGGCATGACACAGGAGGATGCAGCGGTACAATTAGGCCGGGCACAGAGTACAGTAGCCAATAAGCTGCGACTTCTGCGATTGACAGAGCGTGAAAGAAATTACATTCTTGAAAATCAGCTGACGGAGCGACATGCTCGTGCATTGCTGAAATTATCCAGTCCGGATGAAAGAATGGCTGTTCTTGAAAAAGTCACGAAACTGGGCTTGAATGTCGAAAAGACAGAGCAATATATCGAGGAAAAAATAGGACGAGCCAAGGAACAGGAAAATTTTCGCAAGAGGAGCGTATTATTCCGGGATATTCGGCTGTTCACAAATACCATTCAAAAAGCAGTTGAAACAATGCAGGCGGCCGGGATTGCGGCAGAAGTTCACAAATTGCAGGCCGATACTTATACAGAATACAGAATTCGGATTCCTATGATCAAGAAAGATTCTTAATCATGTTCCACGTGGAACAATTTTGATCTTGATGGATAATGTTCCACGTGGAACAATTTTGATCTTGATGGATGATGTTCC
>DJXD01000123.1 GCA_002449585.1 Ruminococcus sp. UBA7013
GACCCTGCCTGCGGTTCAGGAAATTTCCTGACAGAAACATACATCAGCCTGCGGAGACTGGAAAATCAGGCATTGTTTGCGGAGTCGGGCGGTCAGGGAATGTTCCATATAGACGGCATGATTCAGGTGTCAATCGGTCAATTTTACGGCATTGAAATCAATGACTTTGCTGTCACGGTTGCAAAAACTGCCCTCTGGATTGCGGAAAGTCAGATGATGCATGAAACGGAGGAAATCATGAATGTCAATCTGGAATTTCTGCCCCTGAAATCTTATGCCAACATTATCGAGGGTAATTCTCTGCGGATTGACTGGAATGAGGTTATTCCGAAAGAAAAGCTGAATTATATCATGGGAAATCCACCGTTTGTTGGCACAAAATTGATGAACAAGCAACAAAAATCAGATACTAAAAACATTCTCAGTGGATGGAAAAGTTATGGCATATTAGATTATGTAGCTTGTTGGTATAAAAAAGCTGCGGATTTTATGATGGAAACGGAAATCAGGGCAGCTCTTGTTTCAACAAACAGCATTACACAAGGTGAACAAGTTGCTGTTCTTTGGAAAAATCTCTTTGAAAATGGTGTACATATTGATTTTGCACATAAAACATTTATCTGGGATAGTGAAGCAAATCAAAAGGCACAGGTGCATTGTGTTATTGTTGGCTTTAGTGTTGCCGATAATTCAAAAGAAAAAAGGCTGTTTGAAAATGGACAGGTAAAATTTGTGAAAAACATTAACGGCTACCTTGTAGATGCTGATAACATTTTCATTGAATCGTTAAGAAGCCCTGTTTGTGATGTACAGCAGATGTTCTTAGGCTGTGATTTTAAAGATGATAACAACTATATATTAACTGAAAGTGAAAAAGATGAGCTGCTTAGACAAGACCCCAATGCAGAGCGTTACATTAAGAAGTATATAAATGCTAAAGAGTTAATAAACAGAAAACACAGATATTGTTTATGGTTGAATGAGGCTACTCCGAAAGAAATAAAAGCAATGCCTCTTATAATGGAGCGTGTAAAAAAAGTAAAAGAGTTCAGACAAAATAGTGGCAGTGAAGATACACGCAGATATTCAGAATTTCCTCTGCGTCCTGCAAGATTGAGATATTATTCTGAAGAAAGAAAAACATCTGCTCTTGGACTGCCGAGAATTTCGTCACAGTCCAGAAGATATCTGCCAATGGAAATGTTTGATAAAGATACCATAGGTGGTGCATCAATTTTAATGATTCCGGATGCAACATTATACACATTTGCTATTTTAAGTTCTAATGTTCATATGGCATGGATGCGAGCTGTTTGTGGAAGAATGAAAAGTGATTACAGGTATGCCAACGGTATCGTTTATAACACATTTCCTTGGTGCAATCCCACTGACAAGCAGAAACAGCAGATTGAAAAAACTGCCCAGATGATTCTTGAGGCAAGAGCGAAATATCCCGACAGCTCCCTTGCCGATTTGTATGATGAAGCACTAATGCCCTCTGAACTTCGCAAGGCTCATCAAGCAAATGATAAAGCTGTTATGCTTGCTTACGGCTTCGATTACAAGACCATGACCGAAAGCGAATGCGTGGCGGAGCTGATGAAAATGTATCAGAAACTGACGGAGGGGGTCTAATGTATGCCGGAACAAAAAGTAATTGACCGAGAAACCTATCGAAAAGTCAAGAAAATGAGCAGGGAAGAATTGCAGGCATTCTTAATGAGATATGCCGAAAATTTAATAGAGGAGCTTGACGCTGAGAGTGATGTGCCAATTATTGACCTGAAAGCAATGGAAGCTGATATCCGTCAGATTAACGGCATCGGAGAAAAACGCTGTGAACAGATTATGAACGTAATTGAGAAACATTTAGGAGTGTCATCATGAAATATCTTTTGTATCGTTCTCTTGGAGAATTGGAAGAAAATGAAGAACTGCATCAGCTTGTTGGTGTGGAAGTTGGAAAAGATATTTACAGTGTTGCAGATACATTTGTAAAGATTGTCAACTACGACATGAACTGTGAATTTCCAAGATGTCAGGGAACAGTCTGCTATGCTCCAGAGTTTGAACAGTTTGCACAGCGGTATGATTATCATATGTTTGCCTATGCTCATTTCTCTGATGATACCATTGCCATTGATTATGGCATCATTGAACTGCAAGAAGATGAAAGAGACTTCTTCTGGACACACTGGAATGGTCTCAAATGGATATAAAAATAGCTGATGTGGAGTAATTCCTACATCAGCTATCACCCTTACTTGCTGAGTATTTCAATCATCAGCAAAGCCCCGTCTTTAAAGCCCTGAATGTACAAAGATTCATTATCCTTTGCTGCACTTTCACCCTGCATATCACTGAGTCTGTGGTATGTTTCAACCTGTTCTGGTGTCAGCGATTTTTCAAATTCTGCCGAAAGTTTCCGCCATTCCTGCAATGCTTTGTTGTTGGGGTCTGCTCTGCGGTCTGACGGAGCGAGGTCTCCGTGGTATAGCTCTTTTAGCATAACAGCACACCTCCTTTCTGATGTACTATCATACCATAAATAACAGAAAATAGCCATTACCATAACCGACAAATATAATGAATGAAATTTGTGACGATTAAACAGGAAAGTGCTTTTATCACGTTAAATCGCTAAAGCGACAGCATAATAAAAAATCACCAGAGAGCTTTTAAAGTTCTCTGGTGTGTTTTTTACAGTAGTTTACAATGATTATGAAAAACTATATGCAGTAGCACACAGTAAGTCACAGTAGCATACAAACTTGATGTTACTGTATCTTTTATGCCGTTTTAGGAGTCATAAGTTCTTTGACATATTCAACTGTCACATTAAATTTTTTAGCCAAACGTTCAGCAATTTCTTTTTCAGGCATATCTAAGTCACGATATCCTTCAATTGCACCTTCAATCTTGCTTTTCAGCGTATAAGCCTCCATACCTTTACACATATCAACCT
>DJXD01000011.1 GCA_002449585.1 Ruminococcus sp. UBA7013
TTAGGCGGGGGAGGATGTCACGAAGATGAATTATTCTAATGGCACATGGCTGAATGCAGCCACAGCAGAGGATGATATTAAAATATTTTCTTCATTGGGTGATGCTCCGGAGGAGTGCAATCTTTGTTTTGCGCTGAAAGATGCGGAAAGCGGTTACATGATGGAATTGCCTTCTCCGAATAATCTCAATTTATCCATGGACTATGAAAACAGTATGCTGAATATTACGGCTTCTGCCGGAACGGATGCAAGATTCTCCCCGGAAGGATGTATTTCACTGGAAGGAGAACAAACAGATTATGATATGCAGATGGTTTTGAATGAAGAATATCTTGTCACAGATTGGTATTATTTTTCCACAAAGGGAACTTCTGCGGATCATGCAAAACTGGAAAAAACAGAAAGCGGCTATATTCTGTCAGCATCTAATTTGAAAAATATCAGAGCTGAGGGCTATAATGATGAGCAGGATTGTTTTGTACAATTTTCATCTGATTCAGATTCTGTTTTATTCTATGAGATTGATGCACTGACAATAGGTGTAAAAGAAGATACCAATGGCGATGGTATCTATGATACGGAAATTGCAAGATCTGCGCCACGCAAAAAGGGCGATATAGATGGAAATACTTTTATTAATGCGAAAGATGCGGCATCTGTATTAGTTTCTGCTGCAAATTCAGGTGCTGGAAAAGATACGGGTTTCACAAGGGCACAGCTTGCAGATGCAGATGTCAATCAGGATGATGCAATTAATGCATTGGATGCGGCGGCGATTCTGACATATACGACAGCTGTCGGGGTTGGAAATGAAGATCTTTCTCTTGAGGATTTTTTGAATCAGTAAGGAAATTTCTGTTCCCTTGACAAATTCTGAAAAATGTGATATGATAAAAATATCAGGAATTATGATTATTATGAAAGGAGAATGCTGCTTGATTTGAGCAGTAGCATGTGCTATGAAAATCAAAAAAATGATAGCTGTATTATCAGCGGTTTGCCTGATGGGGATGACTGTGCCGATTCTGCCCGGTTCTGTGCAAGAAATACCTGTAATGATGGCAAATGCAGAAGAGCCTTCTCAAGGAACTTATGATCAGCTGATTTATACAAAATATGCAGATCGTGTTGAAATTACTGGTTGTGATAAATCCATTTCCGGAAGTCTTGAAATTCCAGCGGAAATTGACGGGCTGCCTGTGACAGCAATCGGTGCAAATGCATTTAATTTCTGTCAGGAGCTGCTTTCTGTAGTCATTTCGGACAATGTACAGAGTATCCGGGAATTAGCATTTGGAGGATGTTCAAGTCTGACTTCGGTCATAATTCCAGCAAATCTGAAAGAAATCCAGCTTGCCGCTTTTGAAAACTGTGAAAATTTGAAAGAAATTGTATTTCCGGAAGGTATGGTAAGCATTGGAGACAGAGCATTCAACGGCTGTATTAATTTATCATCTGTGACCATTCCAGAAACAGTCTATGCCATTGGGAACAGTGCATTTCAGAACTGTTCTGCATTATCATCCGCAATTATTGGAAACAGTGTGAAAAATATCGGCAATTCTGCATTTTCGGGCTGTACCAGTCTGCATGAGCTTTCCCTTTCTTCTGAATTAATTGCCATTGGGCAGAATGCATTCAGTGGATGCACAAGCCTGACTGCTGTTGATCTTCCTGCCAGTCTGAGAAATATGGGCAGCGGTGTTTTTATGAATTGCGCAGCTCTTACAGAGGTGAATCTTCCTGCTGGTACTTTGCTGATCATTCCGGAAAGCCTTTTTTCTGGCTGTACGAGTCTGCATGAATTTTCCATTCCGGAAGGAACGCAGAAAGTAGAAAAAAATGCATTTTCAAATTGTGTTTCTCTCAAATCGCTGACATTTCCATCAAGTGTGGCTTCTATAGGGGCTAGCGTATGCGGACAGACGAATCTGGAATCTGTGACGATTAAGAATACTTCTTGTGTGATGGAAACGGCTGGCGGTGTTCCGTTTAGTCAGAATACCGTGATTTATGGTTATGCGAATTCAACAGCGCAGACTTATGCGCAGGAACAAGGAAATGAATTTCAGCTTTTGGAAGGCAATCCGGATGATCTTGCTGTACCTTATCGACTTGGAGAGGTCAATGGAGACGGAAAAATCAATATTCTGGATGTGATTCTTGTGAATAAGGCCATTTATGGCAAAGCAGTATTGACAGAAGAACAGGTTAGAGCGGCAGATGTGAATAGAACAGGCTCGCCGGATGCTTCTGATTCACTGATGATTATTAAATATATTGTTCGTTTGATTAGCAGTTTTATTTGATCAAAAAGCCCTGCAATGCAGGGCTTATTTTATATCAATAGGAGAAAAACATGAAGAAAATCACACTTTTTGGAATAGAAGTTGATCAAGCGGCAGCTCTTGCGCCCATGGCGGGCGTGGCAGATACTTCATATAGACAGATCTGTCATGATATGGGGGCGGTTATGACTGTTAGTGAAATGATCTCTGCAAAAGGGCTTTGTTATCAGAGCAAGGGAACAGATGCGCTTTGTCAGCTGACAGAACAGGAACGCCCGGCCGGTTTGCAATTATTCGGCAGTGAGCCGGAATATATTGCAAAAGCGGTTAATTTGATTCAGGCATATCAGCCGGATTGGATTGATCTGAATATGGGCTGTCCTGTAACAAAAGTTGTAAACAGCGGTGCAGGCTCGGCACTCATGAAAACGCCGGATCTTGCCGCCGCTTGTGTAAAGGCCGCTGTAAAAGAATCCTCTGTTCCGGTGACTGTGAAAATGCGGATTGGCTGGGATGCTGAACATATCAATGCTGTTTCCTTTGCACAGCAGATGGAAGCGGCGGGGGCATCTGCGCTGACAGTTCACGGCAGGACGAAACAACAGTTATATTCTGGTCATGCAGATTGGGATAAAATCAGACAGATCCGTGAGGTAGTAAAAATTCCTGTAATTGGAAACGGAGATGTGAAAACAGCACAAGATTGTCAGAGAATGTATCAGGAAACGGGAGTAGATTTAATTGCCATTGGGCGAGGAAGCTGTGGAAATCCGTGGATTTTCAAAGAAATCCGTGCTTTATTGGAAGGAATTATTTTCACGCCGCCAACCCCGGAGGAAAGAATGGAAATGATGCTGAAGCATATCCGCATGATCATTGCACATAGTGATAAGCCATCTACTTTGGCAATTCGGGAAGCAAGGAAGCATGCTTCTTGGTATATGACCGGATTAAAAAATGCTGCCGCTTTTCGATCACAATGTTATCATCTGAATTCTTATGAAGAAGCCGAGCAAATGGCGGAAACATTCCTTAAACTGCAATAAAATATTCAGGATGACAGCCATTTTTATTAAAACGCTTGCAATTACAAACCATTTGTGATATAATAAAAAAAATGTATCCTGTGCTGATACAGCACGAAAAATATCAGAAAGGAATTCACAATGATGAAAGTAAAGAGAGCTGAACGAATATTGTTGCATATCAAGCAAGTGTCTGCAATATTGCTGTGTATGCTGTTTATGATGGCGTTTTTTTCACTTTCTGTTTCTGCACAAACTGATGATCAAAATAAGATCGTGAGAGTTGGCTGGTTTGATTCTGCCTATAATCGAAAGGATGCTATGGGCAGAAGATCCGGCTATTCTTACGAATATCAGCGTAAAATTGCCGCATATACAGGCTGGAGTTATGAGTATGTTGAAGGTAGTTGGATAGAATTAATGGATATGCTCCAAAATGGCGAGATTGATATGCTTGGTGGTGTGTCCTATACTGAGGAGCGTACAGAAAAAATGTTATTCCCTTCTTATGTAATGGGAACAGAAGCATATTATGTATATATCACGGAAAAACAGGTAGTTGATTTTAATGAGGATTTTTCATATTTCAATGGCAAGAAAATAGGAGTCAATAAGGGAAGCATTCAAGCAGAATTGTTTCAGGAATGGGCGGAACAGCGTGGAATCAATGCCAAATTGATAGAGCTTTCAAGCTCAGAATCAGATTCGGTAGATATGCTTGCTCATGGTGAGTTAGATGCCTATATCACGCTGGATAATTATCTCAGTATGGAAACGCTGATTCCTGTTGTCAAAATCGGTTCTTCTGATATTTATTTTGCAGTGAATAAGTCACGCCCTGATTTAGTGACATCCTCCCCCGCCTAAAG
>DJXD01000073.1 GCA_002449585.1 Ruminococcus sp. UBA7013
TCCGGCTGATAATAATCATAATAGCTGACAAAATACTCTACTGCATTTTCCGGGAAAAAAGATTTTAATTCTGAACAAAGCTGTGCGGCCAGAATTTTATTATGTGCCAATACAAGAGTTGGTTTGTTAAGATTGGCAATTACATTCGCCATTGTATAGGTTTTTCCTGAACCGGTCACGCCTAATAATGTCTGATGATTTTTTCCTGTCTGAAAACCTTCTGTCAGCTGTCGGATGGCTTTGGGCTGGTCGCCAGACGGCTGATAATTTGCCTGAAGCTTAAAATTCATAGAATCCCCCTTTTATGATAATAAGCCGTTCTCTCGCATAGAATAAACATTATCTTGCCCGATAATAATATGATCTTCCAGTCTGATATTGATTTCATATAGAAAATCCATAATTTTTTTTGATTCCTGACAATCATCATAAGACGGAGTGGCTTCCCCTGCGGGATGATTATGGGCTATAATAATTCCATGGCATCTGGAAAGCATGACCTGTTCTGTCAGTTTATACAGATCTATCTTGACTTGTCCAGGATTTCCAGTTTCCAGTATGGAAGAGCCCACAATTTCAAGTTTATCATTCAAAAATGCAACCATAAAAATTTCATGTTTCTTTTCAGATCCCAATATATTTTTAAAATAAGTAAAGCGTTTTTCATAAGAACATTTTCCTTCTAGTTTTTTTGATGCATTACATCTCTGAAATACTTCACCAAGAAAGGTAAGAAAAACAGCACTTTTTTCACCGATACCATCGAAAGAAAGTAATTCCTGATAATTGGCTGAAAAAACATTTTTCAATGAGCCAAAATGATGTATCAGTTTGTGTGCGGTTTCATTCGTATTGGCAACAGGGATAGTATAGAATAATAGCATTTCTAAAATTTCATGATCATTAAAATTATCACAGCCATTTTTTAGAAATCGCTTTCTCATCCGTTCACGATGATGAGCATGAAGGTTAGAATTATTATTTTTAAGCAAAAAAAACACATCCTTTTAATAATTTCTGCTTGTTTAGTATAACATATTTCCCCGGATTTGTCAAGGTGATCAGAAAAATTGTCGTTTCATATTGACAATATTTAAAAAATATGTTATCTTGTAAATAATATAATCTATTCTTGCAGAAAGAAGAGAATACAATTTATGAGAATAATTACCATACAGGAAAATGATGCTGGTCAGCGACTGGATAAATTTCTGATGAAATACATGCCAGCTATGCCTAAAAGCATGTTATATAAGCTGATCAGAAAAAAAGAGATCAAATATAATCAAAAACGCTGTCAGGGAAATGAAATACTTCAGCCAGGGGATATGATCCGGATTTATGCCAAAGATGAATTTTTTGAGAAAAAACAGAAAATCATTTCAGCAGAGCCTTCTTCTTTGCAGATAATATTTGAAAATCAAGATCTTATCATTGTCAGAAAACCAGTCGGACAGGATGTTCACAGCGGCGGTCATCATGATAAAAACGTTTTGATTGATGAAATTATAAAATATCTTTATGATACAGGTGCATATGATCCAAAAGCGGAACAGAGTTTTACACCTGCTGTCTGTAACCGGATTGATCGAAATACAGAGGGGCTTGTTATTGCTGCTAAAAATGCCGCCGCACTTCGTGCTGTCAATGAAGCGATTCGTCAGCGGCAGATTCAAAAAATTTATCTCGCTGTCACAGAGCGGCCGCTCCCTAAACAGAAAGAGATCTGCACAGCATGGCTGAAAAAAGACAGCAATTCTAATTATGTACATATTGCTGATCATCCCTCTTCGGGTTGGCAGGAGATCCGGACGGCTTATGAAGTCATTGCTCAGAACGGACAAAAACAACTTGTCAGGATTCATCTGCTGACAGGTCGGACACATCAGATCCGGGCACATATGGCGTTTATTGGCTCTCCTCTTCTGGGTGATGTCAGATATGGCGGAAAAGCACATGCAGGTACTTATCAATGTTTATGTGCCTATCAGCTTTCTTTTTCAGAAATCACATCACCTTTATTGGCTGAACTGAAAAATAAAATTTTTACTGCGCCGATTCCTGATTTTATTATAAAATATTTCCCGGATTTTAAATAAAATGACGTATTCCCATACAGATTTTATTATTTTATCCTGTTTCTATCAGTAGAGATGAATTGCGCCCTTGACAAATATACAGATTTGTGATAAAATAAACATGTAATGCCCGCAGAAGATTTGCAGGCTTTAGGAGGTTTCAATATGAAATTAATTTCTATTGTTGTTCCATGCTATAATGAAGAAGAATCACTCCCACTGTTTGAAAATGCAATTAATGATGTGATAAAACAAATGCAGGAAGAACATGCGGAGCTGGCGTTTGAGTTACTGTTCATTGATGATGGATCAAAAGACAAGACATTGCCGATTCTCAGAAAAATGGCTCTGAAGGACAAGCGTGTCAGATATATTTCCTTTTCGAGAAATTTCGGAAAAGAAGCTGGTATGTATGCCGGTCTGAAAAATGCAAAGGGTGATTTTGTCGTTGTAATGGACGCAGATTTGCAGCATCCTCCGGCCTTTCTTCCCAGAATGTATAATTATGTCAAAGATGGGGAATTTGACTGCGCAACAACAAGACGTGTCAGCCGCCAGGGAGAATCTAAAATCCGCTCTGCTTTTGCCAGATTATTTTATAAGATTATGAATAAAATTTCCCAGACTGAAATTGTAGATGGCGCACAGGATTTCCGATTCATGTCCCGTCAGATGGTGGATGCTATTCTGGATATGCCAGAATATAACAGATTTTCAAAGGGCATTTTCAGCTGGGTTGGATTTAAAACACAGTATATAGAATATGAGAATGTAGAACGGGAAGCCGGGACAAGTTCTTGGTCATTCTGGGGCTTGTTTAAATATTCCCTAGAGGGGATTATGGCATTTTCTACAGCTCCTCTTTCTGTTGCTATTTTTCTCGGTGGTGCATCCTGTATAGCATCCTTACCGATGCTGATCAATGCAATTGTCAAATCTTCAAAAACAAGCGGTATTTTGTGCGCTGTTTTCTTTATGGGTGGTATACAGCTGTGCTGTACCGGAATTCTGGGACAGTATTTTGCAAAGGCATATCTGGAAGGCAAACACAGGCCGATTTATATTATGCGTGAAAATGAAGAAATCTATCGTTCCCGACATCAGGCCGCTGGTGTATAATCTGTGAGCAATCACGCAAAATTTCTGATTTCTTTGCTGTTTATTGCTGTAATTATGCTCTGTGTGGTACTGACAAGATTTTATTTCGATGTTACTAAAAATACAGAGCAGCATGCCCGTGACAGCCGTGCAGTTTCTGTTGTTCGAAAATTCGGGAATATGCAGATATTTGAAAGTGTCAATGGCTTTTATGGCATTTCTGACAGCAGTCAGACAGTAATTATTGAACCCGACTGGATTGAAATCCCAGATATTACGCCAGAAATGGCAATCGTTTCAGGCCGGCTGGAAAATACTGTCCTGACAGGCGGAATTGATTATGAGGAAAATATGATCCTGCCGTTTGTATTCCGATCAATGAAATCATTAGGAGACGGCTGGCATCTTGGAATTGTAGATGCTGATGGAAGCTGTATTCTTTATGATCGCAATTATCACCCTGTATTTCAGGAAAGTTTTTCAGAAATTAATTATCAGGATCAAGTGCTCCGCACAGAAAAAGACGGTTGTATTTTTCAATATGACATGTCAGGAAGCGCACCCGTGCTTTTGAGTGCGGAACTGGTCAGCACTGTGCTGGGGGAATATCTGCACTGGAAAATTTCAAATCAAGTATATCTTGCAGAACTGGATAGTAAAGATCTGAGAACAATCAGTCATCATGCATCTGCATATATGCAGATGCTGGAACAAAATGATTTTTCAGCACTTTCTGAAATTGCGGCAATAGAATCTGTCAGCAGTCTGACAAAGCCGGGACTTCTTGGGGGAATGCAGTTTGACAGCATCAGCAGATTTTCTTTTTCCAGACGGGAAAGCGGTGCATATGATTTTTCTTTCCGGCTGGCGTATCAGAACGAATCAGCAGAAGGAACAGCAGAAGTTCATTTATATTTCCGGAAGCATCCGGAATTTCACATGCTTCTGACAGCGGCAGATTTGCAGTTTAAAAATGCAGAGCCTGCGGCTTTAGAATAAATTTTCACAGCAAAATTTCCGTGCATTGCTGTGATCAATTCAGACACGGAGAAATGAGGCAGAATTATGTCAAAAAAAGCAGCAGTCATTATGGGCAGTGACAGTGATTTTCCGGTTGTAAAGGCTGCCATTGAAAAGCTAAAGGCGTTTGAAATCCCATATGAAGTACATGTAATGTCAGCGCATCGTACACCAGAAGCTGCGGCAGAATTTGCAAAACATGCCGAAGAAAATAATTTCGGTGTGATCATTGCCGCCGCTGGCATGGCCGCACATCTGGCGGGGGTTCTGGCCGCACATACTGTGATTCCTGTGATTGGTATTCCCATCAAGTCCAGCGCACTGGAGGGAATGGATGCATTGCTCTCTACTGTTCAGATGCCGCCGGGTATTCCGGTTGCAACGGTTGGAATTAATAATGCAGCAAATGCAGGGATTCTTGCTGTTCAGATGCTGGCGTTATCTGATCCGGCACTGACAGAAGCATTGCATCAGATGAAATCTGACATGGCAGAAGGCGTTTCCAGAAAAGATGCCGCTGTGCAGAAGATGGCAGAAGAATTATAATTTATTTTGGAGGTCTTTAGAAATGGAAAACATCACAAAAGGCGAACAGCTTTATGAAGGCAAAGCAAAGAAAGTATTTGCTACTAATGATCCGGATCTTGTTATTGTTGATTATAAAGATGACGCAACAGCATTCAATGGTGAAAAAAAGGGTACTATTGCCGGCAAGGGTGTTATTAATAACAAGATGACAAATTATATGTTTAAAATGCTTCAGGAACAGGCTGGTATTCCGACACATCTGGTAGAAGAAATTTCTGATCGTGAAACGATTGTCAAGAAAGTGGAGATTCTGCCGCTGGAAGTTATTATTAGAAACGTTGCCGCCGGAAGCTTTTCCAAGAGAATGGGCGTAGAAGAAGGCAAACAGCTCCTGACTCCGATTCTGGAATATTCTTATAAGAATGATGATCTCGGCGATCCGTTTATTAATGATTATTATGCGCTGGCTCTGGGTCTGGCTACCCGTGAAGAACTGGACAAAGTGGCTGAATATGCGTTCAAAGTCAATGCATTCATGCTGGAATTTTTCAAGAAGCTGAATATTGATCTGATTGATTTCAAGATTGAATTTGGCCGTTTCCATGGTGAAATCCTGCTTGCAGATGAAATTTCTCCGGATACCTGCCGTTTCTGGGACAGCACAACACATGAAAAGCTTGATAAGGACAGATTCCGCCGTGATATGGGTGGTGTAGAAGAAGCTTATCAGGAAATTATGAAACGTCTGATGGGTGAATAATATGGGCGGATTTTTCGGAGCAGCTTCGGAGAACGACTGTATCACAGATGTATTTTTTGGGACAGATTATCATTCTCACCTCGGCACACGCCGGGGCGGGATGACTGCCTATAGTATAGAAAAAGGGTTTCAAAGAAGTATTCACAGTATTGAAAATTCGCCGTTCAGAACCAAGTTTGAACAGGATATTGCTTCTATGCGTGGAAAGCTATGCATTGGCTGTATCAGTGACACAGATCCGCAGCCGATTCTGATGCGTTCTAAATTAGGATTATTTGCCGTTTGCAGTATCGGCGTAATTCAGAATACAAAAGATCTTGTTGATGAGCTTCTGAAAAATGGCTGTGCCAGCTTTGAAGCCATGAGCAGTGGAAATATCAATTCTGGTGATCTGATCGGTGCGCTGATTTCTCAGAAAGAAAGTTTTACAGAAGGAATCCGATATGCACAGGAAAAAATCATTGGTACAATGTCACTGATCATTCTGACAGAAGACGGCATTATTGCCGCAAGGGACAAAGCTGGCCGCTTGCCTATTATAATTGGCAAGCGTGATGATGGCTATTGTCTTTCGCTGGAATCATTTGCATTTCAAAAACTGGGATATTATACGCATAAAGAATTAAAGCCGGGTGAGATCGTAAGGCTGACATCAAAAGGCTGTGAAACACTTTCAGCCGGAACAGAGAATTTAAAAATCTGTTCTTTCATGTGGACTTATTACGGTTATCCGAATGCTGTATATGAAGGTGTCAATGTCGAAGTCATGCGCACCCGGAACGGGGAAATCATGGCGGAAAATGATATGAAAAACGGCCGTCTGCCTGATGTTGATTATGTCTGTGGTGTCCCCGATTCCGGAACACCCCATGCTATCGGCTATGCCAATAAAAGCGGAATTCCTTTTGCAAGGCCGTTTATTAAATATACACCTACATGGCCACGCAGTTTTATGCCTACAAGTCAGACACTCCGGAATCAAGTGGCCAAAATGAAGCTGATTCCTGTTCATGAACTGATCGAAGGCAAAAAATTATTATTTGTTGATGATAGTATCGTCAGAGGAACACAGATGCGTGAAACGGTTGAATTTCTATATGAAAATGGAGCAAAAGAGGTACATATGCGTTCAGCCTGTCCGCCGATCATGTACGGCTGTAAATATCTGAATTTTTCAAGAAGTACATCAGAAATGGAATTGATTGCCCGTCAGGTGATTGATGCATTCGAAGGTGCAGAGGGTGTAAATTATCTCGAAGAATATAGTAATTCCGAAACAGAACGGGGCAGGAGACTCCGTGATGAAATCTGTCGCAGATTAAAACTGACTTCTCTGGAATTTCAGTCCCTTCCGGGCACTGTCAAAGCCATTGGAAAACCGGAATGTCAGTTATGTACTTACTGCTGGAACGGAAAGGAATGATCTGGCTTGATCCATGAAGAATGCGGCGTATTTGGCATTTATCTGAATCATACTGCTGAAATTGCTCCGCTGACCTATGCAGCATTATTTGCATTACAGCACCGAGGTCAGGAAAGCTGTGGAATCGTTGTGAATGATAAAGGCGTATTTTCCCATCATAAAGATATTGGCCTTGTGCAGGAAGTTTTTAATCAGTCTGTAATTGATTCGCTTGGACAAGGAAATATTTCCATTGGCCATGTCAGATATTCCACAACCGGCGGAAATAATCGTGTCAATGCACAGCCACTTGTTGTGCGGCATGTAAAAGGCCCTCTTGCCATCGCTCATAATGGAAATCTTGTGAATGCCCACATGCTCCGGGAACGTTATGAACTCAAGGGCGCAATCTTTCAGACTACAAATGATACGGAAGTAATTTCTTATTGTCTGACAGAACATAGATTGAATAAAGATTCTATTGAACATGCTGTTGAACATGCAATGTATGATCTGAAAGGGGCTTATTCTCTTGTGATCATGTCCGCTCAGAAATTAATTGCTGCCCGTGATCCCAATGGCTTCCGGCCATTAGTGATGGGAAGCCTGCCCGATGGCGGCGTTGTATTTGCATCAGAAACCTGCGCACTTGATGCGATCGGCGCAATATTTGAAAGAGATCTGCTTCCGGGTGAAATCATCATTGCTGAACCGGAAGGAATCCGTTCCTTTCGGACACACTGCGGCCGAAAATCATCTATGTGTGTATTTGAATATGTCTATTTTGCAAGACCGGATTCTGTTCTTGAGGGGTGTAGCGTACATAAAGCCCGTCTTCGTGCGGGCGCATTGCTCTGGAAAGAAACGCCTGTTGAGGCGGATGTTGTCATTGGTGTGCCGGACAGCGGTCTTGATGCCGCTCTTGGATTTTCACAGGCTTCCGGCATTCCTTATGGAATCGGATTTATTAAAAATAGATATATCGGCAGAACGTTCATTCAGCCAAGTCAATCACAGAGGACGCATTCTGTTAATCTGAAATTAAATGCTGTCAAAGAGACAGTAGCCGGAAAGCGTGTTGTTCTGATTGATGATAGTATTGTCAGAGGAACGACATCCGCCCGGATTGTCAAGCTTTTAAGAGATGCCGGAGCAAAAGAAATACATTTTCGGGTATCCTGTCCGCCGTTTATCAGTCCTTGCTATTTCGGAGTCGATATTGATAGTAAAGAACATCTGATTGCCTGTCATATGACTATTCCAGAAATTTGTCAGCAGATCGGCGCAGATACACTAGGTTATCTGAGTACAGAAGGTGTAAAACATATTGCTGAAGAGGCAAAATGCGGCTTCTGCACAGGATGCTTCACAGGGGATTATCCTGTCTCTGTTCCTAAAGAAATGCCGAAAAATAAATTTGAATCAAAATTAGGAGAAATTTCATGAATAATAGTTTTTCTGAAAGTTATAAAAAGGCCGGTGTTGATGTCACAGCCGGATATGAATCTGTCCGCCTGATGAAAGAACATATTGCAAGAACCAATATTCCGGGGGTATTATCCGGAATTGGTGGATTTGGCGGCCTGTTTGAACCGGATCTGACCGGTATTGAAAAGCCTGTATTTGTATCTGGTACAGATGGCGTAGGCACAAAGCTGAAAATTGCTTTTCTGCTTGATAAGCATGATACAGTCGGAATTGATTGTGTGGCCATGTGCGTGAATGATATTATTTGTTGTGGTGCAAAACCGCAGTTTTTTCTGGATTATATTGCTGTTGGGAAAAATTATCCTGAAAAAATTGCACAGATTGTTTCTGGTGTAGCGGATGGCTGTGTACAGGCAGGCTGTGCACTGGTCGGCGGCGAAACGGCAGAAATGCCCGGCTTCTATCCTGTAGATGAGTATGATCTAGCTGGTTTCTCTGTCGGTGTGGTTGATAAGAAAAAGATTGTTGATACTTCCTCACAGAAAGCCGGAGATGTGCTGATTGCATTAAGATCTTCCGGTGTGCATTCAAACGGCTTTTCGCTGGTCAGAAAAGTATTTGATGTAAATAAAAATAATCTGGCAATTCAGTTTGATGAACTTGGCGCAACATTGGGCGAAACACTTTTGACACCTACCAAGATCTATGTCAAGCCGGTTCTGAAACTCATGGAAAATATAACTGTCAAATCTGTATCGCATATTACAGGCGGCGGCTTCTATGAAAATATTCCCAGATCTCTGCCCGAAGGCATTTCTGCACATATTAATAAAAAAGATGTCCAGATTCTGCCCATTTTTGAATTAATCGCAAGAACAGGCCATATCCCGGAAAGAGATATGTTTAATACGTTCAATATGGGTGTTGGCATGATTCTTTCTGTTGCTCAGGAAGATGCTGACAAGACTGTTGAAATCCTGAAATCTGCCGGAGAAGATGCTTATCTTTTAGGCGAATTAGTAGAATCTGATGAAGGCGTGATTTTGGAATAATTGCTATATAAGGAATGATCCGGAATGAAAAACTTTCCTCTCCGATTTTTGCCGGATATTGTGATTGGGATTGTGACATGCATAATAAGTATGATTTTATATATCAAAGGGTATCTTCTATTAGCATTTTTGCCTTCTGTTGGTATACAAATGCTTTGGTGTGTGATACAGTGCTGTTATTATCATAATCTGACAAAATCCGGAATTGCTGTGAATGCTGTTCTGATAGATTATCATTATAAGCGAAATAAGCAAAAAAAAAGAGGACTAATTTCTGTAACAGATTCTAGTTATACCACATATGCGCCCGTGATGCGCTATGAAACAGAACAGGGTGAAATTACATCTCGGTATTGTTCTCATCTCATGAAAAGGTCTTATGAGATCGGAAAATCTTATCTGATTTACTATGCTCCATCAAGGCCGGAACTGTTTTGGTTTCCAGACAGAAAATATGATCTCACAGAACCCTATTTGACATGGATTTTAGGCCTGCTTACTTTTCTGATATGCGGCTTTTTGGATTCTGGAAAATAAGGAGAAATTTTGATGAAAAATATCATTGTCTTAGTCTCTGGCGGAGGGACAAATTTACAAGCCTTAATTGATGCTCAGGAACGAGAAGAAATCAAAAACGGAAAAATCACCTGTGTGATCTCTTCCAATCCAAAGGCCTATGCACTCAAAAGAGCTGAAATTCACGGCATTCCGTCAAAAATTCTGAACAGAAAAGAATATCAGAATAATCAGGATTATACAAAAGCATTATTAAAATTATTAGAATCTGAAAAAGCAGATCTGATTGTATTAGCCGGATTTATGATTATTCTTGATCAAGCTCTGATTCAAGTTTATGAAAATAAGATTATCAATGTGCATCCATCTTTGATTCCGTCTTTCTGCGGTGATGGATTCTATGGCCTGCATGTACATGAAAAAGCACTTGAAAAGGGTGTCAAGCTTACAGGCGCAACGGTGCATTTTGTGAATGAAATCTGCGACGGTGGTGCGATCATTTTGCAAAAAGCAGTTGCTGTTGAAAACGATGATACGCCTGAAATTTTACAGAAACGTGTCATGGAACAAGCAGAATGGAAGATTCTTCCCAAAGCTGTCAGCCTGTTCTGTGAGGATCGGTTAACTGTAATCGGCAATCATGCCTATATTGATTATCAGAAAGGAAACTGATTTATGAAAACGCTGAATATTTATGAAGAATTAGCAAATAATTCTTATCCAGGCCGTGGCATTATCATTGGAAAATCTGCTGACGGGAAAAATGCTGTCACTGCTTATTTTATCATGGGCAGAAGTGTAAACTCCAGAAACAGAGTATTCACCCCTACAGAAGACGGCATTAAAACAGAAGCCGCTGACCCGTCAAAGCTTTCTGATCCGCATTTGATTATTTATGCGCCCGTGCGTGTCCTTGGTAATAAAACAATTGTTACAAATGGTGATCAGACAGATACCATCTATGAACTGATGGACAAACAGCAGACTTTTGAGCAGTCTCTCCGTACCCGTGAATATGAAGATGATGCGCCGAATTATACTCCCAGAATTTCCGGTATCATGCATATTGGTGAGGGAAAATATAATTATGCCATGTCAATTATCAAATCTGCTGACGGCAATCCGGATAGCATTGAAAGATTTACTTATTCTTATAATAATCCGCTGGATGGCATCGGACATTTTATTCATACTTACATGAGTGACGGCAATCCGCTGCCGAGCTTTGAAGGCGAACCCAAGAAAATTGAAATCAATGATGATCTGGATAATTTCGCTAAAAAGCTCTGGAATGCTTTGAATGAAGATAACAAAGTTTCTCTGTTCGTTCGCTATATTAATATTCAAACAGGCGAAGCAGAAACGAAAATTATTAATAAATATACAAAATCTTGATCAGGAGGAATTTTCATGTCCAATGAAATGCTTTTAAAATATGGTTGTAATCCAAATCAGAAGCCCTCAAAAGTTTTTATGGAAGATGGTTCTGATCTGCCGATTACAGTATTAAACGGCAAGCCGGGTTATATTAATCTGCTGGATGCGCTCAATGGCTGGCAGTTAGTTTCTGAACTCAAAAAGGCAACCGGTGTATGTGCAGCAACATCATTTAAGCATGTATCTCCGGCAGGTGCAGCCATCGGCAGACCGCTGAGCGATACACTCAAAAAAATTTACTGGGTGGATGATCTCGGAGAATTAACACCCTTAGCCAGTGCCTATGCCCGTGCAAGGGGAGCTGATAGAATGTCTTCTTATGGCGATTTTATCGCATTGTCTGATAAAGTAGATGTCTGCACTGCTAAGATGATTCAGCGTGAAGTTTCTGACGGCATCATTGCTCCAGCCTATGAAGAAGAAGCTCTTGAAATTCTGAAATCCAAAAGAAAAGGAAGCTATTGCATTCTTCAAATAGATGAGAATTATAAACCCAATCCGATCGAACATAAACAGGTTTTTGGCGTGACGTTCGAACAGGGCAGAAATGAACTTGAAATCAATAAAGAATTGCTTTCTAATATTGTCACAGAAAATAAAAATATTCCTGCTGACAAGCTGGATGATCTCATGATCTCCCTGATTGCACTGAAATATACACAGTCTAATTCTGTATGCTATGTAAAAGATGGTCAGGCGATCGGAATCGGAGCAGGACAGCAGTCAAGAATTCATTGCACCAGACTGGCCGGACAAAAAGCAGATAACTGGTGGCTTCGTCAGTCTCCACAGGTGCTGGGTCTCCAGTTTGTGGATCATATCCGCCGTGCTGATCGTGATAATGCGATTGATGTTTATATTGGCGATGAATATGAAGATGTTCTCAGGGAAGGCGAATGGCAGAGAATTTTTAAAATCAAGCCGGAAGTTTTCACAGCAGAAGCAAAAAAAGCATGGCTTGCTAAAAATACAGATGTCTGCCTTGGATCAGATGCCTTTTTCCCATTCGGTGATAATATCGAACGGGCACACAAGAGCGGCGTTGCCTATATTGCAGAGCCGGGCGGATCTATTCGTGATGATAATGTAATTGAAGTATGTAATCAATATCATATTGCAATGGCATTTACAGGAATTCGCCTGTTCCATCATTGATGCATGATGAATGATATTTCTGTTTTGATGGCCGCAGTAGATTTGATTCCGGTGATATTATTTTTCATGGGATGCATTTCACTGATGAAAGCCTTTTATCCGCAAATGAAAGTTGCACAATACAGTGCATTTTCTGCCGGGAGTATTATGGTATTTCTGGCCGGGATGATGAAAGTAATCTGGAAATTTTTATATGCGTTTGGAATTGGTGATTATGCTCTTCTTTCAGATGCTTTCTTTCCCATACATTCAACTGGTTTCCTACTGCTTGCGATCAGCACGGCAGCTTTTTCCGGAAAAAAAGAAGAGCTTCATAGCTTGGCTGTTCCGGCAATTACGACAAAACTGCCGTTTATCATTCTGACATTTTGGGGAACAACAGGATTTTATGCAAGTATGTGCAGAATTTGTTTCAAACATAAGCAAAAAATCACTGCTCTGTTTTTTATTGGCGCATATGTGCTGGATATGGTTCAGGTATTTCTTGCATCAAAATTTGATAATTCGGCCAGTATGAACTGGATTGCAGAAATTATTAATACATTTGCGCAGATATGCTTATGCATCGGAGCAAAACGACTATATCAGGAATATCAGAATATTTAATATAAGAGGTTTTTTTATGAAAATTTTAGTTGTCGGCGGCGGCGGCCGTGAACATGCCATTATTATGAAGCTTGCCGAAAGTGATAAGCATCCGGAATTGTTCTGTGCTCCCGGAAATGGCGGAATTTCAAGATATGCCAAATGCTTTGATGTGAAAGCAACAGATATTTCCGGCATGGTCAGCCTTGCAAAAGAATTAAATCCGGATTGGGTATTCGTTGCGCCGGATGATCCTCTTGTGATGGGCATGGTGGATGAAATGCAGAAAGCCGGATTCAAAACATTCGGAGCAAAGGCAAATGCTGCTATTATCGAGGGAAGCAAGATTTTTTCTAAAAATCTGATGAAAAAATATCAGATTCCTACGGGAGATTATGAAGTATTTACAGATAGTGCATCTGCAATTGCTTATATCAAAGAAAAAAATACCTATCCGACTGTGATCAAGGCAGATGGGCTGGCACTTGGAAAAGGTGTGATTCTGGCGCAGAATGAAGAAGAGGCTGTTGAAGCAGTTAGATCTATGATTGATGATAAAAAATTTGGGGAAAGCAGTGCCAGAATTGTAATTGAAGAGTTTCTCACAGGCCCTGAAGTTTCTGTATTATCTTTCACAGATGGGAAAACAGTTATACCTATGATTTCCTCTATGGATCATAAAAGGGCATTGGATCAGGATCAGGGACTGAATACCGGAGGTATGGGAACGATTGCGCCGAATCCGTATTATACAGAAGAAATTGCCGCAGAATGCATGGAAAAGATTTTCAAGCCCACGATCAAGGCCATGCAGGAAGAAGGAAGAGCTTTTACAGGCTGTCTATATTTCGGGCTTATGCTCACACCAGACGGCGCAAAAGTGATTGAATATAATTGCCGCTTTGGTGATCCGGAAACACAAGTAGTCCTGCCGCTGTTGGATACAGATTTGATTGACATCATGCAGGCAATTTATGACGGAACACTTGACAAGCTTCCGATTCAATGGAAATCTGAAAGCGCAGCATGTGTAATTATGGCAAGCGGCGGCTATCCTGTAAAATACGAAAGCGGAAAAATCATTTCTGGTTTGGATCAAAATGGACAGTTAAAAGATGTTTTTGTCTATCATGCAGGAACAAAATCAGAAAATGAGCAGTTCCTGACCGCCGGAGGAAGAGTACTCGGTGTGACTGCAACAGCAGATACACTGCAACATGCACTTGCTCAGGCTTATGCTGGTGTGGAAAAAATCAGTTTTGAAAAAGCACATTATCGTCATGATATTGGTACACGAGCATTACAGGCAAAACAGGAGTGATTTGTTATGCATCCAAATCTGAAACGCTGTTTTATTTTCGGCCAATATGCTAATATTTTATTTCTGCTCTTTGCAGTTTTGGCTGTGATTTATTATTTGCTGATCCAGCGTATGAATTATACATGTGTTCCACTGGAAGCGGCAGCCTATACTGTAGAAACGGCCGGCTTTGCCTTCATGCTATTTTCACTGATTAATTTTCATAAAATCGTTCGTGCCAGGTATGTCATGAAAGCGGCTATGCTGATTTATTTAATTACAGAAATTGTGATTATGATTCTGGATTTCAATGCGGATCAGTTACCATTTTATCATTCTGCTTCGGCATGGCTGAATATTGCACACTCTATCTTTTCTGCTGTTATCTGTTTTACTTATCTGGCATTAGAACCAAAAAACACTTCATTGGAAATTGCTATCGTGATCACAGAAGTAATTATATTATCTGGCATGTTCGGCGTAATATTTGGAATGCATGTTTATATAACGCTATTTGCAAATTCAATTGCTTATGTTGTATTTTTTTCAATCATGAGATTTCTGCTTTCACAAGAGCGGATTATGATTGACTGTCACGGCGACAGAGCGAAAGAATATAAATATAAAAGCTCATTCTTTGATGAATAAGCATTCGCCCCAATGCATCCGCAAAGGGGCAAATTTTAACAGGGGGATTTTCATGAATGACAGACTTCCGTATCTCAGAAATAAAACAGCAAAGCTGACCACTTCGCCTGGTGTATATCTCATGAAAGAGAAAACAGGGAAGATTATTTATATTGGCAAGGCTAAGAATCTTCATAAACGTGTGAGCAGTTATTTTCGAGTCAATGCGGAACATCTGCCCAAAGTTGAAAAAATGATAGCGCATGTATGGGATTATGATTTTATTGTAACAGATTCAGAATATGAAGCATTGATTTTGGAATGCAGTTTGATTAAACAGCATCAGCCGCATTATAATATTTTATTAAAAGATGACAAAGGCTATTCTTATATTCATCTTTCAGAAGAAGATTATCCAAGAATCACCGTTGCAAAGCATAAGACAGAAACCGGGGAATATTTGGGAGTATATACAAGCGGATTTGTAGCGAAATCAGCCGTTGAAGAAGTCAATGCTGTGTTCGGGCTTCCGACATGTCATAAAAAATTTCCGCAGTGTTTTGGAAAAACAAGGCCTTGCTTGAATTATTATATTAAAAGATGTATGGGACTGTGTCAGGGGAATATCTCACAGGAAGAATATCAGGAGCGTATCATGCAGGCTGTGGCCTATCTGAAAAATGGAAGTCAGGCCTCACTGGAAAGAATGTATTCTGAGATGGAACAGGCCGCTGAGCATCTGGAATTTGAAAAGGCCGCTGTACTCCGTGACAGAATCAAGGCAATTGAAAAGGCATCTGCATCACAGAAAATTCTGGATAATCAATTCCGGAATACAGATATTATTGCTTTGATTGAGAATCAGCAGACTGTATTTATTTCTGTCTTGATTTATCGAGAGGGACGGCTTCAGGACAAACAGCATTTTTCATTTGCAGATCCTGCGGAGGATGCTGTTCTGGATGCTTTTGTATTGCAGTTTTATCAGGAAAATCAGAATTTCCCTGAAATGATTCTTTTAGAACAGGAATTATCTGAAATAACAGTTCAGCGTCTGGCAGAATTGGCCGGAAAACAGGTGAAAATCATCATGCCGAAACGAGGAAATGGCTTGAAACTGGTTCATCTGGCAAAGCAAAATGCGGCTGAATATCTGGCATTGCAGGAGAATCGCACCGGAAAGGAAATGCTGGCAGTGGAAGCATTAGGAAAACTGCTCGGCATGGCGAAAACGCCGAATTATATTGAATCTTATGATATTTCTAATCTGGCATCAGAAACAATGGTTGCCGGAATGGTTGTTTTTGAGAATGGAAGACCCCTCAAAAAAGCATATCGGCGTTTTAGCATCAAAGAAAATAATATGCAGAATGATTATGCTTGTATGCAGGAAGTCATTAGGCGGCGGCTGTCGCATCTGCATGAAGAAGACAGCGCATTTTCCAGAATGCCCGATTTGATTCTTCTCGATGGCGGAAAAGGACATGTTAATGCTGTTGCGCCGATTGTTCAGGAACTTGCACCAGAAATTGCTTTATTCGGCATGGTGAAAGATTCTAAACATCGTACACGAGCCATTGCTACAGGTGACAGAGAAATACAAGTATCCGGCGAAGCCTTTCATCTGATTACAAGAATTCAAGATGAAGTGCATCACTATGCGATTTCTTACCTGCATCAGAAGCATAAAAAGCAGACATTGATTTCAGATCTGACACAGGTGCAGGGAATAGGGGAAAAAACCGCTCAGAAATTGATGCTCTATTTCAAAACCCGTGATGCACTCTGGAAAGCAGATTCTGCTGAATTGCAAAAAGCTGGAATTCCCCAGAAAACAGCCGAAAATTTATATATCTATCTGCATGGAAAGCAAGAATGATATAAATTATATAAATCATCAAAAAGGAGTATCTTTATGAGAGTGATTGCAGGATCAGCCAAAGGCACACGTCTGAATACATTGGAGGGGCTGGATGTCCGCCCCACAACAGACAGAGTCAAAGAAGGCTTGTTTTCATCTATTCAATTTCAGATTCCTCATGCACATGTGTTAGATCTGTTTGCCGGAAGCGGTCAGCTTGGCATTGAAGCACTTAGCCGGGGAGCGGCACATGCAGTTTTTGTAGATCAGTCATTGAAATCATTACAGATTGTACAGCAAAATTTAGAAAAAACCAGATTTCTTGAAAAATCAGAACTGTTTCAGCAATCAGCAGAACAATATCTTGCCGAATGTCATCAGCAATTTGATTTGATTTTTCTCGATCCGCCTTACAGAAAGCAAATTCTTGAGAAAATTCTTCCTGCATTGTCTCCTCTGCTCCGGCCTGACGGGAAAATCATTGCAGAACATGAAATTAATTGCTCTCTTCCAGAAGAAATTTCTGATTTGATATTGCAAAAGAATTACTTTTATGGTAAAATAATAGTATCAGTATTTATGAAAAAATAAACATCTCAGGAGATGAAAAACATGAGAAAAATTGCAGTTTGTCCCGGCAGTTTTGACCCTGTTACCCTTGGACATCTGGATATTATTACAAGAGCATCTACATTATTTGATAAAGTTATTGTATTGATCTCTACCAATGCCGCTAAAAATAAACCGGCTTTTACTACTACAGAACGCATGATGATGATCGCCGACGCAACAGAACATTTGGATAATGTTGTGATTGATATTCTAGATGGTCTGCTTGTTGATTATGTCAAGCGAGTACAGGCAGCGGCTATTGTAAAAGGTCTCCGGGCGGTCAGTGATTTTGAATATGAGTTTCAGATGGCTTTGACAAATAAAGTACTTTATGACGGTGCAGAAACGGTTTTCCTGACAACCAGTCAGGAAAATATGTATCTTAGTTCCAGTGTCGTCAAGCAGATTGCTTATTTTGGCGGAGATATTAGCCCTTTTGTGCCGGCATGTATTCAGGAAGCCATTCAGAAACGATTAAGTCAGGAAGGAGCATTAAAATGAGCGTAGAAGAAATTCTTGAAGATATGGTTGAATTGCTGGATAAAGCCTCTTCTGTTCCATTTGCACCACATAAAGCCGTCATTGACAGCGAAAGAATGCGGGAACTGATCAATGATGCAAAGTTGAATGTACCTCAGGAAGTCCGTGAGGCAAAGACCGTATATTTTGACCGTGACAGAATCATCAAAGAAGCAGAAGCCAAAGCGGAAAAAATTGTCCGCCAGGCAGAAGAACGTGCAAAGTCTATTGTCGAAGAAGAATCTATTGTGAAAGAAGCAAAAAAACGTGCATTAGAAGCCGTCACCAAAGCAAAGAAAGAATCAGATGCAATCCGTGCAGCAACAGATGATTATGTCACTGGGCGTTTTCAGGAAGTAGAAGCCTTTTTTAATCAGGGTTTGCAGGATGTTCAAAAGCGCAGAACTAAATTTGAACAACTCAAAAATAAAAATCCTAAGAAATAATTTTAATATTTTATTCATAAATTATTCATGATTTGTCTTTGTTTGTATGTTAAAATAAAATTATTAAAATACATGACGCAAAGGAGCGTATTTTCCAAAAGGGGAAAATGCGCTCTTTTTGATTATATAGGAGGTTTTTTCATGGATCAGATTGACAGAAAATTATTAGCCATCTTACAGAATAATGCAAGAATGCCGTTGAAAGCCATTGCATCCCAAGTTTTTTTATCTGCACCGGCGGTTTCTGCCAGAATTGAAAAACTGGAAAATCAGAAATTGATTCAGGGGTATCATGCAGAAATTGATCAACAGAAATTAGGGTATCATATTACAGCTTTTATCAGCTTAGAACTGAGTGCAAAGCAAAAGCCGGAATTTTATCCATTTATTGCAGATTGTCCGAATGTATTAGAATGCAATTGCGTGACAGGGGTCTATTCCATGCTGATCAAAGTAGCGTTTCCCAGTACACAGGAATTAGATCAATTTATTGGTCAGTTACAACATTTTGGGAATACATCAACACAGATTGTATTTTCAACGCCAGTCCCTCATAGAGATGTTGTGATTCATGAGGAAGAAAACTGATTTGCAGACGAAAGCCCGGAATTGTTCCGGGCTGTGCTTATTTCTGATCTTTTTTTAATTTGATCACTTTATAAGCAAAAATTTCAAGAGAAATCAAAGCAATCAGGCCGCCAATGATACCGGCAATCAATGGGAAATTCTGATTTTCTTCTTTTGTCTTGATTTTCGGATTGAGATCTTCTGCGGAAGCATCTGCTACTCTGTCTGTTTCTTTTATTTTGGCCGTGGTAGCTTTTTCTGTATTCTGAATATTGGCATCTTCCGGAACGGGTGCAGTAGATGTTTTTTCTGGGGGCGGCTCTGTGGCATAGATTTGATTTTGATTAGAATTTCCATTTCCGCCATCATTCACGGCAGTACTTTTCTGCCCAGCGATCACACCGCCATTTTCTTCACATAGAAAAGAAGTCAGCCATGCAAGGGGAGTATTCCAGTTAATTGTGCATTCATTGACAGACCACGCTTCAATATGATCCAGATAGCATTTTTGCGGAGAAATCTGTCCTTTCTTCCAGCCAGAACCCCGAACCCAAGGATCTTCCATTCCGGAATTTGCCCCTCCGACCAGCACCCCACAGGGAGCTTTCGGAAATGTACTGGAAATTAGATATGACCACCATCTGTGATGCGGATACTGCACACTATGTGAACCATAACCAGTAATATAAGAATAATCCATTGGATTCCGTCCAAGCAGATAATCCATTGCACTTGCTGCACCATTCAGATAGATTTTATCATTTGTCAAATCATAGGCATAAGCCAGAATAATAGCATTATCAGCAACAAAAGAATTAGATCCCCACACATATCCAGTATCACTATCATCATAACTGATGATGCTTTGACCATATGGAAGACCATAGCCCTGTTCACTCTGGATAGACATGAAAATGTCTGCTGCTTCTATAAAATGATTTTTTAGAATTTCAGGGTGACCGCTGTCAAGCAGATCTTGATATAAACTCATTGTCACAGAGCCAAGTGCCGCCGTATGTCCCCAGTCAAAACTTCCGATAATTCCGGCGGCTTCTCCTCCGCTGAGTGATGTCGGTACTTCCAGAAACCATGCTGAACTTTGCATATCCTGATAATAAGATTTATCTCCTGTAGCGGCATAAAGCTCACAGGCTGACCAATAGAATTCATCAGTAGCATCATCATCTCCATAAGCACCGCCGCCAACAGATTCATCCAAAGGCGCATACATAGCAGGATGTTTTTTAGCTGCTTCATAAGCATTCTTTGCCGCTGTGAGACACTGTTCTGCAAAAGCCGGGTCAAGATCTTTCCATAATCTATAAGCTTGTGCGCCGCAGGCGGCAAGATTAAGTGTAGCCTGTGTTGTCGGCGGCTTGATGATTCTTTGTTCCGGATCTTCTGCCGGAGCAACTGCCAATGCTGTCCATTTTATATCATGCGCTTTATGATAAGCCATTCCCTGATAATCACCGCTTTGCACAATCATTTTCAGCATCCAATCCATTTCATAGCGAGCTTCATCCAGCAGATCAGGCCAGCCGTTGGCATTTTCGGGAAGCAGCATCGTTCCATCTGCATAGGTATCCTGTTGTTGTTTCTGTAAAGCACGTTCAAACTGATTTTGCATCAACCAAAGGGAAATACCGCCATTGACAACATATTTTCCATGATCTCCGGCATCATACCAGCCGCCTGTGACATCCTGTGTCCCGGAAGATCCGGAATATCCCCATGTCTGCTGAATTTCAGCAATATCAGAAACATGTCCGGCAGGACGTGCCAATTTTTCCGGCTCACCAGAGCTGATATATTTGGCTTCAATCGGAATGCCGCTGCGGTTCTGATAGAAATAATTCAATGCATCATATAGCAAAGAAGAATATTCCTGTGTAATACCAATTTTAAATTCCCGACTTTGGGCATGATTATCTGTTTCCAGGTGATAAATTCCTTCCTGTGTAAAATCTGAAAAATCCAGAATATGCACAATATCACCAGAATCATCATCATATCCCATATAGATAGATGATCCAGTATAAACGACATTTTCATCAGCATCTTTCAGATAAAATTCATGACTGCTGGTATCTTTACAGAGAAAAGTAGCTTTTTTATCTAAATTTGGGAAATAGCCGATTTGATTAGTTAAAATATCTGCTCTTTGCCAAGCTGGTTCATGTATATAATCATTAGAATCATCCGTCAGATCAATCAGACACAGATTATCAAATTTCAGCACTGTTCCGGCCGGAAAGCAGATATTAGGGGTATATTGTCCATTTCCGCCAAAATGAAAAGTCCATTCTCCCGTACCATCAGCAGACACTGCTCTTTCCCCATTAGATCCAAGTGTAAATTCATAAGCGAATGTATTCCATTGATTGCCGGTGATATTTACCCCTTCCCATGCATTATAATCTTTCCATTCTCCTGTCTGCTGAGCATCCCGGAGAGAGTTTTCAATATCAGACTGACTCCAGTTTGCATCATAGATCATATTCAGGCGATTTCCGTTACTGTGCCATAATTCAAGATCACCATTTGTCATATCGCCTATTTTGGCATAGAGCCAGCCGGAATTGCTTGCCCAGACACTATATGTCAGCCTATAAGTATGACCAGAGACGAAAGTTAGATTTCTATGACGGAATTGACAATCCCATCTATCTTCACCGCCATTGGAGATGCCGCCGGGATTAATAATCGTGATATTATATGTTCCGTCATCAATTGTAAAATCCATTTTTCCGGTCATAGATTCGCAGATATGCCAAGGCAGGCCGATTCCTTCCGTAAAATCCGACTGGCCGAGGAGTTCTCCTGCTGATGCTGTCAGCGTCTGTGACAGTAGCATCATGACAGAAAGTCCAGCTAATACTTGCTTTAATTTTTTCATAAATCCAAACACCTCATTTTTATAAAAAATTAGCTTTTAATTTCATGAATGCATTTAATAACCAAATGGATCAAAGCAGAAATTAACCCAATAAATTCAAAAATTTTAAAAAATAATTTTGTGTGCAAGCGCAAGTTTTTTTTATCAATATTCATAAAATAACCTCATTTATCAGCGAAGTGTAACAATGGTTACACCGTTTTCACCTTCACCATAGACACCATTTCTGTAAGCCTTTACGCATTTCATGCCTTTCAACTTTTCCTGCACAGCTTTCCGAAGCAAACCCGTTCCCTTTCCATGAATGATTGTCACTGTGCCGATATTGGCCAGCATTGCACCGGATATGAATTGTTCTGTTTCATAAACACCTTCATCACAGGTCATGCCCCGGATATCTAATTCCATAGAACTTTGACGCTCCGCCTTGACAGCGATCTGATTCCGGCGGGGCTTTTTCTTTTGCTGATTTTGCTTTGTTTTATCCAGCAGACGCAGACGGGAAATTTGTATTTTCATTTTCATGATGCCCATCTGTACGAGAACCGTATCTGCATTTCCGGGCTCTGAAACTATCACAGCTTCCTGCTGCAAATCTGCGATTAATACAGCATCTCCTTTTTTCAAAGGCCGTGGGAGAACATATTCTCCTTTTTCATTCAGACTCCCGATCACAGGATTTGCTGTTTTATACATATTCCGGATCTGCTGATTGCTGATGCTTTTAGCAGAAGAAACCCGGCTTGAAAAATCGGCTTTATCTTTTTCCCGGCGAAGCTGTTCCAGTTCATCAAGTAAAGCATTTGATTGCGCCTTTGTGGATTCTACAATCCGTCCGGCTTGTGCAGCGGCTCGTTCCAATGTTTCTTTTTCTTCTTCAAAGATCTGATTTCTTTTCTGTTCCCATTCGGATTTGAGAGATTCTGCTTCCTGACGGAATTTTGTTGCCTGTTCTTTTTCAGCTTCCAGTTCTTTTCTTGCCTGTTCAAATTTTTCAATCACATGTTCAAAATGTTTATTTTCCTCACTGATCAAAGATTCCGCATGTTGCAGAATCACATCAGGCACACCCAGCTGACCGGAAATTGCAAAAGCATTTGATTTTCCGGGAGATCCCAGAATTAATTGATATGTTGGCCGGAGGGTTTCTGTATTGAATTCACAGGAAGCATTCATAACATCAGGGGTATCAGCGGCATAAAGTTTTAATTCCTGATAATGTGTCGTAACCATGAGTTTTGCGCCCAACTGTTTCAGATAATCAATAATAGAGATTGCAAGAGCCGCACCTTCTACCGGATCTGTACCAGAACCAAGCTCATCTAAAAGAATCAAAGTATGATCATCAGCAATTTGCAGGATTTCCACAACGTTGAGGGTATGTGATGAAAATGTTGACAGATTTTGTTCAATGCTTTGACTATCGCCAATATCGGCAAGGATATGCCGGAAAATAGATATTCTGCTTCCATCCGTGACAGGAATTAAAAAGCCGCACATGGTCATAGCGGTAAGCAAGCCAGCGGTTTTGAGTGCTACTGTTTTTCCGCCTGTATTAGGGCCTGTAATGATCAAGGCATTATTTTGTTCACCCAGCATAATATGAATCGGCACAGCCTTGTTTTGATCCAGAAGAGGATGCCGTGCTTTTTTTAATTCTAAAATGCCATCATCACTGATAACAGGTTTCATAGCTTTGATAGATGCAGCATAATTAGCTTTTGCGAAATAATAATTTAGTTCTGCACAGGTATCATGAAGGCGTTTCAATCCGGATGCTTCTGCGCCGACCATAGCACAAAGTTTCATCATGATTCTTTCAATTTCTTCGATTTCACGGCTTTCTAATAATCTAATATCATTATTGGCTTCTACAATCTGCATAGGTTCAATAAATAAAGTTTGACCGCTAGAAGAAGTATCATGAATCAAGCCATTGACTTGGCTTCTGTATTCGGCTTTAACAGGGAGCACAAAACGGCCGTCACGAATGGTGACAGTTGTTTCCTGCAAATATTTCTGCATAGTTTTATTTTTTGTCATTTTATCAAGCGTATCCCGCAGCTGAGATCTGGCACGGATCAATTTTTTTCTGATTTCGGAAAGGGTAGGGCTGGCACTGTCTGCAATCTCCTCTTCAGATAGGACAGATCTTTCTAATATTGTTAATAAATCATCATTGGGAATAATCAGCGAAAATAAATAATCTAGAGATGTACTGCTTTCACTGCAATGGCTGAACCAGCTGTGAAGGGATTGCACTTGTCGGAGCAGATCCTCAATATCAAGCAGATCTTTCAGGGAAAGTCTTGCACCGGAAGCGGCTCTTGTGACCATGTTACAGATATTTTTAAATTCTGAAAATGGCGGTGTGCCAAATTGTAAAGCCAATTGCAAAGCATCATCTGTTTTCTGAACTTCACGGCGGACTTCTGTAAGATCCGTACTCGGTTTACAATGCAGGATCATATCACGGCTGGTTTCATTGGATGTGAATTCTGCGGCCTGCATGAGTACTTTGTCTAATTCTAAGACTTTTTCAAAAGATTTCATCATTTTAACTACGCTCCTTGAATATATAAAATCAAAAAAATGTGACGGTCAAGGCCGCCACACCTGAAATTCTATTGTTTGATTTGTTTATAATAATCCAGTGCCGGAAATTTCCGATCAATATGATATTGCAGAAACTGTTCTGCAAATGCATACAGAGCCGGACGGCAGTGATCTGCCACTCGAAACAGGAAAATTTTTTCAAAATCCTGCAATGTAATATGCCGGATCGCCTGCAATGCACCGGAAAGCATCAGCACACCCTTATCAGCACAAGTGTCACACCAGAAACAACCCTGTTCTATTGAAAAATATAATCGTTCCGGGAGATATTCCCCACATTTCCGGCACATAATAACATCCGGCTGAAATCCGAGCAAAGAAGCTGTCCGAAGTTCAAAAATGCACTTGATCATGCTTTCATCATGTTCTGCATTGACATTCTGTTCTGATAGATAATGCAGACAGTTCAGAAATAACCGGATTAATTCCGGTGTGCTGGATTTGGGAAGAGAAGAATATAAAACAATCTGTGCAAAATAAGAAGCCAGTGCCACCAGACTGACAGAATTCCGCAAGCCATAAAAGATTTGAATCGGCGTGACACCTGTCAGAATCCGTGCTTTATTCTGTGCATGTCTGTCAGAAATATCAAATTCAGAATAAGCAAATAACTGTGTTGCGCTGCCGGATTTGCTTGACATCTTGGCAGAGCCTTTCACAAGTATCTCCATCACACCGGTTTCTGTTAAAATATCAATAAATTTATCCTGTTCACGCAGTGGCTTTTGTGTCAGGACAATGCCTCTCACTGTCATAAGTTCCTTTCTGTGCGGTATATTGCAGATAATCCGCAATCTTGCCGGACTGTTCAAATTTTTCCCATAGTTCCATAGAAATCCACCTCCTGTAGTCAGTATTCCCACAGAAGGATAGAATATTCCAGATCTTACAGACCGAAGCTCTGAATAGATCCCTCCCGATTTCGCCAGTCTTCTTTGACTTTCACGAAACATTTCAGATTCACTTGAATTTCAAAAAAGCGTTCCAGCTCATGCCGGGCAGAACTTGCAATTTTTTTCAGCATATTGCCGTTTTTTCCAATAATAATGCCTTTATGAGATTCACGCTCACAGTAAATAACAGCAGAAATATCAAGCAGATCTTTGTCATTGCGTTCCTGCATTTTTTCGATCATAACAGCGATTCCATGCGGTACTTCATCATCAAGAAGCCGTAACAGCTTTTCCCGAATCATTTCAGCTGCTAATATCTGTTCAGGCTGATCTGTGAATTTGTCATCCGGGAAGAAATGAACGGAAGGCTTTGCCAGCTCTCCGGCAGATGTGAGAATCTCTTCCAGTCCATCATGTTCTGATGCACTGACAGGAATAATTGCATGAGGATGATATGCATTTTCCAGCTGAAGCATCAGCGGCATCATAGCAGATTTATCTGCCAGCAGATCTATTTTATTAATCACAATAATACAGGAAATATGTCTGTCTGCGATCGTTTTCAGCATGGTTTCATCTTGTTCATGCAATTTTTTAGTACAGTCAATGACATACAGAACAGCATCTGCATCAGTAGCAGAGTCCTGTGCTGTCCGGAGCATGTGACTGCTTAATTTATTCTTAGGCTTATGCAGTCCTGGTGTATCAATAAAGACATATTGCACTGCATCCCGTGTGAAAATGCCTGTGATCCGGGTTCTTGTCGTCTGCGGCTTGCTGCTGACAGATGCAATTTTTTCCCCCACAAGTGCATTTAGCAAAGTAGACTTTCCGGCATTTGTTCTCCCGGAAAGTGTCAGAAAAATAGATTTTGTTTCTATCATGTGTCAATCCTCGCTGGAAGATGTATATGTCAATTCTCTGGAAATGCCTAATTTTTCAAGTACAGCTTCCTCTTTTTCTCTCATGATGCGCTCATCAAGAGGACTGGTTTCATGATCATAGCCCAGTAAATGCAGCATGGAATGCACTGTCAGAAATCCAATTTCCCGGCTGAGTGAATGCCCATAGATATTAGCCTGCTTGACGGCTGTTTCAATAGAAATTACAATATCACCCAGCATAACGAAACCAGTTTCTGCGCTGATTTCCATTGTGCCATCCTCTCCCGTCAAAGGAAAAGAAAGCACATCTGTGACACTATCTTTCTGACGATAAGTTTTATTCAGGCTTTGAATTTCCTGATTGGATACAAATGAAACACTGACTTCCGCATTTTGTGTAAATCCTTCAGAAATCAGTACGGCATGACAGCAACGCCGGATGAGCAGGCGGATGCCAGAAGGAATTTTAACATTGTTCTGATTATTTTTAATGCTGACTTTTAATTTACCTGACTGTTGCATGAAATTTAACTCCTTTTCTGTTCTTAATTTTTGATTTTGTGATAATAATTTTCATAAGCTCTGATAATCTCCTGTACCAGCTTATGACGGACAACGTCCTTTTCTGTAAAACGCATGACAGCAATATCCTCTACATGATGCAAAACTTTCATTGCTTCAATCAGACCAGATTTTCGTTTTTCAGGAAGATCAATCTGTGTAATATCCCCTGTGATCACCATTCTGCTGTTTGTGCCGAGACGAGTCAGAAACATTTTAATCTGCTCTGATGTTGTATTCTGCGCTTCATCGAGAATAATAAATGCATCATCCAAAGTGCGGCCTCTCATATAGGCAAGAGGTGCGACTTCAATAATATTTTTTTCCATATATCTGGCAAATGTCTCCGCACCGAACATATCAAATAAAGCATCATAAAGCGGTCTGAGATAGGGATCAACTTTATTTTGCAGATCTCCGGGGAGAAAGCCGAGTTTTTCGCCGGCTTCCACAGCGGGGCGTGTAAGGATGATTTTCTGGACTTCATGCGCTTTGAAGGCTCTGACAGCCAGCGCAACAGCCAGATAAGTCTTACCTGTTCCGGCAGGGCCTACTCCGAGTACAATCGTATGCTTGCGAATCGCATCTACATAATGCTTCTGACCAACTGTTTTAGGACGAATGACTTTTCCGCTTGTTGTAATACAGATCCCATCACTGCTGAGTGCATGAAGTGCTTCTCCTTCACCGTCAGAAACCATGGAAACCACATATCTGACAGTTTGTTCTGACAGCATCTGACCTTTGTCGGCAAGTTCTCCCAACATTCGAATCGCCTGCATGGCTTTGCTGACGTGATCTGTTTCGCCGGAAATGGTGACTGCATCGCCCCGGCCTGTGATGATAACTTGATATTCTCTTTGCAGAATATTCAGATTTTCATCATAATTTCCGAATACGGTTTGAACACTGTCAGGATTCTGAAAATGAATTTGTTCTTCTGCCAAATTTTTCACCTTTGCTTCTTAAAAATATTTGCTTTATTATTATAACACAGATCTAATCAGAATTGCAATAGCAAACCGAATTTTTTTATTTATATTCCACGCTGGGATTTGGATATACCCGATAGATTGGATTCAATGCATGTGATGCATTTGTACCGCTGGAAGGAATATTAGAATCATTTCCAATCCAGATTTCAAACTCGTAATTATTGACATCACTTTTACTTTTGTGATCTGTCCGGAGGACAATAAACCAGCGGTTCAATGCATTTCCGTCTGTACTTCTGCACTGAATGGGAATTGCAAAAGTATTATCCTTTCCAGAGCCGTTAGGAACTTCTTCCAGTTTGTTCAATGCTTTGGTGAAAGCTTCGATTTGATTATTTCCTTCCCATGAATAAGCAATATGCCCATCTCCGGCATACTTTGCAGGCGCACCATTTCTTTTTGCTACAATCGTAAAATCACAAGTTTCCTGTCCGGTTTCTGTCCAAATAATTCTCCGGTAGCCATCTGTAGTATTATATCTATGAAATGACTGATTGGCGGTTTCCATCTTTCCCCCATATCCTTCATAGACAGAATCATCTACATACAGAATTGTCATAATATCATCACCGATTCTTTTTCCATTGACGGCATCCGTCCGCCTTCTTGCCTTATTGACATAACCGATCAGCGACGGAACAAGAATGCCTGCAATGACACCAATGATTAACATGACAACCACCATTTCTACTAATGTAAAGCCGTGGACTTTGCGGCTGGCTGGCATTCGTTTGCTTTTCATAAATTACACCCTTCTTTCTGTCAATCGGATTTGCTTTTATTATACATCATTTTCACAGAAAAGTCAATAGCTAGCCTGCAAATTATGTGAAAATTGACAAAGTGCATAATCTTGAACCCGTTTTTTTGGAAAATCTGAAAAAAACACTTGACAAACTTTCAGATTCATGCTATAATATTACCTGAAAACAAAGCAGACGCAGTTCCAGTGTCTCACCGTCAGATTTTTTTGTCAAAACGGTTTATCACATCTCGGTTCAGAGGGTTTCCTCTGTATTCTTTCCGGTATCGCTGTGAGTGCTGCTCTGTGTTTGCACTCACTTTTTGTTTTAAATTTTCATGCTTGGGGGTGTCCGCAATAAGTAAGGACAATAAGGACATGCAGATTAATGAAATGATCCGGGACAGAGAGATCTTGGTCATTGATGCTGACGGCTCAAAATTGGGCGTTATGTCTGCCAGAGATGCACAGCTTCTGGCAAATGAGAGAAATTTGGATCTGGTCAAAATCGCTCCACAGGCGACTCCGCCGGTATGCCGTATTCTGGATTATGGCAAGTTTTGCTTTGAACAGCAGAAACGTGAAAAAGAAGCTAAGAAAAACCAGAAAGTCATGTCAGTCAAGGAAATCCGCATGTTTTCCACGATTGATACACATGATTTTGAAACCAAAGTCAATCAGGCCATTAAATTCCTGTCATCCGGCGATAAACTGAAAGTTTCCGTTCGTTTTAAAAAACGTGCAATCGCTCATCCGGAATTCGGTGAGGGGCTGCTGGAGCGTTTCAAAGAAGCATGCAGTGAGTATGGAACTGTCGAAAAGCCCGCAAAGGTAGAAGGCCGCAGTATTGTCATGTTCATCGCCCCTAAGTCATCCAAGTAAGGAGGAACTATTCCATGGCTAAAAAAGTCAAAGTAAAAACACATTCCGGCGCAAAAAAGCGTTTTAAGCTGACCGCTAATGGCAAAGTAAAATATCAGCATACAAACAAGCGTCACAGACTGACCCAGAAGGAAACTAAGCGCAAGAGAATCGCCAGAAATGCAGGCATCTCTGATGCTTCCAACACACCGACCATCAAAAAGCTTGTGCCTTATCTCTGATTTGTTCAGGAACAGGGAAAATCAAGTAATATCGAAATTATTGGAGGTATTTTATTATGGCACGTATCAAAGGTGCGTTAGCAACACGCAAGAGAAGAAATAAAACCCTGAAGCTTGCAAAAGGCTATTTTGGCGCAAAGAGCAAGCATTTTAAAATGGCAAAACAGGCCGTTATGAAGTCCGGCCAATATGCTTATATCGGCAGAAAACAGAAGAAAAGAACTTTCCGTCAGCTGTGGATCACCAGAATTTCCGCTGCTGCTAAGCTGAATGGCATGAATTATTCCACATTCATGAACGGCTGCAAAAAAGCTGGCGTAACCCTGAACAGAAAAATGCTCTCTGAAATTGCAATTCATGATGCTGAGGGCTTTGCAGCAATTGCAGCAAAGGCAAAGGCTGCTCTTTGATGAGGTAGAAATCCATCAGAACACGCTCCAGAAAAGGGCGTGTTTTGTTTATATTTTCCATATCCTGGCGAAAGGAATCATATGCAAAAAGAAATCCGTATCACATCAAAAGACAATCCGGTTTTAAAACAATATCGTCAGCTGAGAGATCAGAAAAAGCGGCGGTATGCAGAACAGAAATTTGTAACAGAAGGATTTCGGATTATAGGGGATGCGTTACAGTATCCAGGACAGGTGACACAGATTTTTGTGACAGAAAGCGCAGTGACAAAATATCAGACAATTCTGTTTCCTGAACTGCATGGCACAGAACAGATTTTCTATTTGCCGGACAGTCTTGGCCTGACATTGACAGATACAGAGCACACACAGGGGATTTTTGCTGTCTGTACCATGCATCGCCAGCCTGTCAAGATACAGCCAGAAGGCAGATATTTAGTTTTATATCAACTGCAAGATCCCGGAAACATGGGCATGATTCTGCGAACTTGTGATGCATTGGGAATAGATGCAGTATTGACAAGTCAATGCTGTGATCTGTACAGTCAGAAAGTCATTCGGGCAACAATGGGATCTGTATTTCGAGTATTATGCGCAGATTTTCCAGATGGAAGAATGCTTTTGGATCTGCTGCATCAAAGACAGATCTGTTGTTATGCAGCAGTATTATCTGAAAAATCTGTTTCACTGACAGAGTGTTCTTTGGGAAAAGGTTCTGCTGTCTGGATTGGCAATGAAGGGAATGGCCTGCCGGAAGAAATCGCTTTTTCCTGTGATCATGCTGTAAAAATTCCTATGCAAGGCGGAGCAGAATCTCTCAATGCTGCTATGGCGGCTGGCTTATTTCTTTGGGAAATGATGAAAGCATAAAAACTGAAAAAGGAACTGATGATATGAAACAGACTGCTTTATGGATCTGGTTTGTCATGATAATGGGAATTGCCAATCATATAGCACCGAAGCTGGTAAAAAATTACCCAGACATTCAGGAGTTATGTGCTTTGCTGAAAGATCCGAAATCTAATCTTGTTCGTGATGAAGCACAGAAACGTGTCAAAAATATTACAATAGAACAGGCAGAAAACATTGTTCAGCTGTGTGAGAAAAAAGGAATTCATATTATGACATGGGAAGATGATAATTATCCTGAAATTCTGCGGCATATCATTCCTTCTCCGCTGGTTTTATTCTGTAAAGGAAATCCCGATCTGCTAAAACAGAATAAAAAAGTTTCTGTTGTCGGAACACGTAATCCATCTAATTACAGCATGAGAATTGCAAACAAGCTTTGCAATGAACTTGCAGAAAAAGATATATTGCTTGTGAGTGGGAGTGCTGTTGGATTAGATGCAATAGCACATCAAGCGGCTGTTTTTCATCATCAGCCTACAATTGCTGTACTTGGATGCGGTGCAGATTATCCTTATCCGAAACAGAATCTTGCCTTAAAAACGCAAATTATTCAAAGCGGCGGTTTGCTTGTGACAGAATATTTTCCAGGAACACCGCCCTATGCATCTAATTTTCCTGTCAGAAACAGGATTCTTTCTGGCATTAGTGAAACTCTGCTGATTATGGAAGCCGGCAAAGAAAGCGGCTGTATGATTACGGCAAATCTTGCCTGCGAACAAGGCAAAAATGTATTCTGCATTCCTCCGGCAGATATTTTTGATCCCCGTTATGCCGGGCAAATTGCTCTGCTTCGGGATGGCGCATTTCCTGTTTTCAGTTCACAGGATATTCTGGATTCTCTCAAATTACCGGATTCTTGTGATGATTTTGATCCGGATGATGAAATTCCGGATCTGGAAGAAAAATTTGTTGCCTTGCTTTCTCTTCCTAAGGAAGCAACACCAGAACAAATTAAAATTCTTCAGCTTTTACAGGAGGGTGACAAGACAGTTAATATGTTATGTGCGCTTACACAGATGCGTTTTGAATCTTTGACAAATATCATAGTTGACATGGAAATAAATGGCTGGATTGTTAATATGGGAGGAGATACTTATACAATTACGGAAGCATTCCGGAAAAAATAACCACTCAGAAAGGAGCGTGTGCCGTATTATACGGCAGAGCTATGTCAAATTTAGTGATTGTGGAATCACCGGCAAAAGCGAAGACGATTCAGAAATATCTGGGAACGGGCTATGAAGTTGTGGCTTCTATGGGACATGTCCGAGATCTGCCGAAATCCAAACTTGGTGTTGATGTGGATCATCAGTTTGCACCGCAGTATCTGGACATGAAAGGAAAAGAAGATATTATTAAAGATCTGAAAAAACGAGCACAGAAAAGTGATTGTATCTATCTGGCAACAGACCCTGACCGGGAAGGAGAAGCCATTTCTTGGCATCTTGCACAGATGCTGAATCTGGACTTGAATGCAGATAATCGTGTAGCATTTAATGAGATCACGAAAACAGGCGTTCAAAATGGTATGGCAAATCCGCATAAGATTGATCTTGATCTTGTCAACGCACAGCAAGCAAGAAGAATTCTCGACAGACTTGTTGGATATAAATTAAGCCCTTTTTTATGGAAAAAAGTCAAGAGGGGCTTATCAGCAGGCCGTGTACAGTCTGTAGCGGTGCGCCTGATTGTTGACAGAGAAGAAGAAATTAAGGCATTTGTGCCAAAAGAATATTGGAGTATTGATGCAACATTCAATGCAGATGACAAGCCATTTTCTGCAAAACTTGCTTCTAAAAATGGCAAAAAAATTGAAATCTCTGATAAAACACAGGCAGATAGTATTCTGGCAGATCTGAAACAAGAAGCTTTTCTTGTCAAATCTATTAAAAAGCGTGTCACGAAAAAACAGCCGTCTCCTCCATTTATCACCTCCACGCTCCAGCAGGAAGCCTCCCGGCGGCTGGGCTTTCAATCAAAACGAACCATGAAGGCCGCTCAGGAACTCTATGAGGGGATTGATGTCAATGGAATGGGAGCTGTTGGCCTGATTACTTATATGCGAACGGATAGTTTAAGAATTTCCGCTGATGCTCAAACCGCTGCCGCAGAATATATCAAAAATGCCTATGGAGAGAATTATCTTCCAGATCAGCCCCGTATTTTTAAAAGCAAAAAAAATGCACAGGATGCTCATGAAGCAATCCGGCCTACTATGCCCGATCTTGTTCCCGATACGATTCAAGACAGCCTGACAAGCGATCAGTATAAATTATATAAACTGATCTGGGAACGATTCATTGCTAGTCAAATGGCAAATGCATTATTAGATACTATCTCTGTTGATATTCAGGCAGGTTGTTATCTGTTCAAAGCTTCCGGCTATTCTGTCAAATTTGACGGATTTACTATTCTTTATGAAGAACAGAATGAAGATGAAGAACATCAGAAAATGCTTCCGCCATTGGAACAGGAACAACAACTCACTGTGATCAGTCTGGAAGGCAATCAGCATTTCACACAGCCGCCAGCCAGATTTTCAGAGGCAACCCTGATTAAAGCACTCGAAGAAAACGGAATTGGCAGACCTAGTACTTATGCACCGACAATCACAACGATTCTGAACAGAATGTATGTAGAACGGGAAGGCCGTCAACTCCGGCCAACTGCATTGGGCATTGTCACAACACAGGTCATGAAAGAACATTTTCAGCATATTGTTGATCCGGATTTTACTGCAAAAATGGAATCTGAACTTGATCATGTTGAGCAGGGGACAGCCGATTGGGTGAAAATGCTGGATGTTTTCTATCAGGATTTTTCCAAAACACTCACCGCCGCAGAGGAAGCAATGGAAGGCAAACATATGAAAATTCCAGATGAAAAAACAGATATTATCTGCGAACAATGCGGTAAACCAATGGTCATTAAAATTGGAAGATTCGGAAAATTCCTTGCCTGCACTGGTTATCCGGAATGCACCAATACCCGGAAGATCGTCCAGGAAACAAGCGGTATCTGTCCCCGATGCAGAAATAAAATTGTTCTTAAAAAATCCAAAAAAGGCCGGAGCTTTTACGGCTGCGCAGGCTATCCAGACTGTAATTTCATGACATGGAATATCCCCACAGAAGAACATTGTCCGCAATGTGAAAGTACTCTCTTTCAAAAAGGCGGCAAAGCTGGAAAACTTGTTTGTGAAAAAGAAGGCTGCGGCTATGAAAGGAATCTGAAATAATGCAGAAACATGCAATTGTCATAGGCGGCGGCCTGGCAGGATGTGAAGCAGCCTGGCAGATCAGTAAAGCCAATATTCCTGTTATGCTCTATGAAATGAAGCCGATCAGATATACACCCGCTCATCATCGGGAAACACTGGCCGAATTAGTTTGTTCTAATTCCCTGAAAGCTTCGAGATTAGGCTCTGCTGGGGGATTGCTGAAAACAGAAATGGAAATGCAGGGCAGTTTATTAATTCGATGCGCTAAGGCCTGCGCCGTCGCCGCTGGAGGTGCACTTGCCGTGGATAGAGATCAATTCTCTGCCATGGTTACACAAGAAATCATGCAAAATCCATTGATCACTGTGATTCGAAAAGAAATAACAGAAATTCCTGCACAGAATGCCGTAATTGCAACAGGCCCTTTGACATCAGAAATACTTAGTCAGAAAATAGAATCTCTATGCGGCAGTCGGCTCAGTTTTTTTGATGCCGCCGCCCCGGTAGTTTCTGGAGATAGTCTCAATATGCAGAAAATTTTTCTGCAATCACGCTATGATCGAGGAGATGCGGATTATCTGAACTGTCCCATGAATCAAGAACAATATGAAGCATTCTGGAATGCATTAGTGAATGCAGAAAAAGCACCCCTGCATGAACATGATAAAAAAGCATTCAAAGTATATGAGGGCTGTATGCCTGTGGAAGTATTGGCTTCCCGTGGGATGGATACCCTGCGTTTCGGCTGTCTAAAGCCTGTTGGTCTTCATGATCCTGCTACAGGAAAACGGCCATATGCAGCAGTACAGCTCCGGCGAGAGAATCAAGCCGGAACAATGTGGAATCTGGTTGGCTTTCAGACAAATTTGAAATTCGGTGAACAAAAACGAGTGTTCGGCATGATCCCAGGGCTTGAAAATGCAGAATTTTTAAGATATGGCGTGATGCATCGAAATTTCTTCCTGAACAGCCCCGAATTACTCAATCCGGATTATTCACTGAGAAATGCAGAGACATTATTTTTTGCCGGACAAATGACCGGGGTAGAGGGCTATATGGAATCTGCATCCAGCGGCATTATTGCAGGGAAAAGCCTTGCCAGAAAATTACAGGGGAAATCTGCTTATCTCCTTCCGGAATCTACGATGATGGGGGCTTTGGCGGCTTATGTCAGTCATGGAGGTGCAGCAGAATTTCAGCCCATGGGGGCAAATATGGGACTCCTTCCGGAATTGCCGGAACGCATCCGAGGCAAGCAGGAACGCTATGAAAAAATAGCACAGCAGGCGGTTCGGAATTTAACAGAGTTTTTACAGAATCTGGAGTAATAAAATTATGAAAATTATTGTTGATGCATTCGGTGGGGATAATGCCCCGCTGGAAGTTCTGAAAGGCTGTATCATGGCACGAGATGAACTGCATGTAAATATCATTCTCACTGGTGATAAAAAGAAAATCCGTCAGGTGGCAAAAAAAGAAAATCTGGATCTTTCAGGATTTGAAATTCTTCAGGCAGATGAAATTTTTGATATTCATTCCCAGCCAAATACTATTTTGAAAGAAGGAAAAAATACATCTCTTGCTGTGGGTTTGCAGGCACTTCATGACGGAAAAGGAGATGCTTTTGTCAGTGCCGGAAGTACAGGCGGCCTTGTGGCAGGTGCTACATTTCTGACAAAAAGAATCAAGGGAATCAAACGGGCAGCACTTGCTCCAATGCTTCCTACAGATCATGGCCGGAAAATGCTTCTGGATGCCGGCGCAAATACAGAATGCCGCCCTGAGATGCTGGTGCAGTTCGCAATTATGGGAAGTGCCTATATGAAATGCGTCAAAGATATTCCTAATCCGAAAGTAGGTCTGCTGAATATCGGCGCAGAGGAAACCAAAGGCAGAGAGCTGGAATTAGAAACTTATCCGCTTTTGCAGAAAACCCCTGTGAATTTCGGCGGCAATATCGAAGCAAGAGAAATTCCAGCAGGAAAATTTGATGTTATTGTCTGTGATGGATTTACAGGAAACGTTGCTCTGAAACTTTATGAAGGCATGGGCGTATTGTTTAAATCAAGATTGAAAAAATGGTTCAGCGGTGTACTTGGAAAATTATCAGCAATTCTTGTTTTGAAAGAAATTAAAACATTTCAGGAACAAATGGATTATAAATCAGAAGGCGGAGCGATTCTATTAGGAATTGCCGCTCCTGTGATCAAAGCGCATGGGAGTTCTGATGCAAAAGCATTTTTTAATGCCATCCGTCAGGCAAAAAAATGTGTTGATGGCAATATGATTTCTATGATCACACAGATGCTAGATCAGATGAAATCAGAAGCTACATAATGAAAGGATGTGTCATTATTGGAAATATCATTTTCAGGGCTGGAACAGGAAATTGGCTATATATTCCGGAATCAGGATTTAATTTATGAGGCACTTTCACATTCTTCTTATGCAAATGAAAAGAAGAAACAGCGACACAGCAATGAGCGGCTGGAATTTCTGGGGGATAGCGTATTATCTGTAGTAGTATCGCAGTATCTGTTTGAGCATTATCAGGATCTTCCAGAGGGAGAGCTAACAAAGATCCGTGCGGCTCTTGTATGTGAAAAATCACTGCATAAATTTGCATTGCGGATTCATCTTGGTGATTATTTATTATTAGGCAAAGGGGAAGCACATACCGGCGGCCGGGAACGCCCTTCTATTCTGGCAGATGCTTTTGAAGCCGTAATTGCAGCCATTTATCTTGATGGCGGACTGGAAGCCGCAAGAAAACATATTTTGCATTTTATCCCGGAACGCATCCCGGAAAAGCATTCTATGCTGTTTGGGGATTATAAAACAGCTTTACAGGAAGTAATCCAGAAAAATCCAGAAGAAAAAGTAGATTATCGTCTAATTGAAGAATCTGGGCCAGATCATAATAAGACATTTGTTGTAGAAGTATGTTTAAATTCCAATGTGATTGGCAAAGGCACAGGCAAGAGTAAAAAAGAGGCCGAGCAGATGGCCGCAAAAGAAGCACTTGCTTTGATGGGCTATGATGAATAAGCATCAAAATATTGCAATTTTTATTCCTCATGCCGGCTGTCCGTATCAATGCGCTTTCTGCAATCAGAGAATCATCACAGGACAGGAACAGCTTCCTCATGCCAAAGAGATTAAAACTATCTGCTCACAGGCAATGACAGCTATCAAAAATCGATCAGATACAGAAATTGCATTTTTCGGGGGCAGTTTTACAGCAATTCCGGAATCTTATATGCTGGAATTATTGCAGTCTGCACAGGAATTCATTGGAAAAAATCGCTTTTCAGGCATTCGGATTTCTACCCGGCCTGATTGCATCACACCCCAGATTTTAAAATTATTAAAAAATTATCATGTCACCAGCATTGAACTTGGTGCGCAGTCGCTGAGCGATAAAGTATTGAATGCCAATCAGCGTGGGCATACTGCACAAGATATTATTTATGCATCCGCACTGATCAAAGAATATGGCTTTTCTCTGGGATTGCAAATTATGATTGGCCTGTATCAAAGCACATGGGATGATGAAATGAAAAGCTTTAATAAACTTTGTGAAATTCATCCTGATACTGTCCGTATCTATCCAGTTGTGATTTTAAAAAATACCCGGCTTGCTGAATTATATCAATCCGGAGAATATCAGCTGTTTCCCTTTTCGGAAGTTGTAAAATTCTGCGCTTCTGAGATGAGGATTCTTCATGAAGAAAATATTTCTGTCATCAAATGCGGATTACATGCAAGTGAATTTGTTGAGCATGATATGATCGCTGGTTATTATCATCCAGCATTCCGGGAACTCTGTGAAAGTGAAATTTATCAGCTCCGCATGGAGACAGCTATCGCTGTACAAAGCGGACAAATCCGGAATAGAATGCGAAAAAATAAAATTCAGCAGGCTGATGAATGGACGAAAGACCGGATATTTGCTGTTCATCCTTCCTGTATCAGCAAAGCAGCAGGACATAAAAAATCTAATCTTCGTTGGTTTGCAGAACAGTACGGAATCAAGATTAAAATTACTGGAGATGCATCACTTGCATTATATCAGGTGAAATTATTAGAATGACAGGAGGGATGATATGTATTTAAAATCTCTTGAATTGCAGGGGTTCAAATCTTTTCCGGATAAAATCAAACTGCATTTTGATCAAGGGCTGACTGCTGTTGTAGGGCCGAACGGAAGCGGAAAAAGTAATATTGGTGATTCTGTCAGATGGGTGCTCGGAGAACAATCTACCAAAACACTCCGAGGTAGTAAGATGGAAGATGTTATTTTTTCCGGTACGGTTGGCATTAAGCCTATGAGCTTCGCTTCCGTGACACTTGTGATTGATAATTCTGAAAATCGTCTCTCCGGATACGGCGAAGAAGTCAGCATTAATAGAAAATTATACAGAAGCGGTGATAGTGAATATCGTATCAATGGGAAAGTCGTGCGTCTGAAAGATATTCATGAATTATTTATGGATACTGGTCTTGGGCGGGATGGCTATTCGATCATCGGGCAGGGGCGTATTGCTGAAATTGTTGGCGCAAAAAACAGTGAACGCCGTGAAATTTTTGAAGAAGCCGCTGGCATCTCAAAATTCCGGTATCAGAAAGCGGAAGCAGAACGGAAATTATCACAGACACAGGAAAAAATGGAACGTGTCAGAGATATTTTTCAAGAATTGGAAAATCGTATTCCCTCCCTGAAAGCACAGTCAGAAAAAGCAAAAAAATTTCTTGTGCTTTCCCAGCAGGAAAAACAGCTTGAAGTTTCTGTATGGATTGATCAGCTGGATGAGCAGGAAAAAAAACTGATTTCTGTCAAAGAATCGCTGCTTTCTAAAAAAACAGAATATGAACGAACAGAACGCCTGATTTCTAGTGAAGAAAATAAAATTCAGACATGTGATCTCAAAATGCAAGAATATGCCGCTGATGCGGATGAATCTCGGTCACTTGTGAGATCACTTCGCACACAGGCTGAACTAGTCCAAACAAATATTGCTGTCTGGAAAAATGATGTGATTCATCAGCAAGAAGCTCTGAAACTTCTGAAATCCCGTCATGAACAGGATATGCAGGAACAAACCCGTTTTCTGTCTCAGCAGGAACAAGCTGAACAAAATTTACATGTGATTCAAGAAAATGTTCTGAAATTGCAAAAACAGCTGTCTGCCTCTGAATCCGCATTTCATCAGGCAGAACAGAATGTTCATGATAAAGAAATGCAGGTTCATCAGGCCGAGGAAACTTTTCATCAGGCGGAATTGAATCGCAATGAATTACAATATATCATGCGAAGTGCCGAGGAAAAAGCCAATCAGCAAAAACAACAGTTTCAAGAATTGGAACAGCAGATTTCTATCAGTCAGGAAAATCTGAAACATGCTGATCAAAATCATCAGCAAGCAGTTTCTATAATAGAAACCATCCGGAAGAATATCGCAGAACAGGAACAAAATCTGAAAGCATTCCAGGATGCTTTACAAGAAATTTCTTCTCAAAAACAGATCGCAGAAGAAAAATTAAAACAACTTGGCTTTCAGCTTCGGGATAAAAAACAGCGTCATCGGATTCTGAGCGATCTGGAGCATAATATGGAAGGCTTCTCCGGCAGTGTGAAAGCTGTCATGAAAGCCGTCTCACAAGGCATATTATCTGATATCTATGGCAGTGTGGCGCAGCTGATTCAAGTTAATCCACAATATGGTATTGCAATTGAAACGGCTCTCGGTGCGAGTATGCAGCATTTAGTAACTGCGGATGAAAATGCCGCCAAAGCAGGCATCAAATTTCTTCGGGATACCCGTGCAGGCCGTGCAACGTTTCTGCCTATGACAACAATCAAATCAAGATTTATCAGTCAGCAGGATTTGCAGATGCTGCATCATCTTCCCGGATTCATTGCGGCCGCAAGTGATCTTGTTACCTGTGATGATCAATTCCGGCCAATCGCTGAAAATCTGCTTGGCAGAATCTTGATTGCTCAAACAATTGATGATGCTTCTGAAATCGCTAAACATTGCCGTTATCAATACAGAATCGTTACAACAGATGGGCAAGTGATCAATGCCGGTGGCTCATTCACAGGCGGATCTGTTCAGAAAACGGGAGGTATGCTGACACGTCGGACAGAGTTAAATACTTTACAGGAAGAAATGCAGAAGCTTGTCAAGATCTGTGCGGATGCCGAACAAGATGCCCGCAATCAGGCAGAACAAGAATCACAGGCACGGCAGAAACTGGAATCTGGAATGAAAATCCGGGAGGAGTTACAGCAAAATTTCCTGAAAGCACAATCTGAAACAGAACGCTGTGCATTTGCATTAGAACAACATCAGCAGAAAATACAGGAATATGCACAGAGAAAAAAAGCATTAGAAATGCAGTCTGCACAGGCTGATCAAAGCATTCATCAGGCAAAAAAGCAACTGGAACAGAATCAGCATCAAATCCGGCAGGCCGAAGAAATTGTTTCACAAATCCGTGCAGATCAGCAGACATGCAGACAACAACGGGAATTATTATCTATAAAATATCATGATCTGAAAATTCAGCTTGCTCAGGCTGAAAAAGATCAGGAAGCGGCAGAAACCGCTCTGCATCAGATACAAGATTCTGTGCAAAACGCTCATGAACGAGAAGCCGCTTATCTCCATGAAACCCAGAATGCTGACATGATTATTAAACAAAAAACTGATGCTATTCAGGAACAGGAAAAACTTCTTTCCAAAACCAGAGAACAGATTTCTAATGCAGAAAATGCTGCTCGAACAGCATTACAGGCGCATGATCTGCAAAGTCAGGAAGCCAGAAAATTGCAATCTGGATTAAAAATTTATTATGCTGAAAAAGAAAAATTATCTACAGAAATGACAAAACTATCTGAAAAACAAACCAGCATACAAATCAACTGTGATCAGATCATTGAAAAATTATTTGAAATCTATGAATTGACCAGATCAGAAGCACAGGAAATGGCACAGCCTATAGAAGATATGATTTCAGCCAAAAAAACGCTTTCAGAATTAAAACAAAAAATCCGTGCACTAGGAAGCATCAGCTTGGATTCAATTCAGGAATATCAGGAAGTGTTTGAGCGTCATGCCTTTTATGCCAGACAAATCAAAGATATTCGAAATGCCATACAAGAGCTTGAAAAAATCATTCAGAATTTGACTTCTGAAATGTGCCGTATTTTCAAAGAAAATTTCAGGATTATTAATCAAAATTTTCAGGAAATTTTCCGGGATCTGTTTGGCGGAGGCCGTGCGGAATTGATTCTTACAGAGCCAGATCAAGTATTGACTTCCGGTATTGAAATCAGTGTAGCACCACCAGGCAAAGTGATCAAAAATCTGATTTCCCTTTCCGGCGGAGAACAATCTTTTGTAGCAATTGCTATTTATTTTGCGATTCTCAGGCTAAGACCTGCACCGTTCTGCATTCTAGATGAAATTGATGCTGCACTGGATGAGGCAAATGTTCGGAAATATGCCCGTTATCTGAAAAAATTTACAGATCATACCCAATTTGTACTTGTGACACATCGGCGCAGTGCCATGGAAGAAGCGAATGTTTTATATGGCGTTACCATGGAAGACGGCGTTTCCAGACTGCTGAAAATGCCTGATATCTCATAAGGAGGAATTTATGAGCTTTTTTTCTAAAATCAAAGAGGGACTTCAAAAAACCCGTGATGCAATGATGCAGAAGCTTCAGAAACTTCTGAATTCGTTTACTAAAATTGATGAAGATTTATTTGAACAGCTAGAGGAAACTATGATCATGAGTGATATGGGAGCACAGACTTCTATTGAAATCTGTGAGCGACTGAGAAAGCTGGTCAAAGAACGTGGAATCAAAGATCCGTCAAAGATCATGGAGCTGATTGAGGAAATTATCAGCGATATGATGGGAGAAGAAACAGAATTAAATCTTTCAACAAAACCATCTGTTATTATGGTAATCGGCGTAAATGGTGCAGGAAAAACGACTACTATCGGGAAACTGTGCTATCAATTCAAAAATGACGGAAAAAAAGTATTGGTAGCCGCAGCCGATACTTTCCGTGCGGCCGCAATTGAACAGCTGGAAGTATGGACGGAACGAGCTGGCGTAGATATTGTAAAACATGCCGAGGGTAGTGATCCGGCATCTGTTGTATTTGATGCTGTTGATGCCGCCATTGCCAGAGAATGTGATATTCTGATTGTAGATACTGCCGGGCGATTGCATAATAAGAAAAATTTGATGAATGAATTGGAAAAAATCAATAGAATTCTGAATCAGAGAGCAGAGGGCTGTGCAATTGAAACGCTTCTAGTATTAGATGCAACTACAGGACAAAATGCCGTAAATCAGGCAAGATTATTCAGTGAAGTTGCCAATATTACAGGCATTGTATTGACTAAGCTTGATGGGACTGCCAAAGGCGGTATTGTTGTTTCTATCAAGAATGAATTAGGAATTCCTGTCAAGCTGGTTGGCGTTGGCGAAAAGATTGAAGATTTGCAGGCGTTTAATAATACTGATTTTGTTCGGGCGTTGTTTGATCATTCTGATGATGCTGAATTTGAAAAGCCAGAATCAAAAATCAGTGAACCTGAACCAGAATCAGAGATCACAGAACTTGAACCAGAATCAGAGATCACAGAACCTGAACCAGAATCAGAGATCTCAGAACCTGAACCGGAATCTGAAATCACAGAAACAGAACAGGAAGATGAAAAGAAAAAGCCATTCTCTTGGCTGTTTACAGAAATCGGCGGTTCTAAGAAAAAAGAAACTGCCCCCGAAGAAATACCAGATGCTCCTGATGAAATCGCAGAGGAACTCCCTGATGAAATGAATCCATCAGAAGAAATAACAGAGAATCCGCCGGAAGATGAAAAGAAAAAGCCATTCTCTTGGCTGTTTATGGAAATCGGCGGTTCTAAGAAAAAAGATAAGAAAAAAAAGGAGGATTGATTTTCATGAAAATCGTTATGGCTACTAATAATCAAAATAAACTCCGGGAAGCAAAGGAAATTTTTGCCCCACTGGGAATTGAAATCATCTCTCAGAAAGAAGCCGGCGTTTCTGTCGATCCCGAAGAAAATGGCCTGACTTTCGCTGAAAATGCCTTGATCAAAGCGCATGCTGTCTATGAATGTGTAAAACTCCCTGTTATCGCTGATGATAGCGGTCTTTGTGTGGATGCGCTCGATGGTGCGCCCGGTGTCTATTCCGCAAGATATGCCCCTGAAAATGAACGCTGTGAAAAACTTCTCCACAATCTGGAGGGCGTTCCTGCTGAAAAAAGAACAGCGAAATTTGTTACAGTCATTGCTTTTCTGGATCAAAATGGCAATGAATTCACATTTGAGGGCATCTGCCCCGGCACAATCGGATTTGAAAAACGTGGTACGAATGGCTTTGGCTATGATCCTGTTTTTGTATATGGCGAAAAAACGTTTGCACAGCTGTCCGCTGATGAAAAAAATGCCATTAGTCATAGAGGTGCGGCTCTGCGGAAATTATATGCCTATCTGCAATCAGAATATCAGGAGGGTGAATGATGCTTACCAGTAAACAAAGAGCTTATCTCCGGGGAATCGCTTCTAATTATGATACTATTTTCCAAATCGGAAAAGGTGGTATTTCTGAAAATCTGATCCAGCAAATTAATGATGCACTTCGTAAGCGTGAATTGATTAAACTTCGTGTTCTGGATCATTCAGAATTTACAGCTTATGAAGCCGCTGATCAGATCGCAGAGCTTACAAAATCAGAAGTTATTCAAGTAATCGGAAGCCGCTTTATTTTATTTAAACGAAATCCACAAGATCCTGTGATTGATCTTAAAGCTGCCAGATCATGAGCAGAATCGGACTGTTTGGGGGCAGTTTCAATCCGCCTCATCTGGGACATCTGCATCTGACAGAAGTATTGCATGATGCATTGCATCTTGATCAAGTTCTGCTGATCCCTGCCAGAAAGCCGCCGCATAAAACTGATCAGAACTATGCACCGCCAGAACATCGGCTTGCTATGTGTCATCTGCTGGCGGAAGCGCATGACTGGCTTCGGGTGGAAGAATTTGAACTGCATCAGATACAGATCAGTTACACATACTATACTGTCAATTATCTGAAATCACAATATCCGGAAGCAAAATTATTTCTGCTTGTGGGGAGTGATATGCTGTTAAGCTTCACAGAATGGTTTCATTGGAAGGAAATTCTGAAACAAGTATCACTTGCCTGTATTGCAAGAGAACCGGGAGAAGATAAAACACTTCGGATATGTGCGGAGCAGTTATGTCAATATGGCGAAATTTGTCTGTTGAATGCGGAAGCTTTTGCAGTATCTTCTACAAAAATCAGAGAGATGATCCAGAAAAATGAAAATTATTCTTGCTATTTGCCGGAAAAAATAGTAAAATATATTAGAACAGCAAATTTATATACTGGAAGTGATTCAGATTGTATGATATGAAAAAAAAAGCTGCCTATCTGGAGGAGCATCTTTCTCCGAAGCGGTTTCGTCATTCCTGCAATGTCTCGCAGGCCGCAGGACAGCTTGCCAAACTTTACAGCGCAGATCAGGAAAAAGCACAATTTGCAGGGCTTTTGCATGATATTTGCAAAGAATTGCCTTATGAAGAACAATACAGACTGATGACTGCTGGTGATTTTCAGCCGGATTTTGCAGAACTGCATTCTAAAAAGCTCTGGCATGGAATCGCAGGGGCATATTTTATTCAGACAGAATTTCAGATTCAAGATATTGATATTCTGAATGCTGTCCGGTTTCATACAGTTGGCCGTGCAGGGATGTCTCTCCTGGAAGAAATTATTTATATTGCAGATATGATTTCAGAAGAGCGGGAGTATAAAGGCGTTGAAAAAATGCGCAGACTGGCACAGAGAGACCTGAAAGCGGCTATGCTGGAAGCCCTCCGGGATACTATCATGTCTGTGATTAAAAAAGAAAGTTTTCTGCCGGTTTATACGATTGAAGCCTATAATTATTATACACAGTATTTTTCTGAAAAACAAGACATCAGGAAAGGAGCTTCCGGAGTATGAGCAAAAAAAAGGTCATGAGTAAGAAAAAAAATACAGAGCAGAAAAATGATATAGCTTTGAAACCTGCCGAGCCCAAAATAGAAATGTCTTCTGAAAAAGAAAAACCGAAAAAAAAAGCTGTTCCTTCACCAGCTAAAAAATCAAAAACAGAAGCCTTTCCTGTCGGTCATGAAACAGCGTTGAATGTCTGCATCAAGCTGATTTCTCTTTTCCTGACAATTGTGCTCATGGCTGTCATGATTCTCCATGCACCTATTATTTCTTATACAGCATCAGATAATTTTAATCAGATTTCACAGATTTCTATTACAAAATATTTCAAGACAAGAAAGCCAATGCAATATATTGAAGGAAGAATTACACCCATGAAAAATAGTCAGGTCAATATCCGGGAGGATGTGGACAAAAATTTCAATGATGGTCTGGATCTGAAACAAACCGTAGAAGGACAATTTACAGTGCTGTTTCTTGGCTTTGATAGTCAATATAATGGAAGCGGCTACCTGCATGATGTGAATTATCTGGTACAGTTCAATTTGCTGACAGCCAGCATGAATATTTTGCAAATTCCCCGTGACACATATATGCCGCATTATACAAATTCACCCACATGCAAATTTAATAGCATTTATACTTTCGGAGATGCCAGAAAAAGCAATGTTCAGAGAGTTGTCGACTGCGTGCAAGAAAGCTTTGGCGTTCCAGTGGATGCTTATGTCACAACTACTTGTGATAATGTCGCTGATATTATTGATATTGTCGGGGGTGTGCCGATTGAAATGCCGTATACTGTTGTATTTGAAGCGGATAAAGTCATTTATGCAGGCCCTCAGACCCTCAGCGGACAGGAATCAGAATGGTTTCTGCGTTTTCGATATGGCTATGAAAATGGTGATATTGGACGTGTTCAGGCACAAAGGTATTTTATGGCTGCTGCTATGAAAAAAGCCATCAGTATGAACACAGTACAGATTTTCAGCGCAATGAATAAAATTTATGATCAGGAACTCATTGCTACGGATTTAAGTCTGGAAGATATTAGTCGAGTGGCAGATCTCGCAAGTACGATTGATATGGCAAATGTCAATATCTTCATGCTTCCCGGAGAGGGAACTATGGCAGATACGCAGTCTGTTTGGTCAATTCATAAATCTGCGGCTTTGAAAATGCTGAATGAACATTTCCGGACACAGCAAGTCCCCTTAACGGCCGATCAGACTCCTATCACAGAATTGATTCAGGAAGAAGATTATGAATCAACAGATTTTGATAATGCTTCTTCTAATTTACAGGAAATTGATGAAAACGGCGGAGATACCTCCGGCCTGAAAGAATATTATAAAGATCTTTATATTAATTAAGAAAGAAGTGAGTTTATGACCGCAGAAGAAAAAATTAAAATCGCTGTCAAAGCACTGGATTCCAAACGGGCTGAAAATATTCAGGTACTGAAAATTTCAGATCTGACTATTTTAGGAGATTATTTCATCATTGCCAATGGAACAAGTACTACCCAAACAAAAGCACTCGCAGAAGAAGTGGAATATCAGCTGTCTCAGCAGGGAGAAGAACCCCACCACAGAGAAGGCATGACAGGTTCAAACTGGTATATTCTGGACTATACTGATATTATTATTCATATCTTCTATCAGGAAACCAGAGAATTTTACCGTCTGGAACAGCTTTGGGCTGATGCAGAACAGATTGATATTTCAGATCTGCTGATTAAAGAAGAAACCTGAAAGGATGGTATTATATGGCTGACCACGGAAAAAACATTATTATCGGCATCGGAATTTATCTGATCATCAAAGGCGTTCTGAACTGGATTCTCGGTGCAAGCCTGCTAACATTGATCATTCCGCTGCTCCTTGCCGGAATTCTGTATTTTGCCGTTTTTGAACAAGCCAATTATGCCGCAGCGGCTGTTATGATTCTGATAGCATTGAATTATCTCCCGAATAATATCAGAGGTCTGCCCGGCACATGGCTGTATCTGGCAGAAGGCTTGATAGATTTCGGAGCTGCCGCTATTCTGATCATGTCACAGGATGTTAAGGCCTATCTGAAAAAAAATTGATTACAGGAAAGGAAGCATTTTGATCTATGAACAAGTATGATTATGAAAAAATCGAAAAGAAATGGCAGAATTACTGGGAAGAAAATCACACGTTCCGGGCTGAAAATGATTATTCCAAGCCGAAATATTATGCACTGGTAGAATTTCCATATCCATCCGGCCAAGGTCTGCATGTCGGCCATCCCCGGCCTTATACTGCTATGGATATTGTAGCAAGAAAAAGACGTATGCAGGGCTATAATGTCCTGTTCCCTATGGGATGGGATGCCTTCGGCCTGCCAACAGAAAATTTTGCAATTAAAAATAAAATCCATCCGGCAATTGTGACAAAAAATAATATTGCCAGATTTAAAAGCCAGCTGAAAGCCCTCGGTTTAAGCTTTGACTGGGATCGTGAAGTGAATACTACTGATCCGGATTATTTCAAGTGGACACAATGGATCTTTCTCCAGCTTTTCAAAAAAGGCCTTGCCTATAAAAAAGAAATGGCTGTTAACTGGTGTACTTCCTGCAAAGTGGTACTTGCAAATGAAGAAGTCGTAGGCGGATGCTGTGAACGTTGCGGCGGCGAAGTTGTCCGCAAAGTCAAAAGTCAGTGGATGCTTAAAATTACAGAATATGCACAGCGGCTGATTGATGATCTTTCAGAAGTGAATTATCTTGAAAAAATCAAGACTACTCAGAAAAATTGGATCGGCCGCTCAGAAGGCGCAGAAGTGGATTTTGCTACCACCGCCGGAGATGTGCTTACTGTCTATACAACTCGCCCGGATACGCTGTTTGGTGCTACTTACATGGTAATCGCTCCAGAACATCCTATGATTGAAAAATGGTCAGATCAGCTTACTAATATGACAGAAATCAAAGCTTATCAAACGCTTGCCGCTAAGAAATCTGATTTCGATAGAACAGAAATGAACAAGGAAAAAACAGGCGTGAAGCTTGAAGGCGTGAAAGCAATTAATCCTGTCAATGGCGCAGAAATTCCAATTTTTATTTCTGATTATGTTCTTATGAGCTATGGCACAGGTGCAATTATGGCTGTACCCGCTCATGATGACAGAGACTGGGAATTTGCAAAAGTATTTCATATTCCAATGATCGAAGTGGTCGCCGGAGGTAATATTGAAGAAGCCGCCTTTACTGATTGCGCAACTGGTGTGATGGTCAATTCCGGCTTCCTGACTGGCCTTTCTGTAGAAGATGCAAAAATTAAAATTAAAGATTGGCTAGAAGAATCAGGAAAAGGACACAGAAAAGTAAATTATAAGCTCCGTGACTGGGTATTCAGCCGCCAAAGATACTGGGGAGAACCGATTCCGCTCGTCCATTGTGAAAAATGCGGTTGGGTCGCTATCCCGGAGGAAGAACTTCCCCTCACATTGCCTGAAGTAGAAAGCTATATGCCAACGGATAACGGTGAATCCCCTCTCTCTACACTGGAAAGCTTTATCAATACCACATGCCCCTGCTGTGGAGGTGCGGCAAAGCGTGAAACTGATACAATGCCGCAGTGGGCTGGATCTTCCTGGTATTTCCTCAGATATTGTGATCCTCATAATGATCAGGCATTAGCCTCAAAAGAAGCTTTAGAATATTGGATGCCTGTTGATTGGTATAATGGCGGTATGGAACACACAACGCTGCATCTGCTTTATTCAAGATTTTGGAATAAATTCCTGTATGATATTAATACAGTAGTACACAAAGAGCCGTATATGAAGCGTACTTCTCACGGCATGATCCTTGGTGAAGATGGCCAGAAAATGTCCAAATCCCGTGGAAATGTTGTAAATCCGGATGATGTTGTCCGTCAGTATGGTGCGGATACACTCAGATTATATGAGATGTTCATAGGCGATTTTGAAAAAACAGCGCCATGGAGTTCTTCCAGCATCAAAGGCTGTAAAAGATTTTTAGACCGTATCTGGTCATTACAGGAAATTCTGAATGACAGTAATGAAATTCGTCCGGAATTACTCTCCAGTTTTCATAAGACAATCAAGAAAGTAACAGAAGATATTGAATCTCTGAAATTCAACACTGCAATCGCTTCTATGATGGCTCTTGTGAATGAAATTTATGCTTCCAATGCCATCACCCGTGCAGAATATCGGACACTTGTCATTCTTCTGAATCCGTTTGCACCGCATCTGACAGAAGAAATCTATGAAGTATGCGAATTCGGCGGTGTTTTGAATCAGCAAACATGGCCGGTTTATGATGATGCTCTCTGTATGGATGAATCTGTTGAGATCGTTGTACAGATAAATGGAAAAGTCAAAGCAAAACTGCATATCTCTGTTGATGCAGAAAAAGCCGCTGTTCTGGAACAGGCAAAGACAGAGCCTAGAATTGCAGAAGCAATACAGGGAAAAACGCTCATAAAAGAGATTTATGTACAAAATAAGCTTGTGAATTTTGTTGTAAAATAACAAAAATTTTGCGTTCCCTAAATTCCTGCCAAAAGACTATTGACAAATCCCCCCGGACATGCTATAATAAATTATGCAATTGATAAAGCAAAAGATTGGTTGATGACTAATTCCCCCAAAAAGGAATTTAGCATACTGCTGTGATACTGGCCGTTTCGGGACAGTCTCAGGCAGAACCTCTGAACAAAGGGAGGGAATAGGAATGGCACAGGTAAACGTCGGCAGAAACGAATCTCTGGACACTGCTCTGAAGCGTTTTAAAAGGTCATGCGCTAAGGACGGCGTGATTGCTGAAGTTCGTAAAAGAGAACATTACGAAAAGCCTTCGGTAAGACGTAAGAAAAAGTCCGAGGCAGCTCGCAAGCGCAAGTATTAATATCCGCAGAAAAACGGTGTGAGCAAAAATGCAGGGGCGTACTATATCAGGTACGTCCTTGTTTTTTCAGGAGGGAATTTCATGTTTCAAATCACAACAGCAGTCAGATCTGTATGTGATATTACGCCGGAACTCTTGTTAAAAATGCATGTGAAAGGGCTTCTGCTTGATATTGATAATACACTGACTACACATGATAATCCTGTACCTGCACCGGGGGTGATGGCATGGATTGCGCAGATGAAAAATGCAGGAATTCAAATGCGGCTGGTTTCTAATAATCATCCCCCAAGAGTTGAACCATTTTCTCAGCTTCTTGGAATTCCCTGTGTGTGTGACAGCCAGAAACCCCTATGCAAGGGATTTGCACAGGCAATGCAGGAAATGCATCTGCAAAAAAACCAGCTCTGTGTTGTCGGAGATCAGATTTATACAGATATTCTGGGTGCAAACTGGTTTCATGTCAGGAGCATCTATGTCCGGCCGATGATGCTGGAAACTACCACTTTTTTCAGATTCAAAAGAATGGCGGAACTGCCGTTTCTTCCGAAAGAATATCAATATGAACCAAAACAGAGAAAGGATCAGAAATGAAAAAAATTTTAATCATGCATGGGCCTAATCTGAATTTGCTGGGAGAACGTGAACCGGGAATTTATGGAGATACTAATTTTGATCAGGTCAATCTTCATCTGGTAAACTACGCAGCAGCATTAGGCATGGAAGCAGAAATTTTTCAGTCAAATCATGAAGGCGCATTAATTGACAAGATTCATGAAGCAAGAAAAGAATTTGCTGGAATTATTCTGAATGCCGGAGCATATACGCATTATAGCTATGCAATTTCTGATGCTATCAAGGCAGTTAAAATTCCGGTCATTGAGGTGCATATCAGCAATATTTTTGCAAGAGATGAATTCCGGTCAAAATCTGTGATTGCGCCCGTATGCGCCGGAAGCATTTCAGGCTTTGGGCTTCTGAGTTATGATCTGGCTGTTACAGCGTTAGCAGAGATGACAAAACAGAATGAAGATGAAGGCGGCGTATCATGAAGGAAAGAATAGAAAAATTAATACATGCAATCCAGAATCAGGCCGATTGTGCATTGATCACAGATGATATTAATAGAAGATATCTGACAGGGATGAAATCCTCTGCCGGCTATGTGCTTGTCTTTCCGGAACAAAGCTATTTGCTGATTGATTTCAGATATATTGAAAAAGCAAGGCAGACTGTCAAACATTGTGAAGTCATTGAACAGAAAGGCAATCTGTTTGATCAGTTCAGGGTATTATTTGAAAAGCATGGAGCAAAAACAATTGCACTTGAAGCCAGAAGCTTGACGCTTCAAAGATGTGATCATATCCGGAAGCATATGAAACAATATGATTTTTTGACAGATGACACGCTCAGTCAGGCCTTGTATGATCTCAGGACAGTGAAAACTTCTGATGAATTGAAAAAAATAGAAGCTGCCCAGCAGATCGCAGAGGCCGCACTGGATCATCTTCTGCAAACCCTTCATGCAGGTATGACAGAAATTGATGTTGCACTGTCACTGGATTTCTATATGAGAAGTCACGGCGCAGAAGATCTTTCTTTTGAAACAATCGCCCTGACAGGTGCACATACTTCTATGCCGCATGGCGTTCCGGATTCCAGAGAAATCCAAAAAGGAGATTTTGTTTTGATGGATTTCGGTGCAGTTGTGGATGGTTATCACAGTGACATGACAAGAACTGTCTGCATTGGAGAGCCAACAACAGAAATGAAAAAAATTTATGAAATTGTCCGCACTGCACAGGATACAGCAAGAGCCGCTGCAAAATCAGGCATCTCCGGCCGGGATCTGGATGCTGCTGCCCGGAATGTGATTTCTGATGCAGGATATGGCGATTATTTCGGCCATTCTCTTGGCCATGGCGTAGGTTTGGAAATTCATGAATTCCCTATTGCTAGTCCCAACCGGGAGCAGATTCTTAAAGAAAATAACGTTGTGACAATCGAACCTGGTATTTATCTGCCTGAAAAGTTCGGTGTCCGCATTGAAGATTTTGTATATATCACCAAAGATGGCTGCGAAAATTTGACGAATATTCCAAATACGCTGATTTGTCTATAAATATTAAATCAAAAAAATATCTTGACATTTTGATAAATATATGATATAATAAACTTGTCAGGTTGTGACAGCCAGAGGGGGCAGGCTACTCCCATTTATAGTAGATGTGAAAAATCGCATCGACCAGCGAAGGAAACATTTTTTAATGCTTTTTATGATATTTCAGAATAATGATTGCAAAATTTTCTTTTTTGGTGTAAAATAATAGTATATTAAATGATGGAGGTTTTTTATTTATGATTACAGCAGGCGATTTCAGAAACGGTGTTACGTTCGAACTCGATGGCAATGTTGTTCAGGTTGTGGAATTCCAGCACGTAAAACCCGGAAAAGGTGCTGCATTTGTTAGAACGAAATTTAAAAACGTCATTACAGGCGCAGTTGTAGAGCGTTCTTTCAATCCAACAGAAAAATTCCCTACTGCATTTATCGAACGCAAAGATATGCAGTATCTCTATGAAGATTCCGGACTGTATTATTTCATGGATATGGAAAGCTATGAACAGCTTCCGATTGAAAAAGAAAAGCTTGGTGCAAATTTCGCATTTGTCAAGGAAAATATGGAGGTCAAAGTTCTGTCCTATAAAGGCAATGTATTCGGCGTAGAACCGCCTTATTTCGTTGAGCTTCAGGTAACTCAGACAGATCCTGGATTTAAAGGCGATACCGCTACAAATGCCACAAAACCCGCAACTCTCGAAACCGGTGCAGAAATCCGTGTTCCTCTGTTCATCAACGAGGGTGATATGATCCGGGTAGATACCAGAACCGGCGAATATATGGAGAGAGCATAAAAATTATGGAAAAAATTTCTTATCTGAAAGGCCTCCTGGAAGGTCTCGGCGTACATCCAGAATCTAGAGAAGGAAAAATTTTTTATGCCATCTGTGCAGCATTGGATGAATCAGCTGATTATATCAATAAGCTGGAAAATCGTGTTGCAGAACTGGAAGAGCTTTGTGATGTACTTGATGAAGATCTTGCACAGCTGGAAGAAGAATTTGATGCAGAAGAATATAATACCTGCGCTTCCTGTCCTTCTTCTGAAACAAGACTCAGCCGCCATTATGATGATAATGCTGAAAATGCAGTTCCTGTAAAATCTGATCCGCCTGTGGAAGAAGATACAGAGGATACCGGAGAATTATATCAGGATGAAGATGAAGAATATGAAACAGTCTGCCCAACATGCGGCAAAGTCATTCTTCTGACGGAACAGATGCTCGAAGATGGGGAAACTATCTGCCCCAACTGCGGGGAAGAGCTTGAATTTGATTTTGATGAAGAAGAAATGCAGAAGCTTGCTCCTGCGGATGATCATTCCGATGAATAAGTTCCCGGAACAGCAGCGAAGTCATTTCGCTGCTGTTTTCTGCATAGAATAAAATAAGAAAGGATCTGAAGAGAATGGCATTTATCAGAACATCCCCGGAAGTACTGAGGAACAATCCATTTACTACCATCGGTGAGGAATGGTTTCTCTTGACTTCCGGTTCATTAGAAGATTATAATACAATGACATGTTCTTGGGGGGCGATGGGTGTCATCTGGAATGAGCCTAGCCTGACAGCCTATGTCAGAACATCCCGTCATACATTCAGCTATCTGGAAAAAAATAAAATTTTTACAGTAAGCCTGTTTCCGGAACAATATAGAAAAGCACTTGCTTTCTGCGGCAGTCATTCAGGAAAGGAATTTGATAAGGCAAAGGAAACCGGCCTTATCCCTGCTGCAATAGATGGCGGTGTGACGTTTGAACAGGCAAAGCTTGCATTTGTCTGTGAAAAAGTCTATTCTCAGCTCATGGAGGAATCTGCTTTTGCAGATCAAGAAAATTTGCGGAAATTTTATTCCGCTGATGCAATGCATGAATTATATATTGGCAGAATTCTGGCTGTTTACGAAAATCAGGCATAATAGAAAGTGTAAGGGCGGTTCAGACTGTGAGCCGCCTGTTTTTATTCAAGAGGGAGGTTATTTCATGAATGTTTCACCAAAGGAAATTCTGGATTTCATGGAGGAAAATGATGTCAAATTTATTCGTCTGACATTCTGTGATATGCAGGGGAATTTGAAAAATATTGCGATCATGCCGAATGAACTGCCAAGGGCATTTACACATGGTATTCTGCTGGATGCTGCTGGCTTTTCGGATTGTTATCAAGATCTGCTGCTTGTGCCTGATATTTCTACACTTTCCGTTCTGCCATGGCGGCCGAAATCAGGGCGAGTGGTTCGCTTTTTCTGTAGCATCATGAATCCTGACGGAACGCATTATTCCGGTGGAATCCGGTATATGCTTCAAAGCTATATTCAGGATCTGTATACAAAAGGCTATTCCTGCGAATTTGGAACAAAAAGTGAATTTTATTTATTTGACTGTGATCAGGAAGGCAAGCCGACTAAAATTCCTCATGATCATGCAGGCTATCTTGATATTGCACCGCTGGACAAGTGTGAAAATACCCGTCGTGAGATCTGTCTTTCATTGGAAGAAATGGGGCTGAATCCGCAAATGTCATGTCATAAATATGGCCCTGGTCAGAATGAGATTGATTTCAAATGCAGTGAACCTGTGACAGCCGCAGATAACATGGTGCATTATAAAGCTGTTGTCAAGACGATTGCGGCGCAGAATGGCTTATATGCTTCATTTATGCCGAAACCCCTCAGCGGAACATATGGCAGTGCATTGAATATTATCATGAATATGAAGCATAACGGGAAAAATATTTTTGAATTTCAGAACGGAATACTTTCGGGAGAAGGTGCGGCTTTTACTGCCGGGATTTTGGCGCATGTATCTGAGATGACGGTTTTTCTGAATCCTATTGTGAATTCTTATACTCGTCTCCGTCATAGTGGTGCGCCAAATCATATTAATTGGTCACTGGAAAACAGAAATCCGCTGATTCGAGTACATCATGATGATGGAGAACCTGCCCGGATTGCTGTCAGAAGTACGGATTGCTGCTGTAATCCCTATATTTCATTTAGATTATTATTAGCTGCTGGGATGGATGGAATCCAGAATCACATGCCGCTTTCTGAATCTATGCAGGTGACTGCGGAAGAAAAGCAATTTGCTGTCCTTCCATCAACATTGCGAGAGACATATGAAACAGCAATGAACAGCCAATTTATTAATGATCACCTTCCCGAAGAGATCCGCCGGAATTTCTACCAGAATATTGAAAGACAGCTTGCTCTGTATGATGCTGCCGATGATAAAGCAAAATTTGAAGAACAGCAGTATTTTCTTTCTGAATAATCAAAGGAGCTGAACTTATGGACAGGGCTTTGATTGTTTCCGGTTCTGAAAAGGGAATGGAGCTGATTGCACAGTTTTTGCATGCTTATGGCTATACAAATCTGACTTCCACAGCAAGCGGAAGTGAAGCAAGGCGGCTGATCAGTAATTCAGAATATGCATTGATTATTATCAATACACCGTTGAAAGATGAATTTGGACATGAACTTTCTGTCATGATGTCTGAAAATACCAGTTCCGGTATTATTTTGATCTGCAAAGCAGATATTTCAGATGATGTTTCTGACAAAGTGGCTGATTATGGTGTCTGTGTTGTGGCAAGGCCGATGAATAAAAGCTTATTTCACCAGTCTATCCGGTTGGTAGAAGCTACTCGTTCGAGAATGCTCGGCCTGAAACGTGAAAATTCAAAACTGCTGGTCAAAATTGATGAAATGCGGCTGATTAACAGAGCCAAATGCGCACTGATGCAATATCTGAAATTTACAGAGCCGGAAGCACATAGATATATTGAAAAGCAGGCGATGGATACCAGATCAACCAGAAAAGAAGTTGCACTCCGGATTTTATCGACATATGAATTATAAATCATTTTTTGTGATTTTACAAATTTATCAAAAGTATAATGCTTTCTGACTTAAAAAATCAAATCAGATAGATAGAAAAAATAATATCATTATGCAGAGTTTACAAAAAAAAAAGAACTGTCAGAAAAAACATGACAGATTTTCCAGTTGACAAAATAGAAGAAATGCGCTATACTAATAACTGTAAACAGCAAAGACGCTGAGAAATGCAAAGATGCATTTCCCAGCGTTTTTATTTTGCAGATCAAATTTTAAGAGAGGATGAGAAATCATGAACGATTTGCAGGAAATCATGACAAAGACGGATTCTGAAATTTTTGGGATCTGGTATCTGATCGGCGCAGCATGGGTTTTTTTCATGCAGGCAGGCTTTGCCATGGTAGAAACGGGATTCACCAGAGCCAAAAACGCCGGAAATATTATTATGAAAAATCTGATGGATTTCTGTATTGGTACGGTAGTATTTATTGCATTGGGGTTCGGTCTGCTTCTGGGAGAAGATGCACTTGGCGGCTTTATTGGTATGCCAACAATGGGCATTTTCACGGATTATGCAAATTTTGACTGGTCAAATTTTGTATTTAATTTAGTATTCTGTGCTACAACGGCTACAATCGTATCCGGGGCAATGGCAGAACGAACAAAATTTTTATCTTACTGTGTTTACTCGGCTGTGATTTCGGGAATTATCTATCCGATCGAAGCACATTGGATCTGGGGCGGCGGCTGGCTGTCCAGATTAGGATTTCATGATTTTGCCGGATCATGTGCGATTCATATGGTTGGCGGTATTTCTGCACTGATCGGCGCAGCCATTGAAGGCGCAAGAATCGGAAAATTTAAGAAAGATAAAGAGGGAAAAGTGATTAAAGTGAGAGCCATTCCGGGACATAACCTGACAATCGGGGCACTTGGATGTTTTATTCTTTGGTTTGGCTGGTATGGATTCAATGGTGCAGCAGCACAATCCGGCGGACAGCTGGCAAGTATCTTTGTAGCAACGACAATTGCTCCTGCTATCGCTACTTTCACATGTATGATTTTTACATGGATCAAATACGGAAAACCGGATGTTTCCATGTGTCTCAATGCTTCATTGGCGGGGCTTGTTGGTGTCACAGCTGGCTGTGATGTTGTAGATGCATTTGGTTCGGCTATGATTGGCATTGTATCCGGATTACTGGTAGTATTCGGCGTTTGGCTTCTGGATTATGTGCTTCATGTAGATGATCCAGTTGGTGCAGTAGCGGTTCATATGATGAATGGCATATGGGGGACATTTGCAGTAGGATTATTTGCTACAACATCTGTTCCGGGAAATGATAGCGTTCAAGGGCTTTGCTATGGCGGCGGATTTCATCAATTAGGCCTGCAATGTTTAGCGATTCTGACAGTAGGGGCATGGACAGCGATCACAATTACAGCGACATTTATGATCATCAAGAAAACGCTTGGTATCAGAGCGAGTGCAGAAGAAGAAATTATTGGTCTGGATATGACAGAACACGGTTTATCAAGTTCCTATGCAGATTTTGCACCTGCGGCAGATACGATGCTTCAAGTAAGCCGTCAGGCTGCCAGACATGATATTGATAGCGAAGAAGTTCGTCAGGTATTCGGCTCTGATGCGGATAAGCTGACAGCTACGGAAGTATCGGCAGAAGTGAAGGCTGCCCCTGTAAGAACAGGCGCAAAGCTGACAAAGCTTTCCATTGTTTGCAAACCCGGCAAATTAGAAGAATTACAGGCAAGTCTTGCGGGGGTTGGCATTGATGGCATCACAGTGACACAAGTTTTAGGTTATGGCACACAGATGGGTCATACAGCTTATTACAGGGGTGTCAAGCAGGAACTGCCGTCACTGCATTCCAAAGTGAAAGTAGAGGCTGTTATCACAGCAGTACCAGTAGAAAAGGCATTATCAGCAGCCAGAAAGGCATTGTATACGGGTCATATTGGTGATGGAAAGATCTTTATTTATGACGTTGAGGATGTTGTAAAAGTCAGAACTAATGAACATGGTTATGATGCTTTGCAGGATTCACCGAATTAAGCATTTTCCACTTCCCACATAAAGCAGAAAATCCGTCCGGAAAGCCGGGCGGTTTTCTGTTGCATTTTTTCAGAAAATATGCTATAATCAATGCAGGGGGGTGAAAACATGAATTGTGAAACCTGTGCTTATTATGTCTATGATGAAGAGTATGAATCGTATATTTGTGAAGCGAATCTTGATGAAGATGAATATGCAAAATTATTGCAGCGGCATTATCAGCAATGTCCCTATTATCGTGATGGTGATGAATATAAAATAGCCCGGAAGCAATAATTATTTTTTAGATTCTGTGCGCCATTGAAACAAGGTTTTACCTTGATAATGTTTTTCTTCTGCTTCTGGGAAAACGGTTACTTTGCCGAGTTTTGTCTTGCAAGTCGTTGTTTTTCCATGCAGAAGACTGATGATCTGTCTATTTGTAAGCGGTACGCCATACACTTTTTCAAGGCGCATACCGCATTTTTTTTTGCAGTACCATCCATATTGCCCCTGCCTGACTTCTCCGCCGCAATTCGGGCAGATATATTCAGGAGAATCTGTTTTTTTGTCTTTTTTCCTATATTTTTCTGTATAATCAACAGGATGCTCTGTATGATGACTCATAAAAAAATCAGAAAGCATCTGCATTTCTTTATCTGTCATATCCGGAACATTGCTGTTTTTATGTAATGTTTTGATATAATTAATCAGATCATCAGATTTGACAAGCAGATCCTGAATTTCCTGTGGTGCATAACGAGTATTAATCACTGTTTTAGAATTTGCAAATACAATGACAGATTTATGATAATCTGAAAAACTTTTATCAAAAGCAGCTTGTGCCAATAAATCTTTTTCTGGCCGGCGGATTTCTCGGATTAATTCCAGATGCCGCTGGTTCTGTGTATAAGGACTATAAATTCCTTCTCGATGATTGATCCCTCCTTTCCGGATGATTCTTGTAAAATCACCATGTTTATCAATGCTGATATTCCCTGACAGATTTTTGCATTCAATAACAAGAATTAATTTTTTCGTAATCACAAGATAATCTATCTGAGAAGAAAGCTCTCCCTGTTTGAGATAAATATCATGCAGGATATACATAGGCATATGACTGTTTTCTAATTCAGATAAAACAGCATTCTCTCCAGCAATGCCAGCTTCTACAGATTTAATATCCTGTTCCAGCCGTTCAAGGTCTTCTTCGGCTATATATTCCCGAAAATCGACTAGTTGACGGAGCTGTTCCTGAGCAGTACTGTCTGATTTGATCACGACAGGTTCACGAATTTTATTGAAAAGATTCATATATCACATTTCCTTTCCTTGTTTATGATCTTTATAAACGGCAAAGCCCCCGGGACGCAGAACGTTAGGGGGCTTAATATTATTTCTGGTTATCTTTGTAATACAGCAGACAATGGCAATAACCTTCAAAATTAGGATCAGCAACCTGCTCCCGGAACTCTTTGCACATGCATTTTGTATCAGGTGTTTGTTCCAATCGGCACGGGCAATAGCCGCCAGTTTTTTTGAGACCTTCCCGGATCATTTTTACAATTTCCGGATCTTCATTCAGCCTGATCATATCAAGAATGCTTTTTGAAAATATCTAAGATCTGGGAGGCACTGTGTAAACCGGTAATTCTTTCCGCTGGTTCACCATTTTTGAATAAAATCATAGTTGGAATAGCAGAAATTCCGAATTTCATTGCCAAATCCCGGCATTCATCTACATTGACTTTCCCGATCTGTAAAGAAGCATTTGCTTCATCTAGTTCATGAAGAATTTCGCCCTGTTTCATGCAGGGAGCACACCAAGAAGCCCAGAAATCAACAAGGACAGGTGTACCGCTCTGGATTGTCTGCTGAAAATTTGCATCATTCAGATTAGTAATCATAAAAATCCCTTCTTTTCTTAAAATATAGACTTAGTATATCACAATTCTGAAAATTTATCAGAATAATTATTCTTCAGCGGGTTGATCTTGATTTTCATCATCTTCCGGCTCTTCTTCAGGCGCATCGGTTTCAGGTTCTGTTGTGGGGAGAACAATTTCCTGATAATTGCTCCCATCTGTTCCGGAAATGCTGAAAGTAACTTCTATTTTCTTCCAGGATTCAAAATTTTCAGGATCTATCACCTGTGCAGAATAATTTTTCATAATATCTCTGGGGTCGCCGTCTTCATCATGCAGATAGCCCTCACTGCTTCTGGCATTCAGAGGAATATCACTTGCCCAGGAATTGAATAAATTAGTTTTTGTTTCTATTCCATCTTCGCTGAATGTATAATTTTTCCCTGAAAGTTCAAGTTCATTGCCATCAACAAGAATGCGTTCGATTGTGATAGAAGCACCAGGATATAATTTTTCACCTTCGGGAATCATAACAGCCAGAAAGCCAAGTCCGGCAGGAACATAATTTTGATCCTGCATAGAATACCGGAAGCCTTCTGTATCTGCATTCACACTGACTGTATAGAAATCATCTCCATGAATATCTGCAATACCAGCATCATAGGCGAGCATATAGCCGTTACCTGTTGCGCTGCCCCAATATTGTGTTTGCCAATTAGAATCTGTTACAGCAAGATATGCCTGACCTGGTGCGGCAGTTCTGGCTTCTTCCAGATCTGGAATAGTTTCCATAGCGTTGACGATTTCAGCAGAATCTTCATTTTCTTCGTCTGAATTTTCATCATTTCCCGTGCCGCCGTTTGCTGCTTCCGGAGCAGTCTCCGGTGCTTCCTGAACGGGTAGATCGGAATTTGCATTTCCTGACTTGCCGCAGGCAGAAAGAGCAGAACTGATTAAAAATACTGTCATCAGGCAAGCAAGATATTTTGAAATTCGCATGTAAAAACCTCTTTTCTCGATTTTATTTAATCATACACGATTTTTGGTCAAAATGCAATACACGAAATATCTAAATTTTAATTCTGTTTTTCATCAGAAATTATGATAATCAGACAAAATGCGGCATGATTATGCTTCTTCCAGCTCACAGAGTTCAGCAAAGCAGGCTTCTGATTGATTTTTAGCGGCTTCCAGCTGCTGACAAATTTCCTGCATTTTCTGATAATCCGTGCAGATTTCAGGGCGTGTGAGACTGGCTTCCAGATCAGAAATCTGGAGATCCAATGTCTCAATTTCCTGTTCCAGTTCTTTCATTCGATTTCTGCGAGCGGCTTCTGCACTGCGCTGTGCTTTGGTTCGATGTGCCGTATTTTTTTCAGCTTTCTGAGAAACGGCTGGAACTGCCTGTTCCTGTGCTTTGAGACGGGCTTTTTCTTCAAGATAGGTTTCAAAGCCATAAGGATAGAAATGCATTCCTTCTGGTGTTAATTCAATCAGCTGAGTTGCAAGGCGTTTCAGGAAATATCTGTCATGAGAAACAAACAAAAGTGTTCCGGTATAAGCAGAAAGTGCTTCTTCTAATACTTCTTTCATAGGCAGATCTAAATGATTGGTTGGTTCATCCAAAAGCATGACATTGGCATGTTCCAGCATGAGCAAAGCAAAACAGACACGGGCACGTTCGCCGCCGCTGAGGGCAGAGACGGGCTTAAAAACATCTTCACCAGTAATGCGAACCTGTCCGAGCAGATTCCGGATTTCACCATCCAGCATGGCCGGAAATCTATCATGCAATTCATCTATCACTGTTTGATTTGGATTCAGATTTGTACTTTCCTGATCAAAATAGCCGATCTTGATATTTTTATTAAATTTCATTATGCCATCATGCGGAAGAATGCCTAGAATTTCTTTCAGAAGCGTTGATTTTCCGATACCATTCACGCCGATGATTCCTAATTTTTCACCTCGTCTGATATTGAAATCAATGCCGGAAAGCAGTGTTTTCCGTGCAGAGCCTTCTCCAACAGAAATATCTGCATTACGGACTTCCAGCACATCAAGGGGCGGCTCTATTTCATAAGTAAAAGACAAGCCAGCACGTTTCTGTTTTGTAACAGGTTTTTCAATGCGTTCTATTTTATCAAGCTGTTTCTGACGGCTTTTTGCACTTTTCGCTGTGGATGCCCTTGCCATATTCCGGGCTACATAATCTTCCAGTTTTGCAATTTCTTTCTGCTGGAGGGCATATTCTTTTTCCTGTCGTTCCACAGCGGCAGCTTTCAGAACTGTATATGCCGAATAATTGCCTTTGAATCTGGTGAGTTTTCCATGTTCAATTTCACAGATACTAGTACAAAGTTTATCAAGAAAATATCTGTCATGTGAAACGATCAGAAGCGCACTTTTGCTTGTCCGGAGATAATCTTCCAGCCATTGGATTGTTTCAAAATCAAGATGATTGGTAGGCTCATCAAGAATTAATAAATTTGGTTCTTCTAATAATAATTTTGTAATAGCAAGGCGTGTTTTTTCTCCGCCGCTGAAACTGGAAACCATTCTGTGAAAATCATCCTGTGAAAATCCCATGCCAAATAAGACAGTTTTGATTTTAAAATCAATATCATAGCCGCCATTGCTTTGAAACCATGCAGACAGCCGATCATATTCTTCAAGATATTCCGGATGCGTGTCAAGTATCTTTTCGATTTCTCTGATTCTGGCATGTGTCTGAAGCAGATCAGAAAAGACGCTCTGCATTTCCTCCCAAACGGTGAGACTAGAATCCAGAGCGGCGGATTGTGCCAGATAACCGATAGAAGTTCTGGACGCACATATGATCTGACCATCCCCCTCCTGTTCATGATCCGGGAGAATCTCTCCAAGCAGGATTTTCAGAAAAGTAGATTTTCCGCATCCATTCGCACCAATTAGGCCAATTCGATCCGTTTCTTCTATTTGCAGGTCAATATCTGACAGAATTTTTATGCCGTTATAGATTTTATGAATTTTTACTGCTTTGAGCAGCATAATATCCTCCTTTTAATCTTTCTGAGAATTATGATTTCTGAGTGTATCTTCAAAAATTTCTTTCATCATTTGCTGACCGGCTTGTGTTGTCAGATCTTCTTTTTTCATTTTGCCTTTGAACATCAATTCCATAATTTTGATATAGGCTTCTCCTAGGGCAGTTGTCAGAAGTGCGGCAGTTGTCCCGGAAATAGCACTGCCAGCGGCCTGACCGACAACAGGAATGAATTTCAGGAGATTTGAAACAATCGTCCGGCCAATAATGGTAGCACTGCCTGCGCCTACGGTAGAAGAAACAATACAAGTCAAAAGAGCTTGATCCACACTAATCCCGAAGACAGCAGTAATACTTGCAAGCATTGTGATCTGTGTCGGAATGATCATAGCCGCATCTGCAAACGGAACAGGCATAAATCCCTCACCAAAAGCGGCAGCTACGGCGGCTGTTACAACTGCCTGGGCTCTCTTTTTTTTAAGCTCCAAAGATGCAATCTGCACATTCTGCAATGTATTCTGCAATTCCTGCGGAAGCTGTTCCGCCATCAGCTCAATCAAAGTATCTAATCCATAAGATTTTATAATATAATCATCATCAAGCTCTATATCCTGTGCCAGAACAGGAATGACCTTGCAAACGTTCAGATTTTCAGCTTCTACCTGTTTTTGCAATTCTTGCGCTTTCTTTTTAGGATAACTTTGTGTCAGAAGAATAAAAACCGGAATGTTTGTGACTTTGTTTTCTTCTGTGAAAGCTTTGATTCTTTCAATTTCTACAGGTTCAATCCGGTTTGATCCTACATTGATGCAGTACCAGATACAGTGAATTGCATTATTGACATCTGTTGAATTGGCTTTATCTTTGATCAGTTGCAACACTTCATCCAGTTGATTCTTACCGAGTTCAAAGCCGGGAGTATCATAAATTTTCAAAGGCAACCCCTGTTTTGTATAACAGCGGATTTCCTGTGTCACAGGTCGGCCAATGCCGGTATCTGCCAGATTTTCACGGAATACAGAATTAATCAGCGTGCTTTTACCGACACCAGATTTCCCAAGAACCATAATATTTAAACATTTCATGCCATTGATCTGCTTATTAATTTCTCGCAGACAATCAGCGGCTAGTTTTTCAGCATGAAATTCCGTAATTTCTTCTACATTTACTGCCATGATAACGCTCCTTTCAGATTATTGATCATCATCAGGATATAATAATTTATAGGCAATATCTGTACCCTTATCCAGAATAATAGGCATAATCAGAAAGCTGATCACGGTCAGGATCAAACTGCCAATGACGTAAAACGGAGAGAAAAATTTCTTTTTTTCTTTCTTTTTCATAATGCAAAACCCCTTTTATAAATTTAATTCAAGTCCGACAGGGCAGTGATCACTGCCCATAACATCGGGATAAATTTCTGCTTTTGTAACAAATGCAGCAATGCGATTGGATACAAGGAAATAATCAATCCGCCAGCCGACATTTCTGCTCCGTGCCTGTCTCATATATGACCACCAAGTATAAGCCTCTTTTATATCTGGATGCAAAAGCCGGAATGTATCTGTAAAACCAGCATTCAGCAGGGCAGTAAATGCACTGCGTTCTTGATCTGTAAAGCCAGAATTACCCTTATTTTCCGCTGGATGTTTCAGATCTATTTCCTGATGTGCAACATTCATATCTCCGCAGATGATCAGCGGTTTATCTTTATCAAGTTCTGTCAGGAATTTTCTGAAATCCTGTTCCCATTGCATTCTATAATCCAGCCTTGTGAGTTCTCTCTGAGAATTGGGAACATAGACCGTAATCAGCCGGAATTTTTCATATTCTGCAATAATTGCCCGGCCTTCGTCCGTATGTGTACCGAAATTGAACGTTACAGAAAGCGGATGCTGTTTTGTGAATAAGGCTGTTCCGGAATAGCCTTTTTTCACGGCACTATTAAAATATTGTTCATAGCCATCAAAACTAGTTGTTACCTGATCCGGCTGCATTTTTGTTTCCTGAATGCAGAACAGATCTGCATCAAAGGCTTTGAAATAAGAGACAAAGCCTTTGGACAGATTCGCACGGAAACCGTTCACATTCCATGAAATCAGTTTCATTTCTGCTCCTCTCCGGTGAGATATGCGCCGTCAGATTCTACAATTACAGTATTGGCATTGACAGAGACCAGCATGAGCAGATTATTATTTTCATCATTGATCTGGATATAATTTTCATAGTTCTGAACAGAGACATTCTGAAAATGCCGGAAAAAGCGGCGGTTCATTTCTCTGTCATAAAAGCTGACTGTATAATTACCCATAATATCCCCCTGTCAGGATTCCAGAAAAACTTTAAAAGCTCTATAAGCAGCCCAGATATCTGTTTTAGCAACAAGTTCATAAGGCGCATGCATAGATAGCACGGGAACACCAATATCAATAGTATCAATATCAAGATTAGCAATATAAGCGGCTACAGTGCCACCGCCGCCGAGATCCACCCGGCCGAGTTCTCCGGTTTGCCAGATCACGCCGCCATCATCCAGAATTTTTCTGACTTCTCCGACAAATTCAGCAGATGCATCAGATGTTCCGGATTTGCCACGAGCACCGGTGAATTTTGTCACGCATACGCCATGATTCAGATAAGCGCAATTATTTTTTTCCAATACTTCCGGGAAAGTGGGATCAAATCCGGCATTAACATCCGCAGACAAGCATTTTGATGCTCTCATGACAGCACGGCCATTTGCATGGAAGCAGTCTGCGAGATCATAGAGAAAATATTTCAGATAAGAAGATTTCAGTCCGGTATTGCCATCACTTCCGGTTTCTTCTTTATCAGTCAGAATAATCACGCTGGTATGTTTTGGCGTTGTTACATCCAGAGAGGCACGAAAAGCCGGATAAGAACAAACTTTATCATCATGACCATATGCGCCGATCATGCTCCTGTCAAAGCCTACATCCTGAGCTTTATAGGCTGGAACGGCTTCCAGTTCAGCAGAAAGAAAATCAGATTCTGTGATGTCATATTTTTCATTCAAGAGCTTCATGAGTGCAAGCTTAACCAGTTCACTGCCCTTTTCTGATTTAAACGGCATAGAGCCGATGACAATATTTAATTCTTCGCCTTTAATCAGCTGAGGTGCATTTCTTCTCATCTGCTCATCAGCCAGATGGGGAAGCAGGTCAGTAATATAAAATACCGGATCTTCTGGATCTTCTCCAATACGGATATTTATTTTTGAGCCATCTTTCCGGATGATTACGCCATGCAGAGACAGCGGCACAGTCGGCCACTGATATTTTTTAATTCCGCCGTAATAATGCGTTTTGAAATAGCCGATTTCCTGGCTTTCAAAAAGTGGATGCTGTTTCATATCCAGCCGGGGGGAATCAATATGCGCTGCGCACAGACGAACACCGGTTCTAATATCTTCTGTTCCGATAGTTGCCATAATCACTGCTTTTCCACGGTTATTGACATAGATCTTATCGCCGGCTTTCAGTGTCATGCCCGGCTGAAATTCTGTATATCCCTGTTTTTGAAGCTCTGCGATCACAAACGCATTGACTTCACGTTCAATTTTTGCAGTATTCATAAATGCTTTATAGCCTTCACAGAACTGTTCACACTCTGTCAGTTCTTCATTGCTCATGCGCTGGGCGGCATGTTGATTCTGATAAAATAACTTGTCCTTGAGTGCCTGGACTTCATTTTTTTCTTTCTTCATGAAAATACACGCTTCTTTCTATAAATTTATTGTGTCAGATAACTCTTGACTTTGTCAGCGACTTCTCCGGATAATGCAGATAATAATTCTGGAGAATCATTGTTATGAATCACATAATCTGAATGTCGGATAAAAAATTCTTCTTCTAATTGCGAATTCATGCGAGCCTGAGCGGCTTCTTTTGTCATGGAATCCCGTGTCATAATCCGGGCACAGCGCAGTTCCGGCAGTGCCACAACAGAAATGATCATGTCACAGAAATCAGATGCACGGCTTTCAAATAAAGTGGGCGCATCCAGAAGAACAAATTGTTTCCCTTGGCTGGCATATTGATTAATTCGCCGGAAAATTTCTTCTGTGATAAACGGATAACAAATACTATTGAGACTTTCCAGTCTCTGCCTGTCATGAAAGACGATTTCAGCAAGTGCTTTCCGATTAAGCGTACCATCTGGATTGCGGACAGTGTTCCCGAAAAAATCAAATATTTCATCAAGACAAGGTTTTCCGGGCTCGACAACTTCACGGGAAATCTGATCTGCATCAATCAAAGCAAAACCATGTTCTACAAAAACTTTTGAAACTGTGCTTTTCCCTGCGCCGGTCTGACCAGTGAGCCCTACAACACTGACGGAAAAAGCAGATGTCATAGTTTCATCACCTCAAATCCGGCAGCCCTCATAAGTCTGTTATAGACAGACAAGGAAGCACGGGTATTTTCTCTAGGCATACGAACATAAACAAGTTTTGCGCCTTTCTCATCCAGCTCCCGGAAGCGAAAAAATAAATCATGCGCCTGATGCAGACCATCATCACCATAATGCAAACAAGGAACGCCCTCAATTTCCGGATCAGAATCAAACAGCAAACAATAAGTATTTTCGATCTGATGAGATAATACATAATTAACAAAGCTGTTAAAATCAGGTGCATCCACCGGGAGGATTTTTGCATTTGGGGAATAATGCTTATATTTCATACCGGGGGAAGCGGCCTTTGCATCCGGAGCGATCTGTGTATAAACGGCTTTATCAACATAGACATGTCTGGCAAATGGCTGAAAATCTTCTACAGAATACAACCCCGGTCTTAAAATATGAACAGTTTCGGGATCATCAAAACAGATGACAGTAGATTCCACCCCAATTTCACATTGACCGCCATCCAGAACAGCGGAAATTCTACCGTTCATATCATCCATAACATGCCTTGCTGTAGTAGGGCTAGGCAATCCGGAGCGATTGGCAGAAGGTGCAGCAATGGGACAGCCGGAAAGCTGGATTAATTTCTGTGCCATGGGATGGGATGGCATTCTGACACCAACAGTATTTAATCCGCCGGATGTAACCAGAGGAATACAGTCTGCTTTTGGGAAAATCATAGTCAATGCGCCCGGCCAGAATGCTTCTGCGAGTTTTCTGGCCAAATCCGGAATTTCTGTAACAATATCATTCAGCATGGACAGATCAGAAATATGCACAATCAATGGATTGTCTGCTGGTCTGCCCTTAGCTTCAAAAATGGCTTTGACAGAAGTTTCAAGGCGAGCATCTGCGCCGAGTCCATAAACCGTTTCTGTTGGAAAAGCGACTAACTGGCCGCTTCTGAGAAGATCTGCCGCTGTCTGCAAATCTTCCGGCGTATCTTTTAATAATTTTGTATTCATAGGCTTTGCTCCGCTAATTTTGATGCCTGATCTGCTGTTGCAAGTGCATCAAAGATTTCATCTAAATCACCATTTAGAACACTTTCCAGACGGTAGAGCGTCAGATTGATTCTATGATCTGTCATTCGTCCCTGAGGGAAATTATATGTCCGGATGCGTTCTGATCGGTCACCTGTACCAACCTGCATTTTTCTTTCTGATGCAATTTTAGCATTTTGTTCCTGTTGTATGATTTCAAATAATCTGGCTCGCAATACTTTCATGGCTTTTTCTTTATTTTTATGCTGACTGCGTTCATCCTGACATTCTACAACCAGTCCTGATGGAAGATGTGTGATTCTGACAGCAGATTCTGTTTTATTAATATGCTGTCCGCCTGCGCCGCTGGATCGGAATACATCAAATTTCAGATCTGTCGGATTGATATGCAGTTCTAATTCATCTGCTTCAGGAAGAACGGCAACCGTTACGGTTGAGGTATGAATTCTGCCTTGTGATTCTGTTTCGGGAACTCTCTGCACACGATGAACGCCACTTTCATATTTCAGGCGAGAATATGCGCCGTTTCCTTCAATCGAAAAGCTGATTTCTTTATAGCCGCCCAATTCTGTTGGATTAGCATTCAGAATTTCCAGTTTCCAATGCTGTGCTTCTGCGTACATGCTATACATCCGGCAGAGAGAGCCGGCAAATAATGCAGCTTCTTCCCCGCCTGCACCGCTTCGGATTTCCATAATCACGCTTTTATCATCATTAGGATCTTTTGGCAGAAGCAGGATTTTCAATTCTTGTTCCTGCTCTTCCAGAATACTTTTTGCTTCTTCCAGCTGAGCCTGTGCCATTTCTTTTAATTCTTCATCTCCGGATTCATGCAAAAGTTCTTGCGCTTCCTGCAAATCCTGTTTTGCAGACTGATATTTCTGAAATGCTTCCATCAGCGGTGCAAGATTTTTATATTCTTTCATATAGGCCGCATATTGTGCATGATCAGAAATCACTTCTGGATCAGTTAGTTTCCGAGCAATTTCTTCATATTTCTGTGACATCAGTTCCAGTTTTTCAAACATCTGTTCCACCGTCCTGTTGTTCCTGATGATTCACCTGCCGGATATATTTTTCAATTCTAGAGCGTGGAGAGATAAATTCTCTTCCGCATGTCAGACACCGAAGCCGGAAATCAATGCCGGTTCTGATCACAAGCATTTCTTTTCCGCCGCAGGGATGCTGTTTTTTCATCAGCACTCTGTCATTGACACGAATGTCCATTCTGTGAATCTTCCTTTCATTTTTATGTTAATCTCGCTAAATTATATTATACAGCATTTTTTCAAAAAAGGCAAGATTTCGTATGCATAGTTCCATCAATTTGTGCAATCATAATAAAAATCAAGGCTGTTTCCTGTACAGTCTGCCGATTTTTCAAAAGGAGGCTTTTTAGAAATGAAACTTTGCCGTCTGAAAGGTGAACTTGCTACACAAGATATTGCAGAATTAGCTGCCGGAAGAATTCGAAGAAGTATTCCGAATATACAAAGCATTCATATCCGCAAGCTGGGAAAAGGTGTCCCTCTGCCGCAAGGCCGCCGAAAATTTACAATGCTTCCGGCAAATCTCCGTATGGAAAATTATCTCACAGATGTCATGATTTCTGAAATCAGTGCGAACACGATACCAGAATATTATTACAGAGAATCCGCTGAATTAATTATTATATGTGATAGGCAACAAGCCGGACGTGTTTCGGCTGTAATGCAGTCGCTGGGAGCGGTGCATCTGCAACAAACTTGACAGATTATAGCCTTTGTCATTAAAATTTGACAAAAATTTAATCAGAAATCCTCTTGACAAGTTGGGAAAAATATGATAGCATATAATAGATGAAAATCAGCCGGACGTTAGGAGCATTCCGCTGCGGACGGGATGGAAATTAATAGAAAGTTCTATTCCGGAAACATCCGGCATATACTGTAGCAGGAATGTTCCTAAAAACAAAAATCGGAGGTCGAAAACATGTACCAGAAACATTTCTGTCCAGAAGGGGCACTTCTGGACACCCTGGAAAACCAGGCCGCTATCTCAAGCCCCCAGACCCTCACACAGGCACAGCTTTCCGGGAGAATCTTGGAAGCCAGAGTAACAATGTGCGACAGTAATCATAATATGTGGGTACAGCTCCCATGTATGAAAGGCATGATCCCCCGTGAAGAAGGTGCTGTAGGCATTGCAGAGGGAGAGCTCCGGGATATTGCTTTAATTGCCAGAGTTGGTAAGCCTGTCTGCTTCAAAGTCCTGCGCATTGAAAAAGGGGAAACGGGTGAAGATCTGGCGATTCTGTCACGCCGTGCCGTGCAGGAAGAATGCAGTGCACAGTTCCTTTCCAGTCTGCTCCCCGGAGATATTATTGATGCAAAAGTGACACATCTTGAACCGTTCGGAGCATTTGTAGATATTGGCTGTGGCATTGCCTCTATGGTTCCGATTGATGCTATTTCTGTATCAAGAATTGCACATCCTGCGGACAGGTTCGCAGTGGGTCAAAACATTCGTGTGATTATCAAGGGAATGCAGGGCAGAAGAATTTTATTATCTCATAAAGAATTGCTTGGCACATGGGAAGAGAATGCGGCTCTGTTCCATGTAGGCGAAACCACATGCGGCATAGTGCGCTCTGTTGAAAAATATGGTGTTTTCATTGAGCTGATGCCTAATCTTGCTGGACTTGCAGAACTGCGGCAGCCGGTTGAAGTCGGTCAGCGCACCAGTGTATACATCAAGGCACTAATTCCGGAAAAACTCAAAGTCAAGCTGATTCTTGTGGATGTGTGTGAGGATGCCCCCAAGCCTGAACCGCTTCGCTATTTCTATCAGGGCGAACATATTGATCATTGGGTTTATACCCCCATTGGTGCAGGAAAATTTATTGATACTGTATTTGATGGTGTTCTGGCAGGTATGTAATGACAAAGCTGATCCGGCTCTTTCAGGAGAGCCGGATTTTTTCTATGATTTCAGAAACAGGAATATGATTTTCCCATCTGGCGGCAGGCTGACCATTCTGAAACAGGATCACTGTGGGGAGGACGTTCACATGATAGCATTCTGTCAGATTGGTTTCTTTGTCAGTATTGACAGAATAGGCAGAAATGGGGTATGCTTCTGAAAGCGCATCTAGCTCAGGTGCTAAGATCCGGCAGGGTGCGCACCAGGATGCATAGAAATCGACAAGAACGGGAGTTGTATGACTTTCCGCAAGCACTTCCTGAAAATATTTTTCTGATGTCTGAAATAACATATTGCATCATCCTTTCTGAATTATCATAGCATATCTTAGTGAATTCGTCAAGTATCTATGTACAGATTTGTGCAATCTGCCGATTTTTTTGAAATGAGCCATAAAAATACTTATCAGTAGCGTAGTAAAGTAAAAGCCTATGAGGAGGAAATTTTATGAAATTGAAAAAATTAGTATCCTGCCTGCTGGCATGTCTGACATTTACATCCTGCGGAGTGATGAAAAAAGAAACAGGGGACAGCCTGACTGCATCCGCACAGAAACAGGAAATGCAGATCACAGAGCTGAATGATGAGTTCCGGAACTCGCAAATGCAGTTTGCTGTGAATCTGTTTCAGAATACTTGTGCTGAATCTCCAGATAAAAATGCATTGATAGCACCCTTATCTGTGATGCTTGCTTTATCCATGACAGCCAACGGCGCAAAAGAAGAGACAAAATCACAGATGGAAATGGTTCTTGGCAGAAATCTGGATTTCCTGAATCAGGAGCTTTATAGCTATGTCAATACATTGCCTTCCAGTAAGAAAGCCAAATTTTCCACAGGAAATTCCATCTGGATCAAAAATACAGACGGTTTCAGCGTGAATTCTGAATTTTTGCAGACAGATGTTGATTATTATAATGCAGAACTGTATCTTGAGGATTTCAACAAAAGTTAGCAAGGAATCTCCCACCTCTATAGGTGGGGGAGGAATTGCGTCCCCCCTCTTGACAAATGCTAAAAAATATAGTATACTAAACTTAGAGTTTTGGAGAGAATAACAGGGTGTTATCTCTCATGGTGTGCCTGTACTCCGATAGAGCGATAACCAAGCCGTGAGTACAGAGAAT